>JAJDNV010000054.1 GCA_022340545.1 Acidobacteriota bacterium | reverse complement strand
GGCCCCCAGGCCTGGCGCCCGCGTTCAGGGCTTGAAGAGCTCGCCGAGGCGGATGGGGTCCGTCACCCCGACGGCCAGGTCCTCGATCGTGCCGCCCTCGCCGACGCGCAGCATCAGCGGGACGCGGTTGACGTGAAGGCTTCGCAGGAAGCTGCGTCCCGGCGCGCGCACGACCGGGAAGGTGATCGACAACGTCGACCAGAAGCCCGGCGGCTCCTGATCCAGGATCACGCCCACCACCTGGAGACCTTCCGGCCGCCGGGCGTAGGCCCGGTTCCACTCGGGGATCATCTTGTGGCAGCTGGGGCAGCCGCTGAGGAAGAAGAGCAGCACCGTCTTCGAACCCTTCGGAAAATCGAACTTGCGGGCCTTGCCATCGATCCCTGTCGTCTCGAAGGGCGGCACAACGTCCCCCTTCGACGGCGCGCTCTGGGCGGCCGCCACCGCGGGCCCGGCGAGGGCCACCGTTGCGAGCAGGACCGCGGCCCCGAGGGCTCGGCACGTCGATCGGATCATCCTCATCCTCCAGCAGCGGGCGGCTCGGGTCGCCAGAGCGGCGACTCCCTCGAGATCGACACCCGCCCCCTCGAAGCATCATAGTGGAACGGCACCCCGTTCAGGTCCTCGAGCGGCCCCCGCCACAGACCCGAGCGCCGGAGCTCCTCGAGCCGGTGGGGCCGACGGCCGTGACGCCGCTCGAACTTCTGCACTGCTTCCGTGATCTGGTCCGCGCGATCGCGCGAATCGAGGATGGCGAGCTGGACCCGGGCGTTCTCGCGGAGAATCCCCTCCTCTGACTGGTCGAACATCCGCTGCCACATCTGACGCGAGGCCGCCCGGTCCCCGCCCCGCGCGAGTAGATCCGCGGCCAGCGTACGCAGCCAGAACGCGGCCCCCGGCAGCTCGGCCGCCTCCTCCAGGACGGCGGCCGCGCGCCGGGCGTCCCCGAGGTAGAGGAAGTAGAAGAAGCCGAGGTACTGCCGCAGCCGCCACGACTCGGGCATGGCCCGCGTGCCCTTCTCGAGGATCTCGATCCCCTCGTGCGGACGCCCGGCCCCGGTCGGAGGCAACTCCGAGAGGAAGACGGCACCGTACCGATAGGCGATCTCCAGCCGGGGATCGAGGGTGGTGGTGATCTCGACGAGCGGCCGGAGAAGCGCGAAATCCTTCTTGCGAGAGTACACTCTCTGCCCCCCGAAGTACTGGACCGTGCGCAGCCAGTACACGTCGGCGGCCAGGTCCTCGAAGCCCGGGAACAGGTTCCGGACCTGCTCGCCCGACCAGAGGTAGAGCACCTCCTCCTGGGCGCGGAAGATCCCCGCCCGCTCGTCGATCTTCGACTGGCTCCACGGCACGACCGGGACCAGGAGGAGCAGCAGGACGGCGAGGGGCCGGGTCACTGAAAGTCCCGGGATCGGAACGAGGCGAGGCCGAGGCCGAGAACGATCGTGACGTAGACCGCGGCGTACACGGTCACCCACAGCAGCACATCCCCCGGGACGGGGTCACCGTAGGTCACCCGGTCCTTGAAGTCGAAGTTCCGGAAGTTGGGGATGACCGCGGAGAGCCCGTCGACCACCCAGGTCGGCACGGCGGGCAGGACCTCGCGCATGTTCCGAACCACGTCGGAGAAGCGGCCGGCCAGCACCACCCCGACGGTGAGCACCGACGCCAGGGCCGACGACGTCAGCGTCGAGAAGAGCATCGCGAAGGCCACGACCAGGACCAGCCCGAGGAAGATGGGGTAGATGGCGGCGAGAAGCCCCGGGTCGGCCCCGCGACCGGTCGCGAGCAGCGTCGCGTAGAGGCCCAGGGTCATGACCGCGATGTTGACGAGCAGGGTGAAGACGAGCCCGGCGAACTTGCCAAGGAAGAACTCGCCCCGGGAGAGCGGCTTCGCGAGAAGAGGGTAGAGGGACCGGCGCTCGATCTCCTTGCTGACCAGGCCCACCCCGATGAAGATGGCGATGAGGGTCCCGAAGAAGTCCATCGCGGCGAGGCCGATGTCCTTGAGAACCTTCTCGTCCTGGCGGATCGAGAGCTGGCCAAGGAGCAGACCCGAGAGGGTCATGAGAATCGCGAAGAAGACGAGGTTGTAGAGCACCCGCTCGCGGACGGTCTCGCGGAAGGTGTTGGCCGCGACCGCGACCAGGCGGCTCAGCCCTCCCAACTGTTCCCTCCCCCGTCGTCGCCGCCCATCTCCTGGAAGAAGTGCTCCTCGAGCGACTGCCGCACCGGCTGCACGGAGAGCACCCTCCCGCCCGCGGCGTCGACCGCGACGATGACCCGGGCGAGGGCCTTCTCGTCGACCTCGAGCCGGGTGCGATCCCCGACCGCTTCTCGCCGCATCTCTCCCTCGATCTCGGGGAGGCCGGACCCGGGGCCCTCCACCAGGACCTCCATGTGGGCGACGTCGGGGCGCAGCATCTCCCCCAGGGCCCCCACCTGGACCAGACGGCCGGCCCGCAGGACCGCAACCCGGTCGCACAGCGTCTCCGCGTCGGAGAGGATGTGGGTCGAGAAGAGGACCGTCTTTCCCGCCTTGCGCTGGTCGAGGATCAGGTGGCGGACGAGACGCCGGCCCAGCGGATCGAGGCCCGACATGGGCTCGTCCAGGAGCAACAGCTCGGGGTCGTTGATCAGGGCCTGGGCGAGCCCCACCCGCTGCACCATGCCCTTGGAGAACCGGCGCATCGGAACCCGGGTGGAACGCTCGAGACCGACGAGGGCCAGCAGCTCGCGTGCCCGCTTTCGCCGTACGGGCGCGGGGAGGCTGAACAGGCGCCCCGCGTAGTCCAGGTACTCGCTCGGGGTCAGGTAGTCGTAGAGGTAGGGATGCTCGGGCAGGTAGCCCATGCGGTGACGCCAGGCCCGGCTCTCGAGCGGCTGGCCGAACACCCAGGCCTCGCCACCGTCCGGCTTCAGGAGACCGGTCAGCAGCTTGAGGGTGGTCGTCTTCCCGGAGCCGTTCGGACCGACGTAGCCGAGGATCTCACCGCGGCGCACCTCGAGATCGAGGTCGATGAGAGCGGGATGGAGCGATTGGCGGATGTGGCCGACGCGATAGCTCTTGCTCAACCCGCGGGTCAGGAGAGGTGACGGCTCCGCCATGAAGGGGAGTGTACTGACGGCACTGCCTCACGACAAGGCAGCTACTGCAGCACGTTGCAGGTCGGGTCCGAGAAGTCCAGGAGGAGGTCGCCCATGGTGGCGGCGGCCGCGCCGTTGCTGCTGAAGCAGAGGGCGCCGCTCGAGTCGCCGGCGAAGCCGCGCACGCCGGTCTGGCCGGGGCTCGTCGGAGTCGCCCAGTAGACGTAGGACGTCACGCTGGAGGTCGAGTTCACGTTGCTGTTGATGGAGGTGGGGGCGGCCCCGCCCTGGAACGACCGGTCGTATCCCGACTTCGCCTGCAGGGACGCCAGCTGGCTGTCGATGAACGTTGGCGAGTTCGTCGGGTAGCTGGGGATGCACCCGTTCCAGGGAGCCAGAAGACACTCAATGCTCCCTTCGTACCAGCCGCCGTTGGCCGAGTGGTACGCCGCCTGGCCCGAGATGATGGTGCGGATGTCGCCGATGGTCGCCGATTCGTTCGCCGAGACGCGCGCTCGCAGAAGACTCGGGATCGCGATCGCCGCGATGATCCCTATGATCGCCACCACGATGAGCAGCTCGATCAGCGTGAACCCCGAACTCGTCGGGTCGCCGCGTGACATGTCTTCCTCCCCGGGATGTGGGGTCCGGGGAGGCGGGGCCCCCCCGGACCGCCGGGCCTGCGTCAGGCCTGCCGACGCCCTACTGGAGGACGTTGCAGCTGGCGTCGTTCGTGTTGAGACCGATGTCCCCGGTGACCGCAGCGGTGGCGCCGTTGGTGCTGAAGCAGAGGATGCCGCTGGAGTCGCCGGCAAAGCCACGGACGCCGGTCTGGCCCGGGCTCGTAGGAGTCGCCCAATAGGCGTAGGACGTCACGCTGGAGGTCGAGGAGATGTTCGAGTTGATGCTGGTCGGGGAGCTGCCGCCGTCGAACGAGCGGTCGTACCCCGACTTCGACTGCAGGCTGGCGAGCTGGCTGTCGATGAACGTGGGCGAGTTCGTGGGATAGCTGGGGATGCAGCCGGCAAACGGAGCGTTCAGACACAGGAACGTGCCCTCGTACCACCCGCCGTTCGCCGACTGGTAGGCGGCCTGGGCGGAGATGACGGTGCGGATGTCACCGATGGTGGCCGACTCGTTCGCCGAGACGCGCGCCCGCAGAAGACTCGGGATCGCGATCGCGGCGATGATGCCGATGATCGCTACGACGATCAGCAGCTCGATAAGGGTGAAACCCTTCTGTCTCTTCATTTAGCTCAACCTTCCTTTCGCCAAGGATCGATCTTTGGCCGGTCACGACAGTAGCAATCCACGTGCCACACGACCTCGCATACAACTTTCTTTATATCAATAGTTTAGAGCCTTGCCCCGTGCGCCGCGCATGACACTTTTTGTCACCCGGTCAATTCTTGTCATGCAGACCCCCGTGTTTCTGCACCAGGTAGCGGAGAGACCGGGGGGTGACGCCCAGCAGCCGGGCCGCCTCGGCCCGGTCCCCTCGGGCCGCCTCCAGGGCCTCCTCGAGGAGCCGTGCCTCCACCCCCTTCAGGTGGGCGTCGAGCCGGAATCCGGGCCCGATGAGGGTCGCCGACTCCCGGCCCTCCCGCTCGCCCAGGGCCTCGGGCAGACGGTCCGGCCCCACCTCGGTCGACGTCTCCAGCGCCACCGCCCGCTCGACCACGTTCTCGAGCTCCCTCACGTTGCCGGGCCAGGAATACCGCTCGAGGCTCACCAGCGCGTCCTCGGTCAGCCGCTCCACCTTCTTCCCCATCCGGCGGCTGAACCTCTCCAGGAAGTGCTCGGCGAGCAGGCGGATGTCCTCGCGCCGCTCGCGCAGCGGTGGCGTCCGGATTGGGATCACCTGCAAACGGTAGAACAGGTCCTCGCGGAAGCGCTTCTCGTGCACGAGGTCCTCGAGGGGGATGTTGGTGGCAGCGATCACGCGGACGTCGACGTCGATCTCCTCCGTGCCCCCCAGACGGCGGATGCGCCTCTCCTGCAGGGCGCGCAGGAGCTTGACCTGCATCGGGGGTGAGGTCTCGCTCACCTCGTCGAGGAAGAGCGTGCCTCCGTGGGCAGCTTCGAAGAGACCCTTCTTGTTCTGGCGGGCGTCGGTGAAGGCGCCCTTGACGTGGCCGAAGAGCTCGCTCTCCAGGAGGGTGTCGGGCAGGGCCCCGCAGTTGATGCTCACGAACGGCCTCTCCGCCCGTCCGGAGAGACCGTGGATGGCGCGCGCCACCAGCTCCTTTCCGGTCCCGCTCTCCCCGGTCACCAGAACGGTCGAGCTGGTGGGGGCGACCGCGCGGACCATCTCGAAGAGCGCGGCCATCACCGCCGAGGTCCCGACCACGTGGTCGAGGCCGTACAGCTTGCCGACCTCCCGCTTGAGGATGACGTTCTCCTCGCGCAGCCGGCTGTTGGCGAAGGCGTCGCGCACGACGACCCGCAGCTCGTCGACGTCGAACGGCTTCAGCACGTAGGCCTCCGCCCCGAGCTTGCGGGCGGCGACCGCGTACTCGGTCGTGTTGAACGCCGTCATCACGATCACGATCGTCTCCGGCGCCGCCGCCTTGACGTGGCGCAGGATCTCGATCCCGTCACCGTCCGTCAGCCGTACATCGGTGATCACCATGTCCACCGTCTCGTTGCCGAGAACGGCGGCGGCCTGCCCGCGGCCGTCGGCCACCACGACCTCGTACCCCTCCTTGCGGAGCATGATCGCCAGCCACTCTCGCATCGACTGCTCGTCGTCGACGACGAGGATGCGGCTCACCGGGAGGCCTCCATCGACTGGGCCACCGCCACCAGGGGCAGACGGAGCTCGACCTCCGTCCCCCGGGCCGGCGCGCTGCGCACGCTGATGTCGCCGCCGTGCTCACGCACGATCCGGTAGACGATCGCCAGGCCGAGCCCCGTGCCCATGGCGCTCGACGACTGGAACGGCTCGAAGACCCGCCGCTGCTCCTCGCGGGCCATTCCCCGGCCCTGGTCGCGAACGGTGAGAACCACATCGGCTCCGACCCGACGAAGGCTGACCACGAGGTCGCCCCCCTCGGGCATCGCCTCGAGGCCGTTCCGCGCGAGGTTCCAGAACACCTGGGTGATCTGGTCGCGGTCGGCCAGGCAGAGATGCGGTCCGTCGTCGGTCTCGAGCCTCACCGCGTGGTCGGGCCCGATCTCGGGCCCGTTGCGCAGCAGCGTGACCGCCTCCTCGAGAAGCGGTCGCAGGTCCACGACGTCGCGGGGCTTCCCGCTGGACCGGGCCTGGAAGAGGAAGCGGTTCAGCGTGTCGGAGAGGCGCTTCGACTCGCGGGAGATGATCGTGAGAAGGTGTCCCTGGTCCGCGCTGAACCCGGGCTCCCCGGCCAGCACCTGCGCCGAGCCGCGGATCGACCCGAGCGGGTTGCGGATCTCGTGGGCCAGCTGCGCCGCCATCTCACCCACCGCGGCCAGCTTCTCGTTCGTCCGGAGCTCGGCCTCGAGACGTCGGACGTCCGTGAGGTCCTGGAACACGACAAGGTACCCGCCCCGCGCCGCCTCCGCCGTGGCAAGGGGGGTGACCGACACGCCGAGGTCGAGCTCCGACCCGCCGGGATGGTGGTAGCGGAGCTCGAGGCGGGCCAGGGCGCGGCTCGCGGCGCGGGCCCGCAGCTCCGCGCTGCCGAGCAGGTTGGACCCCAGGACGTCACGCAGGGGCATCGTCAGCAGCGCCGAGGCCCGGCGCCCGAGGATGCCTTCGCCGAAGGCGTTGACGTGACGGATGTGGCCCTCGGCATCGGTCATGATGAGGCCGCTCTGGATGCTGTCGACGATGACCTGGTTGAGCTCCCGCAGGTCGGCGACCTCGACCTCGGCCATCTCCAGCTGGTGGCCAGCGTGCTGCAGGCTCTCCGCGAGGTAGGAGCCCAGCACGGCCACCGTCGCGCAGGCCACCCCCAGGACGAACACGGAGTACAGGATCGGACGCAGCTCGAGCTCCACGACGTCGGAGAGACCCTGGGGAGGCACGAGGCCGAGGCGGACCGCGGCCAGGAGCCCGCCGTAGAGGATCGTCGCCACCCCCGCGATCGAGAGGGCCTGCCGCCGCGGCACGAGCATGGTGGCGGACAGCACCGAGAGCGGGTAGAGGAGCAGGAACCCGGTGCGGACGCCCCCGGTGACGAGGACGAGGGCAGTGATGATCAGGAGGTCGCCCACCACCTGCGCGTGGGCCAGGACCAGGCGCGAGGAGACGAATCGCAGGGCGATGGCGTGGCCCACGGTCAGCACGTAGGTGGCGACGATGACGAAGTAGAAGGGGTTGACGCGAAGGAGCGTCTCAAAGAGGACCGCCTCGACGTACGTCGCTATGAAGAGCAGGGTGGTCACCATCACCACCCTGAACAGCATCAATCTCTTGAGGCGTGCCTCGAGATCGACGTGCATGGCCCCCCGCACCGCGCCTCACGTCCCGACGGCCCGAGCGGTCGGGGCGTGAGCGCTCTCCCGTTCAGGAGAGCTTGCTGATGAGGTCGAACAGCGGCAGGTACATCGCGATGATGATGCCGCCCACGGTCACGCCGAGGAACAGGATCATGACCGGCTCCATCAGCGTGAGGAGGTTTGCCACCGCCTGGTCGACCTCTTCCTCGTAGAAATCCGCGATCTTGCTCAGCATCGCGTCCAGAGCACCGGTCTGCTCGCCGACGCCGATCATCTGGACCACCATCGGCGGGAACGCCCCGGTCTCCTTCAGCGGCTGGGCGACGGTCAGACCGCTCTCTACCCCCTTGCGCACCGCCATGATCGCGTCCTCGATGATGGCGTTTCCCGCGGTTCGTGCGGTGATCTCCAGGCCGTCGAGGATCGGGACGCCGGAGGAGATCAGCGTTGACAGGGTGCGGCAGAAGCGCGCCACCGCGATCTTCTGCATCAGGACCCCCAGGATCGGAGCCCGGAGGATCGCCCTGTCCACGACCCGTCGCCCCCCGTGGGTGGCGTAGTACCGTCTGTACGCGAAGACCAGGAGCACACCGCCGATCACGATGAAGGGCAGCAGGCGCACAAACCAGTTGCTGAGCGAGATGACGAAGCGGGTCGGCAGCGGCAGCTCCGCGTTCAGGCCTGCGAACATCGCGGCGAACGTCGGGATGACCTTCCAGAGGATGACCGCAATGACGATGCCGGCGATCGACAGCACCGCCACCGGGTAGACCATGGCCCCCTTGACCTGGGACTGGAGCTTGACCGACTTCTCGATGTAGGTCGCGAGGCGCTTGAGGATGGTGTCGAGGATACCGCCAGCCTCCCCCGCCGCGATCATGTTACTGTAGAGGTCGTCGAACACCTTGGGGTGCTTGCTCATGGCGTCGGCCAGGCTCGCACCACCCTCCACGTCCATGCGGGTCTGCTGGAGCACCTTGGCGAAGGTCTTGTTCTCCTGCTGGCCGCCCAGGATCTCCAGACACTGGACGAGCGGCAGACCGGCGTCGATCATGACCGAGAACTGCCGGGTGAAGACCGCCAGGTCCTTGGCCGGGACCCCACCGCCGAACTTCGGCAGCGCGATCTCCCGGCCCTTCTCCTTGACCGACGAGACCAGGATCTGGTCCCGGCGGAGCAGCGCCATGACCGATTCCTTGTTCTCGGCCACCCGCTCACCCGAAACCGCCTTCCCGTCGCGTGTTTTGCCCTTCCAGACGAAAGCTGGCATCAGCTCCTCCCGAAACGACTAGCGCGTCCCCGGCCGTGGCGGCCGGCCCCCCGCCTGCGGGGTGGAGAGGCCGGCGCCGCGGTTGATCATGTCCTGCAGCTCCTCGGGGTTCGAGCTCACCGCGAGCGCGGTCTGCAGGGTGAGCTGCTTGGCGAAGTAGAGGCTGGCCAGCGACTGGTTGAACGTCTGCATGCCGTGCCTCTCCTGGCCCGTCTGCATCGCGGAGTAGATTTGATGGATCTTGTCCTCGCGAATCAGGTTGCGCACCGCGGGGTTGGGCACGAGGATCTCCATCGCCAACACGCGCCCGGTGCCGCTCGCGCGCGGGAGGAGGGACTGGCACATGATGCCCTCCAGCACGAGTGACAGCTGCGCTCGCACCTGCGACTGCTGGTGCGCGGGAAAGACGTCGACGATTCGGTTGATGGTCTGCGCGGCCGAGTTCGTGTGAAGCGTCGCGAAGGTGAGGTGGCCGGTCTCGGCGATCCGCAGCGCGGACTCGATGGTCTCGAGATCGCGCATCTCACCGATGAGCACGACGTCGGGGTCCTCGCGCAGGGCGGCGCGAAGAGCGTTCGCGAAGCCATGGGTGTCGGCGTGAACCTCGCGCTGGTTCACCACGCACTTCTTGTGCTGGTGAAGGTACTCGATCGGGTCCTCGATCGTGATCATGTGCTCGTGACGCTCGGAGTTGACCTTGTCGAGCATCGCGGCCAGCGTCGTGGACTTCCCGGAGCCGGTGGGGCCGGTCACGAGGACCAGCCCGCGCGGCTTGTCGCAGATCTGCGACACCACCATGGGCAGGCCGAGCTCCTTGAAACCCTTGATCTCGTACGGGATCGTCCGGTAGACCGCGGCCACCGCCCCCCGCTGCATGAAGACGTTGGCCCGGAACCGGGCCATGCCCTTGATCCCGAAGCTGAAGTCCAGCTCGAGGCTTTCCTCAAAGCGGTGCTTCTGCGCGTCGGTGAGGACGCTGTAGGCGAGCTGCTTGGTCTCCACCGCGTTGAGGGGCGGCAGATCGAGCGGCCGCAGCTTCCCGTCGACACGGATCTGCGGGGCGGAGTTCGTGGTGACGTGGAGGTCGGTCCCCCCCATCTCCGTCATCGTCTTGAGCAGTTGGTGAAGGCTGACGGCCACGCCATGACCCCCTTCGAACACGACGGCCGGACCGGCCCCCAACGAGGGCCCGGCTCGGCACGTCAGTCACAACTCTAGAGGACGGTCTCCCTGAGAACCTCCTCGATGGTGGTGGTACCGGCCTTGATCTTCTCGAGGCCGCTCTGCCGGAGGGTGAGCATCCCCTCCTCCAGGGCCTTTCTCTTGATCTCGATCGCCGTCGCTCCCACCATGATCAGGTCGCGGATCCCCTCGGTGATCTCCATGACCTCGTAAAGGCCGATACGCCCCTTGTAGCCGGTCCCGTTGCAGGCCCCGCACCCCTTGCCCTTGTAAACCTTGAAGGTCTCGACCTGGTCGGGCTCGAAGCCGATGTCGATGAGGGTCTTCGCGGGCACGTCGTCCTCGGTCTTGCAGCCTTTGCAGACCCGCCGGATGAGACGCTGGGCCTGGATGAGGTTGACCGCGGTGCCCACGAGGAAGGGCTCGATGCCCATGTTCACCATGCGCGACACCGTCGAGGGGGCATCGTTGGTGTGGAGCGTCGAGAGCACGAGGTGCCCGGTGAGCGCGGCTTTGACCGCGATCTCCGCGGTCTCGTAGTCGCGGATCTCCCCAACCAGGATGATGTTCGGGTCCTGGCGCAGGAAGGAGCGGAGCACCGACGCGAAGTTCAGCCCGATGTTCTCGCGGATCTGGCACTGGTTGATGCCGGGGAGGTTGAACTCGACAGGGTCCTCCGCGGTCATGATGTTGGTGTCGGGCTTGTTGAGCGAGGCGATTGCCGAGTAGAGCGTGTTCGTCTTGCCGGAGCCGGTAGGACCGGTCACGAGCACGATCCCGTAGGGCTTGCCGATCGCGCTCTTGAAACGCTCGAGCGAGTGCGGCTCGAAGCCCAGCTTGGTCATGTCCAGCATGAGCTTCGACTTGTCCAGCAGCCGCATCACGATCTTCTCGCCCCACAGCGTGGGGAGGCTCGAGACACGGAAGTCGAGATCGCGGCTGCGGTTCTCGACCTTCATCTTGATCTTGATCCGGCCGTCCTGGGGGAGCCGCTTCTCCGCGATGTCCAGCTTGGCCATGATCTTGATGCGGGAGATGAGCGGGTCCTTGAGCTTCATCGGCAGCGCCATCACGTTGTAGAGAACGCCGTCGATGCGGAACCGGACCCGGAACTCCTTCTCGTAGGGCTCGATGTGGATGTCGGAGGCTCCCCGCTTGAGCGAGTCCACGAGGAGGACGTTGGTCAGCTTGACCACGGGGGCGGCGTCGGCCGACTTGCTGAGCATCCCGAGGTCGATCTCGTCTTCGTCCTGCCTGACCTCCTCGACGTCGGCGTCGGCCTCGCTCATGGAGTCGAGGTCGATCTCGGAGAGGCCGCCAATCCCGGCCATGTCGTCCATGGTCAGGGCCGGGGCGTCCATCGCGTCCTTGAGGGCGTCGCCCCCCACGGGCGTGAGCCCCCCGGCCATGGCCGGATCGCGCCGCAGTTCCAGCGAGCGCATCGACCCGTAGTAATGGTCGATCGCCTCCTCGAGGGTCGTCTCCGAGGCCACCACCGGCTCGACGTTGTAGCCCGTCATGAACTTGATGTCGTCCATGGCGAAGACGTTGGTCGGGTCCGCCATCGCGATGGTGAGGGTCGCTCCCGAGCGGGACAGGGGGAGCACCTGGTACTTGCGAGCCGTCTCCGCCGGGATGATCTTGATGATCGCGGGGTCGACCTCGAAGTGATCGAGGTTGATCGACGGGACCCCGTACTGGCGAGAGAGCAGGCTCGTGATCTCCTCGTCCTTGACGAATCCCAAGGAGACGAAGGCCTTGCCGAGCTTGCCCCCGTTCATCTTCTGATGATTGAGGGCGTCCTGGAGCTGCTGAGGAGTGACCATGTTCTCCTTCAGCAGCAGTTCACCGAGTCTGACAGGCATTCGCTCCCAGCCGAAAAAGTTTAATTCCTACAACAATTTAGTCGCCAAATGCTAACGCCCTGGTCTAGCTAGTGTCAAGCCCTGTCGTGACGTCAGCTGTCCGATTCCCTGCCGCTTTCCGTGCACGCCGGAGAAGAATAGCACGGGCCGTGCCGGGCAGTGGTGAAACAGGACGAAGGCCTCATCTCCGGGCGGCGACCATCACGCCCAGGAGCCCGAGGGCCGCTAGCCCGAAAGCCAGACGAGGCCAGCGAGGGCGGTAGCGCAGGATGAGCTCGCGCGGCCCGCCCGGTGTCGCGACGATCTGGTACCGCCCGGGGCCCCGGAGCAGAGGCACGGGACCTGACCGGTCCTCGGCCGACCAGTCCGGGTGGTGGCCATCGAGCACCACGATGAACCCCGGAGGGGTCGAGCCCGTGACCCGCACCGTGTGGGGGTCGAGGCGCTCGTATCGGACATCGGGGGCCCCCGGCACCGGCTCGACCCCGTCGGCACGGGGCACCCAGAAGGCCCGCGGAAGGGGCCGGCGCAGCTCGTACAAGGCCAGGGGGGACCGTATCTCCGGCAGCTTCACCTCGCCGCGCCGCTCGACCAGATCCCCCGGGAGCGGCCGGAAGGACATCACCCAGCGAACGTTGGCCAACCGCAGTCGGTCGTGGAGGGCGCGGAAACGCCCGGGGGAGGCCTCGGGGAGGGCTAGGGTGGCCCCCTCCGGGGCCCATCCCGTGCGGTCGACGTCGTAGGCCCCCTCCAGACCGTCGAGCGCCGGTGTGCGCGCCAGCAGGGCCTGCCGGTCGAGGTAGTAGAGCCAGACGTCGGAGCGGGCCCGGGACATGAGGGGCTCGAAGCGGAGGCCCGGTGTGTGCGCGACACCGTAGGAGAACCACCGAAAGCGGCCCTCGGCCGCCGCCGGACGCACGAGGTCGGCCACCTCGGGCCGCAGATCATAGAAGGACGCCTGGGTGAGGGGATTGACGGAGCCATTGACGATCAGCAGGTCGAGGGCGACGAGACCCGCCGCCGCCCAGGCGATCCGGCCGCCCCTCCCGATCGCCAGGCCCGTGGCGAGGGCCACCGCTCCGCTCGCCAGCCACAGCGTCGGCCAGAGCTCCCGGGCCGCGACGAGGCCGCGGGGGTCGAGCACTGGTGGGACCACGTGCCCGAGCACCGAACGCACCGCGCCGGGCCAGACCTGCAGCAAGGCCGCCACGACGAGGAGCATCGCGCCGGGAAGGGCCAGAGCAGGCCAGAAGCGAGGCCGTCCGCCGGGACGACGCACCGCACGTTCCAGCCCGAACCCGGCGAGGAGCGCGAGGGAGACGTGGGTCAGGAAGAGGAGCTTCTGGGGACCGCGGAACGGCAGGCCCACCTCGGCGGGGAGTAGGCTCAGCGGGCCGTGGCGGCCGAGGGCCAGCACGAGGCCGACGAGGGCCAGCCCCCACAGACGGCGCCTCCCCCGCGCGTGCGCGGCCAGAAGAAGAGTCGGCAGGCCGAGGTAGAGCGTCACGAGGTAGGGAAAGCCCGTCGGGGAGTAGGCCCGCCCCCAGTAGTCGCGGTCGGAGAAGGCGAGGGGCTCCCCGAGAAACCTCGGGAGAAACATCTCACCGATGACGACCGGATGCAGGGAGAAGTTCAAGACCTCGCCGGGGGCGAATCCCCTTTCACGCGCCGTGCCCGACAGGAGGGCGCGAACGCCGAGCACGGCGGGAGCGGCGAGAAGCAGGGCGAGGACGCCCGCGGCAAGGAGCCGGACGAGCCTGGTGCGGTCTCTCCAGAGGGTGGGTCCCGCGGCCAGGACGACACCCACGACCAGCGTCTGCAGGACGATCTCCACCGCCAGTGTGCTCACCTGCAGCGCGAGCAGGGCGGCCAGCCCCGCCAGACGACGGCCGCTCGGCCGCGACACCGCCCCGAGAAACGCGAACACCACGACCGGGGCCCAGGCCATCGCCTCGAAGAGGGGGAGCAGGTTCACGGTCGAGAGACAGAACCCTCCGAGGCCGAAGACCGTCCCGACGAGCCACGCCGCCACGGGGCCGAGCCCGAGTCGCCGCCCCAGAAAGGAGGCGCCCACGAGAGCGATCAGAAGATGGAGGGCCGCACCCACGCCGAGGGGGGCCGGCCACCCTCTCAGGAGCAGGAGGACGAGGTCCACGGGGTAGACCAGAAGGAAGGGCTCGCCGGCGTTGGCGAGGGGATTCCACAACGGCCAGAGGCCCTCACGCAGCGAGCGGGCGGCAAACGCGTACTGGGGGGCGTAGTACGTCGAGAGGTCCCGGAAGTACAGCAACCGCCCATCGAAGAGGGCCCCGCCGAACAGCCAGAGAGTCGAGGCGAGGTGGACGAGGACGACCGCGAGCCACGCCCCGCGGTCGTGGGCTCGACCGAGCCGGGTGGGAACGGTCTCGACCGGGATGGGCCCTCCCCCGCGGGCCGCTCAGGAGCGCCGCGACGCCGCATGCTAGCATACGCGCGGAAATGACGGCTCCGCGCGAGGGTCGAACGGTTCCGTACCACGTCCCCTGGCTCGACGAACGGGAGCTCGAAGCGGTGCGGGCCGCCCTCGGCGGGCGCGTTGCCGGCGACGGCCCGATCGGCCGGCGCGTGGAGCAGCGCCTGGCCGACAGCCTCCAGGCTCACCGCGTGCTGCTGACGACCTCCTGCACCCACGCGATGGAGCTGGCCCTGCTGGCCCTCGGCATCGGGCCGGGGCAGGAGGTCGTTTGTCCCTCGTTCACCTTCGTCTCCACGGCCAACGCGGTGCTTCGCGTCGGCGCCCGTCCCGTTTTCGCCGACATCGAGGACGAGACCCTGGGGCTCGATGTCGAGGACGTCGCGCGACGGATCACCTCGCGGACCGCCGCCATCATGCCGGTGCACTACGCCAGCGTGGCCCCTGACATGGACAGGCTTCTCGAGTTGGCCCGCGACCGGGACTTGAGAGTGGTCGAGGACGCAGCCCAGGCCCTGGGCTCCCGCTGGCGGGGACGGGCGCTGGGGACTCTCGGCGACGCCGGCTGTTTCAGCTTCCACGAATCGAAGAACGTCACCTGCGGGGAGGGAGGCGCGCTTGCCCTCGTCGATCCGGACCTGGCCCACCGCGCCGAGATCATTCGCGAGAAGGGGACGAACCGGGCCGCCTTCCTGCGCGGCGAGGTCGACAAGTACACGTGGGTCGCGGAGGGCAGCAGCTACGTCCTCTCCGACGTGCTGGCGGCCATTCTCGAGGCGCAGCTCGACAAGGCCCCGGAGATCGACGCGAGGAGGGCGGCGGTGGTGGCCCGCTATCGGTCCGGGCTCGCCGACTGGGCCGACCGCGTGGGTGTCCGGCTGCCTCCCGAGCTGCCCGATCGCCAGACCAACCACCACATCTTCCACCTGCTCTACCCTGACGGGGCCAGCCGCGACGCCGCCCTCGGCGCCCTGCGCGAGCGGGGGGTGATGGCGTCGTTTCACTACATCCCCCTTCACTCCGCACCACAGGGGCAGGCGATCGGCGCCGGCGAGGTGTCGCTTCCGGTCACCGACCGGGTGGCGGCTACGCTTCTTCGACTGCCGCTGCACGCCCGGCTGAGCGACACCGACGTCGACTACGTGATCGAGGCGGTGCGGGAGACGGGGGGGCGACGGTGAGCGACCGGCCACCCCACGTCAGCGTGGTGCTCGCCTGCTACAACGAGGCCGAGCACATCGAGCAGAGCTTCCGGGAGATCCGGGAGACCCTGGTGCAGTCGGCCTGGGGGTTCGAGATCCTCTTCGTCGACGACCTGAGCCGGGACGGGACCCGCGAGATCCTGAAGGAGATCGTCGAGTCCCACCGGCATCTCGACCTCCGGCTCATCCTGCACGAGACCAACCGCGGCCGGGGGGCCACGGTGACGGACGGCTTCCGCGCCGCCCGCGGCACCTTCGCCGGGTACCTCGACGTCGATCTCGAGGTCCACTGCCGCTACATCCCATCCCTCGTCCGCGCCCTGGAGCGGGGAGCGGACATCGCCACCGTCCGGCGGATCTACGCCTTCCAGATCGCGTCCCTCGACCGCTACTTCATGAGCCGCGGGTATTCCTTCCTCGTCCGGAAGCTGCTCGACATCCCGGTCCGCGACACGGAGACCGGCTACAAGTTCTTCCGCCGGGAAACGGTGCTGCCACTCCTGGACGAGATCGAGGACGAGGGCTGGTTCTGGGACACCGAGTTCATGGCCCTCGCCGCCCGAAGGGGGCTGACGATCGAGGAGATCCCGGGGGCCTACATCCGGCGGAGCGACAAGACGTCGACGGTGCGGGGTCTGAGCGACTCGGTGCGGTACTTCCGTCAGCTGCTGGCCTTTCGTCGGACGCTGAAAGGGCGGCCGTCTTGAAGGCGCTTGGCGAGATCGGCTGGCGGCAGGCCTTCCGGTTCGGGTTCTACACCCTGGCCATGATCCCGTATCGGCTGGCCCTCGTGCCCCAGCTTCGCGCGCCCTGGCTGCGCCTTCTCGGGGCCCACCTCGGGCGGCGGGTCATCCTCCACGACGTTCGCTTCTTCAATCTCTACCGGCGCGGCCTCGCGGGCCTGGAGATCGCCGACGAGTGCTTCCTCGGCGACGAGTGCCTTCTCGACCTTGCCGAGGGCATCCAGCTCGAGCGGCAGGTCACCCTCGCCGAGCGCGTGCTCGTCCTGACCCACACGAACGTCGGGTACCGCGACCACCCGCTGCAGCTCCACTTCCCGGCGAAGGCGGCCCCCGTCGTCGTCGAGGCCGGGGCGTTTCTCGGGGCGAACGTCACGGTGCTGCCGGGCGTCCGGATCGGCGCCCGGTCGTTCGTCGCCGCCGGGAGCGTGGTCACGGAGGACGTGCCGACGGCGACCCTCGTGGGGGGCGTTCCGGCGCGGGTGCTGCGGGCGATCGGCGACGGGGCCACCGAGCGGTGAGCGGCGTCCGGCGACGCGAGGCCCTGGTGGCCGCGCTCGTCGGCCTCGTCGCCTTCCTGCCCTTCCTTCGCGGTGCGTTGTCCGGGGCCTCCCTCTATTTCCGCGACCTCGCCCTCTACTTCCTGCCCCTGCGCCGCCTGGCTCTCGAAGGGCTGCGCGCGGGCGAGGTTCGCTACTGGAACCCGTACCTGCACGAGGGCGTCCCCCTGTCCCTCCCCGCGGTGGGGTACCTGCCGGACCTCCTCCAGCTGCTGCGACCGGACGAGACCGGAATCTCGCTGGTCCTGGCGCTGCACGTGCCGCTGGCCGCGCTCGGCGCTTACACACTCCTCCGGCGCCTCCTCGGCCTGCCTCCGGTCGCGGCCGCCGGTGGTGCCCTCGTCTACGCCCTGGGAGGCTTTCTTCTCTCCACGGTCAATCTCTACGTGCACCTGCAGGCCGCCGCCTGGGCGCCCTTCGTCGTGCTGACCCTGGCCCGCGCGGCGGAGGGAGCCGGCCGAAGGG
This sequence comes from Acidobacteriota bacterium, assembly GCA_022340545.1. Classification (GTDB taxonomy): domain Bacteria; phylum Acidobacteriota; class Vicinamibacteria; order Fen-336; family Fen-336; genus JAJDNS01. The sequence goes on along the minus strand of JAJDNV010000054.1, from coordinate 3,404 downwards.
CGGTGGCCGGCGCCTCCCTCGTTCTCGCGGTGGCGGTGTCCACGACGGGCATCGAGATCGCGGCGCAGGCGGCGGTCGTCGGTCTGGTGCTGGGGCTCCGGCCCCGGAAGGGACGGTCGGCCCACCAGCTGGCCGGGGCGGCGGCCACCCTGGGACTGGGGGCTCTCCTCGCCGCGCCTGTGCTCACGCTCGTGGCCTCGCAGGTCGCTGACAGCGCCCGCAGCCAGGGCTTCACGACGGACGTCGTGCTCGCGCACTCGGTCCACCCCTTCACGCTCCTGCAGTCCCTCGTCGGCGGTCTCTACGGGAACCTGTCCAACCTCGCCGGGGAGTGGTGGGGGCAGAGCTTCTTTCCCCGCGGCTTCCCCTACGTCCTGAGCCTCTACCTGGGTGCCGCCGCCCTCGCCGTCGCCGCGGTCGGGGCGACGGGGCGCCACCCGATGCGCACGCGCCTGGTGGTCCTGGTCGGGGGGGGGCTGGTGCTGTGCCTGGGACGATGGGCCGGGCTCGCCGTCGTGGTCGACCCGTTCCCCGCGCTCCGCGTCCTGCGCTATCCGGTCAAGGCATTCTTCACCGTGCACCTCGGGGTGGCGCTCCTCGTTGGCCTCGGTCTGGCCCACCTTGCGTCGACCGAAAGCCGACGATGGTGGAAGTGGCTGGCCCTCGCCGCCGGGGCGCTCGGAGGCCTGCTCGTGCTGGCTCCCCTTCTGCCCCGCCTCGTCCCGGCCGCGACGGTCTCCTTCGCGCGGGCGTTCTTCCCGCCGGGCTTCGGGGAGGTTATGAGAGCAGCGCTCCTCACCCGCATCCTCGCCGACGCCGCCACCGGGGGAGCGATCGCCCTGGCCGTCGCGGCGGTGGCCGTGGTCGCGTGGCGCGGGAGGCTCCCGGCCCCCCGGGCCGCGCTCCTCGTGGTGGCGCTCGTCGGCGCCGACCTCCTGCGGACCGGGTCCGGGCTGAACCCCATGGTCACGGGCGCCTTCTTCCAACCGTCGCCCGAGCTCGCGGCGGCTCTGGAGACGCTGCGCGCGGGGCGGACGTTCACCTGCAGCTTCGACGCAAGCCGGCGCTACCAGGACGCACGCCGGGCGAAGGGCACCGCCCACGAGGCCTGGACGTTCGCGGTCGCGCGGGAGACGCTGACGCCGGCCTTCAACGTCCCGCTGCGCGTGGCCGCGGCGATGAGCCCCGACCTCACCATGCTCGTTCCGGAGGACCGGGTGCTCTCCCCGGCCGACGCCGGGTGCCGGGACCTGGGCCTCATCCTGCCACGCCTCCGCCGAGCCGGCGTCCGAACGGTGCTCAGCACGGATCCCCTGACGCATCCCGATCTGCGGCCCCGCCGGGTGATGAGGCCGGAGCGCATCGCCCCCCTCTCGGTCCACGTGTACGACCTGGCTTCGCCCCTGCGCCGCGTTCGCGTCGCGTCGAACGTCGTCCCGGTCGCGGACGCGCGCGAGGGGGCAAGCCAGGCTGCGGAGCGCGGCTTCCTCGAGGCGGGGGGTGCGGCCGTCGAGGGCGGGGCCGCCGCCCGCGGCGTCCGCGGCCGGGTCGAGCGCGTCGTGTCGACACCGGGTCGGCTCGAGATCCTGGCCGAGGCCGATGCCCCGACCGTGCTCGTCGTCCGCGACGGCTGGGCACCGGGGTGGGAGGCACGGGTGAACGGCGAGCCGGCCGCGCTGCGGCGGGCCGACGGCCGTCACCTCGCGGTCGCCCTGTCGCAGGGACGCAGCGAGGTGCAGCTGAGCTTCCGGCCGCCCGGGCTCTGGTTGGGACTCGCCCTCGGACTCCTCGGCCTCGTCGCCGTCGCCGTCCTCGCCCTCCCGCGTCGGTCGGCGAGGGCCTCGGAGGAGTGACGAGCACCCACGAGCGTGGACAGGTATTGGCTCGAATGCTAGCGTGAGCGCGTGCCTCCGGCGATCCTGCTCCTCCTCGCGCTGGTCGGCGTGCCGCCCGGGGACGGGCCGGCCGGCGGAGAGGGCGAGGCTCCCTCGGCGGAAACCCTCCGTCGTGTGATCGACATCCCCCGCGCCCGGTACTCCCCGATCGGCCGTCCCCCGTCACCGCCGCTACGGCGCAGCGTCGACCTGCTCCAGATGGACTGGGACGGGCGGGGCGTCACCGCGCACCGGGGGCCGGAGGTGACGGTCCTCGACCAGGCCATCTCGCTCATCCCCTTGCCCTGGCACACGAGCAAGGGCTCGATCACGCAGCTCGTGACTCGTTCGGTCGGGCTGGTCTCCGAGGAGGCCACCCTCTCCCTGGTCCTTCCGGACCGGGGAAGCTGGTGCACTTCCCCACTCGAACTGGAGCCGCAAAGCCGGCTCCGCTTCGATGCCGTCGCGCTCGGACCGGGCGGCGGGGTGAGGCTGAACGCGACCTGGGAGCCGAGGTCGGGGACGAGCTGGAGCACGACGGTCGACGCCGCGGCTCCGGCCGATCCCGCCGGCCGACCGGTCGACGAGCCGCTCCCCGCAGGTCACGGAGTCCTGTGCCTCGAGGCTCGGGGAGGCACGGTCTCGGTGGGCGAGCCACGGATCGTGGCCCCAGAGCCCCCGGGCGAGGATCCCCGGCCCCGGTGGATCGTCCTCGTCGTCGAGGATGCGCTGAGGGGAGACGTGCTGGACAACCCGCGCCTCGACGAGGTGGCGCCGGCCCTCGACCGCCTCGCGCGCCGCGGCCACCGGTACGAAGAGGCCGTCTCGGTAGGGTCGCACACGCAGGCCGCCCTCTGGCCACTCCTCACCGGACGTTACCTCGCACGCCTCGACCCGCGACGCGCCCGCCGCTCCGCCGGCGCCGGCCTCCCCCTGGCGGTTGTGTACTCGCGCGGCAGTCTGCTTGTGTCCCACCTCGCCCGGGATGCCGGCTACCACACGGTGTTTCTCGGCAACAACTCCTTCCTGCGCGACGTTCCGGCCTTCGACCGGTTCACCAACCGGGGCAAGGCGGACACCGGGACGATCGACACCATCGCCGCCCTGCCCCCGACCATGGAACGCTACGCGGACGAACGAGTGTTCCTCGTCTACTACATCTCGGCCCCCCACGGGTACTCCTTCACGCCTCGCCGGCTCTTCGAGGGCCTGGGCTGCGACCGCCTCGGCGGCGTCGAGGCCAGCCGGTGCGCCTACGAAGCCCGGGTGGCCCACGCCGACGAGGCACTGGCCGCCCTGCAGGAGGCACTCGAGGATCAAGGCCTGGAGGATCAGGCGGTCCAGGTCCTGACCGCCGATCACGGCGAGGTCTTCGGCGACGCGCGTCACATGGAGATCTGGTTCGAGGGGCGCTGGTGGAACACGGCGGAGGGCCACGGGGCCACGTCCCACTGGCGGGAGCTCCACGTCCCCCTGGTCGTGTCGGGACGCGGGGTGAGCCCCGCGGTGTGGCCGGGTCGCGTGTCACTG
>JAJDNV010000042.1 GCA_022340545.1 Acidobacteriota bacterium | reverse complement strand
GGATCGAGACCGGCCCCCCGCCGGCCGCCCAGGTGCAGGGGGTGCAGGTGGAGCCGATCCCGGCTGAAGCCGCCGAGGCCTTCGTCATCGAGGCGAGCCCCGAGGGGGGTGAGCGCCGTGTCTCGATCCCCCCGGACCTCGCGACCTGCCCGGCGTGCCTGAGCGAGGTCCTGGACCCCGGGGACCGGCGCCACCGCTATCCCTTCACCAACTGCACGAGCTGCGGGCCCCGCTACACGATCGCGCGGGAGATCCCGTACGACCGGCCGCACACGACCATGGCCGCCTTCGCGATGTGTCCGCAGTGTGCCCGGGAGTACCGGGACGTGGACGACCGGCGCTTTCACGCCCAGCCCAATGCCTGCCCGGAGTGCGGCCCCCGGCTGCGACTGTTCGGCCCGGACGGGCGGGCGGCCGGAGCCGAGGGGGGACCGGACGACCCCCTGGTCGTCGCCGCCGAGCGCCTCCGCGCCGGGGCCATCGTGGCGGTGAAGGGCCTTGGGGGGTACCACCTCGCCTGCGACGCGACCGACCCGGACGTCATCTGCCGGCTCCGCGAGCGCAAGAAACGCGACGAGAAGCCGTTTGCGGTCATGGTCCGCGACCTGGCCGAGGCCGAGCGGCTGGCCACGCTCGATGCGGAGGAGCGCCGCCTCCTCGCCACCGTCGAGCGCCCCATCGTCCTGGTGCGGCGTCGGGAAGGCGCGGGCCTCGCCGCGGAGGTGGCCCCGGGGAACCCCCTCGTGGGTCTGATGCTGGCCTACACCCCTCTCCACCACCTGCTCCTGGCCGCCGTGGGCCGACCGCTGGTGATGACCTCGGGCAACCTCTCCGAGGAGCCGATGGCCGCGGGGGATGAGGAGGCGCGCGAGCGCCTGGCCGGCATCGCCGACCTCTTCCTCTCCCACGACCGCCCGATCGAGAATCGCTGCGACGACTCGGTGGCTCGCGTGATCGCCGGCCGTCCCACCGTGCTGCGTCGCGCGCGCGGCTACGTGCCGCGCCCGGTGCCGCTGCGTCGTCCGGTGTCCCGGCCCGTGCTCGCCTGCGGGGCCCACCTCAAGAACACGTTCTGCCTGGCCGAGGGAGACCTGGCCTGGTTGGGTCCGCACGTCGGGGACCTCGACAACCTGGAGGCGTGCCGCCATTTCGAGGAGCAGATCGTGCGCCTCCAGGGCTTCCTGGGGATCCAGCCGGAGATCGTGGCCCACGACCTGCACCCGGATTACTTCTCGACCACGTACGCCCGGGAGCGCCCCGAGACGATCAAGCTCGGGGTGCAGCACCACCACGCCCACGTCGCGAGCGCGATGGCCGAGCACGGCCTGGAGGGGCCGGTGCTGGGTCTGGCCTGGGACGGCACGGGATACGGGGTCGACGGGTCGGCGTGGGGCGGTGAGCTGCTCCTGGCCACCTTCGAGGGCTTCGAGCGACTCGCGACGCTCCGTCCCCAGCGCCTCGCGGGGAGCGACGAGGCGATCCGGCAGGTGTGGCGGATCGCCCTCGCCGCGCTCGACGACGCCTTCGACGGGTCCCCACCCCTGTCCGCGCTGGACCTCTTCCGCGAGATCCCCGGCCGGGACGTGATCGTGGTCCGGCAGATGATCGCCCGGGGCTTCCGGGCGCCGCTCGCCCACGGCGTCGGGCGGTACTTCGACGCGTTCGGGGCGCTCGGCCTGGGTCGGCCTCGTTCGACCTACGAGGGACAGGTGGCCCTCGAGTGGAACCTCGTCGCCGACGACGCGGAGGATCGGGCTTACGGCCACGCCATCGCTGGAAACGGCGACATCATCGAGATCGACCTCCGGCCCACGGTTCGCGAGGCGGTGGCGGACCTGCTCGACGGTGCCGGGGCGCCGACGGTGTCCGCCCGCTTCCACAACACCCTGGTCGAGGCGGCGGTGGCCGTCGTGGACGCCGCGGCGGAGCGTCACGGAGCCCTGCCGGTGGTCCTCACCGGGGGCTGCTTCCAGAATGCCCGCCTCGCCGGAGACGTGGCCCGTCGCCTCGAGCGCCGGCACCGGGTGTGCCTGCACCACGAGGTCCCCCCCGGGGACGGCGGCATCGCGCTCGGCCAGGCGCTGGTCGCCGGGGTGGCGGGCGGGGCATGATGGAGGGACGGGGGGGATAGCCATGTGCCTGGCGGTGCCGGGGAAGGTGATCGGAATCGAGGGTGAGGGCGAGCTGCGCATGGGCCGGGTGGACTTCTCCGGCGTCCAGCGTCAGGCCTGCCTCGCCTACGTGCCGGAGGTCACGATCGGGGACTACGTCCTCGTGCACGTCGGCTTCGCCATCTCGCGGATCGACGAGCAGGCCGCCCGCGAGACGCTCGCCGCGCTCAAGGAGATGGGGGAGCTGGCCGAGCTCGATACATCGGCGGCGGGCGCCGCCGATGGCTCAGAGAAGCCCGATGCGACACGTTGACGAGTACCGGGATCCGACGAGCGTCCAGGCCGTCGCCCGCCTGATCCAGGAGACGGCTCGACGCCGGTGGACCCTCATGGAGGTCTGCGGGGGGCAGACCCACTCCATCCTCAAGTTCGGGCTCGACGAGCTGCTGCCGTCCACCGTGAACCTGGTCCACGGGCCCGGCTGCCCGGTCTGCGTGACTCCGCTCGCCCTGATCGACCGGGCGGTGGCGATCGCCTCGCGGCCCGACGTCAGCTTCTGCTCGTTCGGCGACATGCTGCGCGTGCCCGGCTCCGAGACCGACCTGCTGAAGGTGAAGGCGAGCGGGGGCGACGTGCGCATCGTCTACTCGCCGCTCGACGCCCTGCGGCTGGCGCGCGAGCACCCGGAGAAGAAGGTCGTCTTCTTCGCGGTGGGCTTTGAGACGACGGCGCCCGCCAACGCCATGGCGGTGAGCCGGGCCGCCGCCGAGGGGGTCTCCAACTTCTCGGTGCTCGTGGCCCACGTCCTCGTGCCCCCGGCCCTCGAGGCCCTGCTCGGAAGCGGCGACGTCGCCATCCAGGGGCTTCTCGCCCCCGGACACGTCTGCACGGTGACCGGCTACCGCGACTACGAGCCGCTATCCGCGCGGTACCGCGTCCCCATCGTGGTGACCGGCTTCGAGCCCCTGGACCTGCTGAAGGGCGTGCTCGCCGCGGTCGCCCAGCTCGAGCGGGGCGAGCACCGCGTCGAGAACCAATACCCGCGAGCGGTGGTGCGCGACGGCAACCCGCAGGCCGTCCGCATGATCGAGGACGTCTTCGTCGTCTCGGATCGAAGCTGGCGCGGGGTGGGGGAGATCCCGCGCAGCGGCTACGCCCTGGCGCCGAAGTACGGACGCTTCGATGCGGAGAAGATCTTCGACGTGGGCGGCCTCCAGGCGAGCGAGCCCGAGGAGTGCCGGAGCGGGCTCGTCCTCCAGGGTCGGCTGCGGCCGACGGAGTGCCCGGAGTTCGGCACCCGCTGCACGCCCGAGCACCCGCTCGGGGCGACGATGGTGTCGTCCGAGGGGGCCTGCGCCGCGTACTTCCACTATGGGCGCGCGCGGCTCGAGGCCGCCGAGCGGCCAGAGCTCTCGAGAGCGCACACGACTTCGGTGACAGGACACTAGCGGATGGCACGCCCGATCGACGGCCTGCTCAGCTGCCCGGCCCCGCTGCCGCACGGCGACATCGTCCAGCTCGCCCACGGCGGCGGGGGCACGCTCACCGCCCGCCTCATCGAGACGCTCTTCGCCCCCGCCTTCGACAACCCCCACCTGGAGCCGCTCGGGGACGGCGCAGTGCTGACGGTGGGCGGCGAGCGTCTCGCCTTCACCACCGACTCCTTCGTGGTGAAGCCGGTGTTCTTCCCGGGCGGGGACATCGGCTCGCTGGCGGTCCACGGCACGGTGAACGACCTCGCGATGTGCGGGGCGGAGCCGCTCTTCCTGAGCGCGGGCCTCGTGCTGGAGGAAGGGTTTCCGATGAGCGACCTCGAGCGGGTGGTGGCCGGGATGGCGGGGGCCTGCCGCGGGGCCGGGGTGGCGCTGGTGACCGGCGACACCAAGGTCGTGGACCGCGGCAAGGGCGACGGGATCTACGTGAACACGTCCGGGTTGGGTCGCGTGCGCAACGGCGTCCACGTCGGCCCGACGCGCGCGGTGGCCGGGGACGCCGTCCTCGTCTCCGGCCCGGTGGGGGACCACGGGATCGCGGTGATGGCGGCCCGGGAGGGGATCGACTTCGAGACCTCCCTCGTCTCCGACAGCGCCCCGGTGATTGCCCCCGTGCGTGCCCTCCTCGACGCCGTCCCCGGGACCCATGTCCTGCGCGACCCGACGCGCGGCGGCCTCGCGACCGCGCTGGCGGAGATCGCGGTCTCCTCGAAGGTCGGGATTCAGCTGGAGGAGGCCAAGATCCCGGTGCGCGACGAGGTGGGTGGGGCCTGCGAGCTGCTGGGCTTCGACCCTCTCTACGTCGCCTGTGAGGGGCGCTTCCTTGCCGTGGTCCCCGGCGAAGAGGCGGACGCGGCCCTCGCCGCCGTGCGATCACAGGCCGGTGGGGAGGACGTGCGGCTCATCGGCCGGGTGGTCGCCGAGGAGCCCGGCCGGGTCATCCTGAAGACGCGCATCGGCAGCCACCGCCTGCTCGAGCGGCTCTCTGGCGAGCAGCTGCCGAGGATCTGCTGATGCACGAGTACTCGCTGGTGAGGGCGCTGGCCGACCGGGTGGAGGAGGAGGCGCGCTCCCGCAAGGCCGTCGCCGTGCACCGGCTCACGGTCGCCATCGGGGCGGTGTCCGGCGTCGAGCCCCGGCTGTTCGAGACGGCTTTCACCCTGTGCCGGGAGGGGATCCTGGCCGACACGGAGCTCCAGATCCGCCGGGTGGAGGCCGCCTGGGCCTGCCCAAGCTGCGGGCAGGCCATCGCCTCGGACGCCGCGCTGCGCTGCGAGCCCTGCGGACAGGCGGCGCGCCTGTGCGGGGGAGACGAGCTGGTCCTGGAGCAGATCGAGATGGAGGTGCCCTGATGTGCGACACCTGCGGGTGCGGCGATCCCAACCTGGTGTCGGTCGACGTCCACGAGAGGATCCTCGCCGTGAACGACCGCACGGCCGCCCACAACCGGGACCACCTGGCCCGCCACGGCGTCTTCGCGGTCAACCTCATGGGCTCTCCGGGCGCGGGCAAGACGGCGGTGCTCGAGGCCACTGCCCGGGCGCTCGCCGGCCGCCGCCGCCTGGGGGTGATCGCGGGAGACCTCGAGACGGAACGGGACGCCGACCGGCTGAGGGCGGTCGACGTCCCCGCCGCCGCCATCACCACCGGCTCCGCCTGCCACCTCGACGCGGAGATGGTTCACCGCGCGCTGCACGACTTTCCCGCAGACGGACTCGACTACCTGTTCGTCGAGAACGTGGGCAACCTCGTCTGCCCCGCGGTGTACGACCTCGGTCAGGCGATCAACGTCGTCGCCCTCTCGGTCACCGAAGGGGAGGACAAGCCGCTCAAGTACCCGGTCATGTTCCGCAAGGCCGATCTGGTCCTGCTGACCAAGGTCGATCTCCTCCCCCACCTGGAGCTCGACGTGGCCGCGGTCGAGGCCGGGCTCGCCCGCGTGATGCCGAAGGCCGAGCTCCTCCGGCTCTCGGCGCGAAGCGGCGAGGGCGTCGAGGAGTGGGTGGGCTGGCTCGAGACCCGCCGCACCGCGCGGGCCGTGGCATCATAGGAGGGCGTCACAGACAACGGAGGACGCACATCGATGGACAACCAGGGAATCTTCTGGGCACTGGCCGGCACCGCCGCCGTGGTCGGGGCCCTGCACTCGATCGCACCCGACCACTGGGTGCCGTTCACGGCGGTGGGGCGAGCCCGCGGGTGGTCGGCCGCCCGCACCGCCCAGGTGACGCTGCTGTGCGGCTTCGCCCACGTGACGGTCTCCGTCCTGCTGGGCCTGCTGGCTCTCCGCCTCGGCCGGGGGGTGCTCGAGGCGTTCGGAGCTCGGCTCGAGTCGGTCGCCGGCATCCTCCTCATCGGCTTTGGCCTGGCCTACGGCCTGTGGGGACTGCGGCGGGCGCTGGGGGGGAAGCTGCACGGGCACACCCACTCCCACTTCGACCACGTCCACGACCCCTCGCGGGCAACCGTGGCCGGGCTCCTGCTCCTTTTCAGCGTCGACCCCTGCGTCCGCCTCATCCCCATCATCCTCGCCGCCGCCCCCCTGGGCTGGGCCCGGCTCGTCTCCCTGATCGTGATCTACGAGGTGGCGACCCTGGGGGCCATGGTGGGGATCGTCCTCGCCGCGCGCGCGGGGGCGTTCCGGGGCCTGCAGGCGCCGTGGCTGGACCGCTACGGGGACGCCCTCGCCGGCGCGCTCATCGTCGCGACCGGCATCACGGTTGCCGTGCTCGGTTGGTAGGTGGCAGACTAGGCCGGGCGGCGCAGTGGCCACGGCGGGCGTCGTCGCGCTCGACGGGGAAACCCGACACGCCGAGGGCCTGATCTCCAGCATCACCCGACGATTCGACCCGACAGGGGGGCCGGCATGATCCTGAGCCGCACCCGAGCATGAGCGACCCCACCAAGATCGACCCGCAGGCCCGGCTGCGTCACGACCTCCGCACGCCCCTGCACCAGATCATCGGATACGCGGAGCTGCTGGAGGACGAGGCCCGCGACTGCGGCGACGACGAGTACCTCGAGGACCTGCAGAAGATCCGGACCGCGGCGCGCCGCGCCCTCGAGGTCGCCGACCTCGCCGCCCCCCCGACACCAGCGGGGGCCACCTCCGGCGTCTTCCGCGAGGTGTCTTCCTCCGAGGCCGGTGCCGGTCGCGCCGAGCCGCGCCCCCCCACTCCGCCGGTCGACGCCAGCGGGGTGAGCATCCTCGTTGTCGACGACAACGAGCTGAACCGCGACATGCTCTCGCGCCGCCTGGGAGGCCGTGGCTTCCAGGTGGAGACGGCCGAGGACGGGACGCTCGCCCTCGGTCGCCTCGACGAGAAGAGCTTCGACATCGTGCTGCTGGACGTGATGATGCCGGGCCTGAGCGGTCTCGATGTGCTCGGGCGCGTGCGGGAGCGCTGGTCCGAGTCCGACCTGCCGGTGATCATGGTGACGGCTCGCGACGCGACCGAGGACGTGGTGGAGGCCCTGCGGGCCGGGGCCAATGACTACGTCACCAAGCCACTCGACTTCCCGGTCGTTCTGGCTCGCGTCGAGATGCAGCTCACGCTCAAGCGGCAGACCGAGGAGATCCGTCGTCTCGCCGAGGACCTGGAGCTGCGCAACCGCTTCATCCGGGGGCTGTTCGGCCGGTACGTCAGCGAGGAGGTTGTGGCCGGTCTTCTCGCCTCACCCGAGGGACCGACTCTCGGCGGGGAGTACCGCAAGGTGACGCTCCTGATGTCGGACCTGCGCGGATTCACCCCGCTCACCGAGGGCCTCTCCCCCGAGCAGGTGCTTCGCCTGCTGAACTCGTACCTGGCGGCGATGGCGGACGTGATCCTGGCGCACCAGGGGACGATCGACGAGTTCGTCGGGGACGGGATCCTCGCCATCTTCGGGGCGCCCCTCGCCCGCGACGACGACGCCGAGCGGGCGGTGGCCTGCGCGGTGGCCATGCAGGCGGCGCTCGTCGGCCTCAACGAGCGGAACACCGCCGAGGGCCTGCCCCACCTCGAGATGGGGGTCAGCGTCCACACCGGGAACGTCATCGTCGGCAACATCGGCTCGGAGCGCCGCACGAAGTACGGCGTCGTGGGCAGCGCCGTCAACCATGCGGGCCGTATCGAGTCGTTCACCGTCGGCGGCCAGGTGCTCATCTCGGACGCCACGCGGGCCGAGGCGGGGGAGCGCGTGCGCGTCGGGGCCCGGCTGGCCATCGATGCCAAGGGGACGCGCGAGCCGATCGTGGTGTACGACCTCCGCGGGGTCGGAGAGGAGGGCCTCCCCGACGCGGCGGAGGAAGCGACGCCTCTGCCCGACCCGATCCGGGCCCTGTGCCACGTGGTCGAGGGGAAGCGGGTGGAGGCGGAGGCGTTCGGGGCCGAGGTCATCGAGCTCTCGTCGCACGGCGCCACGGTGCTCTCGCCCCGCCGACTGCGTCCACTCTCGAACCTCAAGCTGGAGCTCAGGCCCTCCGGGCGCGATCCGGTGGAGATCTACGCCAAGGTGGTCTCGGTGGCCCCCGGGGGCTCGGTGACCGTGCGGTTCACCTCGCTTCCGGCGGAGATCGACCGCTGGCTGCGCGAGCTCGTGGCCGACGCCCGCAGCCGCCAGGAGTGACCCTTTCTCATGCCCTCGCCGCGCAACGGCGCAGACGATCCATGATGGCGTGGCCCAGGCCCCTCTCCTCGCAGGGCTCGGCGACGATCGCGTCAAGGCCGAGCGCGTCCAGGCGGCGCAGGGCCGCGAACAGCCGGGCGGCGGCGGTGGTGGCTCGTCCGTCGGGGGCCAGCACCTCGAGCGCGGCGTAGCCGGTGTCCGCGGCCGGGCCGCGCCAGGCGAGGAGCCCCACGCGACCGGAGTCCGAAGACAGCGGGCCCGCCGGCCCGGGAAGGATACGGAGGGGCGTGCGGGTCGCGTAGTGGCGGGCGAGCTGCCCCGGGGCGAGCGGATCCCCGGCGGGCGGCGGGCACGTCGCCACCGGGGTCCCGAGGGCCTCCTCGAGCTCCTCACGCGAAACGCCGCCCGGCCTCAGGAGGGTGGGCGTCCCGGTGGCCAGCGACACGATCGTGGACTCCACCCCGACCCGGCACGGTCCCCCGTCGAGGATCAGGTCGACCGCCTCTCCGAGGAGCTCGGCGACGTGGGGGGCGGTCGTCGGGCTCACATAGCCGAAAGGGTTGGCCGAGGGCGCGGCCACCGGCGTTCGCGCGGCGCGGATCAGCTTGCGGGCCGCCTCGTGCGCGGGCACGCGGACGCCCACGGTGTCGAGGCCCGCGGTCACGATCTCCGGGATCTCGGGCCGGCGGGCCAGGACGAGCGTCAGCGGCCCCGGCCAGAAGCGTTCCGCGAGACGCTCGGCGCCCGGGTGCGCGACCACCGCGACGGACCCAAGGTCCGCACGGTCGGAGAGATGGACGATGAGGGGGTCGAAGGACGGGCGGGCCTTGACCTCGAAGACGCGGGCCACCGCGCGGGCCTCGAAGGCGTTCGCGCCGAGGCCGTAGACGGTCTCGGTCGGGAAGGCCACGAGCCCGCCGCCCTGGAGAAGCCGGGCCCCTTCGCTGATGGCCGCCGGGTCGTCCGCCGGGAGGACGCGCCCGCTCACGGCGCCTCCATCGCCGGTGGTCCGGGGGAGTGGATCTCGCCGCCGCCGATCCGCGAGGCCAGCATTCCGCAGGCGGCGTGGATGTCGGCTCCTCCCGAGTACCGCCGCACGAAGCTGATGCCGCTGTCCGACAGCGCCGAGAGAAATCGCGTCCTTTCGTCGTCCGTGGCCCGGGCGTAGACCTCCGTAGGGTCGTTGACGTCGATCACCGACACCCGCAGCGCGACGCCCCGGAACAGGCGGGCCAGCTCACGCGCCTCGTCCGCGCCCGTGTTGAACCCGGCGATGAGCACCCAGGCCACGTGGACCGGCCCCCCACGAGCGGCGGCGTGTCGGCGCATGGCCGCGGCCAGCTCGGAAACGTCGTGCCGGGCGGTCAGGGGGACGAGGGTCTCGCGCTTCTCAGAGAAGGCGGAGGTGAGGGAGAGCACGAGACGGTAAGGGTGCCCCTCGTCGGTGTACCTCCGGATCTGGGGGACGAGGCCCACGGTGGAGAGCGTGATGCGGTCGGCTCCGATACGCGGACCGCATGGATCGCGCAGCACGCGGGCGGCCTGAATGACGTTGTCGTAGTTCTGGAGCGGCTCGCCCTGGCCCTGGAAGACGACGCCGGTGAGCGGCCTCTCCGGGGACTCGCGCCGAACCGTGAGGACCTGCTCCACCATCTCCCAGGTCTCGAGATTGCGGCGAAAGCCCATGCGGCCCGTCTCGCAGAAACGGCATCCCAGGCCGCAGCCAACCTGTGAGGAAACGCAGACGCTCCAGCGGGGCTTCTCGAGCGGGATGCGGACGGTCTCAAGGAGCAGGCCGTCGGGGGTGCGGAAGAGGTACTTGACGAAAGGGTCGAGTGCGCTGCGGCGGCGGTCGACGATCCCGAGGCGGGCGAGGCGACCTCCGTCCAGGATCTCGGCGGCTCGCGCACGGGCCAGCCCCCGGACCCCCTCGAGGTCGCTGCCGTCCTCCCCGACGAGGCGGCGCACGACCCGGCGGGCGAGGGTGAGGTCCAGGCCGGGGAAGGCCCGGGCCAGGGTCTCGGGCGTCTGCCCGCGCAGGTGAATGGACGGCATCCGCCCATGCTAGCCCAAGGTGGCGAGGTGCGGGCTGGAGATCGTCGCGGTGCCGGCCCCGGACGCGCCAGGGGCCCGCGGAGCGGGGCGTGGAGCCCCCCTCCTGCAATGACGTGTCCGTGAAGCGTGGGGGGCGATTCGAGCGAGGGCGGGCCCTTCCTCGTCTTGAAGAGGCCGACGCCCGACCGAGCGTCCCCGCAGAGCAGGCCCCTGAAGCGGCCCCGCCGCGCGGTCCAGGGGCTTGTCGTCCTAGTCAGTATGGAGCGACCGGCCCCGATTCGCAGGGCGTAGGTTACGCTGCGATCGGGAAGAACGTAGCGCAGAGCTACATGCGAAAGGAGCCGGTCTATGTCCAAGGCTACCCGATTTGTCGGTCTGGACGTGCATGCG
>JAJDNV010000039.1 GCA_022340545.1 Acidobacteriota bacterium | reverse complement strand
GGTAGCTCCCGTCCTCCTCCGGGTACAGGTGCAGGTAGCGCCTCTCATGTCGCTCCCCCTCCGCCTCCGCCTCTTCCTGCCGGTCCACCCGCCGCCACGCCCGTACCAATCGCTCTATCTGGGCCGCCGTCGTGTGCCGGGCCGTCTCCACCAGCTCTCCCTCGTTCTTCGGCGTGGCGACCCGCGTCAGGGCCCGGACCTTGGATCACAGCGACGACTCCATGTGATGGCCCCGGCGAAGCACACACTTTCGGAGTCACCCATCCCTTCCATCCCCACTATGGGAAGTGTTTTTCGGTAATCTCGCACTGGCGTAACTGGGGCGATGACCGGGTCGTGTATGAGGATCCCGAAGGGCGCGTTCGTTCGTTGCCGACGGCGTGGACGAGCCTGGCTGCGGCAGATCCGTTCGTGCACACGTCGGCGGGTCGCTCGTTCTTCCGGACCGAGGATCTGGTGGCGCTGGTCTCGCTGATTCGGAGGCTTGCTCGCTCCGAAGCCTGTAAGGCAGATTTTGCCGACATCGTAAAAGGAGATACGCCGTATGGATCACAGGAGTCCCAGCTATGAACGAGGCAATGGCTTTATTTGTCACACTACAGCTCGGTGTTATCTTCTTGACACCTTGTTCGTGTGGCATAATTATATTGACACACATCCCACGATCCGATGCCCGGAGGAGGCGCGATGACGGAGGGGGCAGATGCGAAGGAACGAGCACTCGCAGATCAGGGCGTGCTGAACCCCAAGCCCGAGAGCGTAAGCGACGAGCGGTTCCGCGACGAAGGGTTCTTCGATGCTCGGGACCTGGTGCAGGTCAAATACGAGATGGTGCGGAGGGTGCGAGCCGAGGGGGCAACGGTCACCGAGGCGGCCGAGACGTTTGGCTTCTCACGGCCGACCTTCTACCAGGCTCAGCGGGCCCTGGACGAGGAGGGTCTGCCGGGTCTCGTGCCGAAGCGTCCCGGACCGAAAAGGGCGCACAAGTTGACCGACGAAGTGATGGCCTTCGTCGACGAACTCAGGGAGAGGGGCTCCGGCATGAACGCCCAGACGCTGAGCCAGCGGCTCGCCGAACGCTTCGGGCTCTCGGTCCATCCCCGGAGCATCGAACGGGCGCTGGCGCGCCGGGAAAAAAAACGCCAGACGTCGAGCGGCACACCGTGAGCCCCGGGGGCCCGCAGTGGACGAGGCGCTATGAAGCTCTGCGGGCCCATGCCACGGGCGAGGCTCCACTCGCCTTCGTTCCCCTGGGGCTTGCCTTGCTGTGGCACCGGGGTGTGGCGGCCTGGATGACTGCCGAGATCTCGGCCAACGATGTCGAAGGGGTTGGGCAGCGCACGGCCCGGAAGAAGCCGGCTGCCCCTCTCGCGCCTCCTCATTCCGAGCTGGTCCGGCTGCTTGCTGGTACCGCGCTCCTGGTCGCTCGTGAGAGGGCGTCATGAACCCGTCCAGCTCGAAGGTCACGGCCGAACATCTGCGCAGGGACGCCTATCTCTACGTGCGCCAGTCCTCCCTGCATCAGGTGATGGAGAACACCGAGAGCACAAAGCGGCAGTATGGGCTCCGGCAGCAGGCCGTCGCCCTGGGCTGGCCACTTGAGCGAGTGGTGGTGATCGACGATGACCTGGGGCAATCGGCCTCCGGAACGGTGCACCGCTCGGGCTTCGAGCGGCTGGTTGCCGAGGTCGGGACCGGGCGCGCGGGGCTCGTACTCGGACTCGAGGTCAGTCGTCTGGCCCGGAGCTCCACCGAGTGGCACCGGCTGCTCGAGATCTGTGCACTCAGCGACACCTTGATCCTGGACGAGGACGGACTCTACGATCCGGGCCACTTCAACGACCGGCTGCTCCTGGGGCTCAAGGGCACAATGAGCGAGGCCGAGCTCCATGTGCTCCGTGCCCGGCTCCAAGGCGGTATCCTGAACAAGGCCCGGCGGGGCGAGCTCAGGATCGGCCTACCCGCAGGACTGATCTATGACTCCACGGGGAGGGTGGTCCGGGACTCGGACCAACGGGTCTCCGGTGCCGTACGGCTCTTCTTCGAGACCTTCCAGCGGCTGGGTTCGGCGACGGCCGTCATGAAGCACTTCCGCAAGAAGGAGCTACTCTTCCCCATCCGGATGCGGACTGGACCTCACAAAGGTGAGGTTGTCTTCCGGCCCCTCGTACACTCACGGGCGCTGTCGATCCTGCGCAGCCCTCGCTACGCGGGGGCCTTCGCATACGGCCGCAGCCGAGCCCGACGAAAGCTCAATGGCCAGATCCGCATCGAGAGCCTGCCCCGGGAGGAGTGGAAGGTCCTGATCCCCGATGCGCATGAAGGCTACATCTCGTGGAGCGAGTACGAGGCCAATCTGGCTCGCCTGCGAGAAAATGCGCGCGCTCATGGAGCCGACCGTCGCCGGAGTCCACCCCGCGAAGGCCCCGCCCTGCTCCAGGGCCTTGCCATCTGCGGCATCTGCGGCAATCGGATGACGACGGGCTACCAAACTCGAAGCGACGGTACTCAGATCTCTTCCTACGCATGTAACCTGCGGAGCATCCAGTATGGCGAGCCGGTCTGCCAGCGCTTGTCGGGTTCGGGGCTGGAGAAGGCTATCAGCGATCTCCTCATCGAGGTCATGACCCCTCTCAGTCTTGAGGTCGCCCTCTCCGTGGACGAGGAACTCCGGGCCCGGAGCGAGGAGGTTGACCGCCTCCGGAGCCAGGATGTCGAGCACGCGCGCTACGAGGCCGAGCTCGCCGAGCGCCGCTACCGTCGCGTCGATCCCGACCACCGGCTGGTGGCCGATGCCCTCGAGGCCGACTGGAATGCCAAGCTCCGGGCTCTAGCCCAAGCCCAAGAGCACTACGAGCGGCAGACGGCAGCCGATTGCGAAGAACTCGGCGAAGAACGCCGCCAGTCGATCCTACGCCTCGCCACCGACTTCCCCCGCCTCTGGCACGATCCCCGTACGCCCCACCGGGAGAAGAAGCGTATGATCCGGCTCCTCATCGACGACGTCACCCTGATCCGGGGCGATGTGATCACGGCCCATGTCCGCTTCAAAGGCGGAGCCACTCGCACCCTCACCCTTCCGCTTCCGCTCCCCGCTCCCGACCTACGACGCACTGACCCGGCGGTCGTCGAACGGGTCGACCAGCTTCTCGACGACCATGGCGAAGCCGAGGTCGTCGATCTCCTCAACCAAGAGGGTCTGCGCACGGGAACCGGGCTCCCCTTCACCCGTGATCGACTCCACGATCTGCGTTGTCGCAATAGGCTCAAGTCCCGCTACCAGCGGCTGCGGGACCGGGGCCTCTGCACTGTCGGCGAGATGGCTGAGCACCTGGGCACCACGGCCACGACGATCCGCCGATGGCATGATGCCGGCCTACTCACTGCGCACCCCTGTGGCACCCACCCCAGTTGCCAGCGCCTCTACGAACCCCCAGGCTCCAACCCGCCCAGGCCCCAGCAGGGCAAAAAGCTACCTCGTACTCCACTACCGCAATGAGGCACAGTATGGACCAAGCTCCTTCGAGTACGACAGCTCCCCACGGGCCATCCCCTCCGAGATCCGGGGCAGCGAGCCCAGGGCCCGGGCCACCCGCACCTTCTCCCGGGCCGCACCGGGGGCGATCCCCGTGCGCCAGGAGAGCCAGTGACCACACGAGCGGAAG
>JAJDNV010000029.1 GCA_022340545.1 Acidobacteriota bacterium | reverse complement strand
CCGATCCAGAACGCCATCGCCCTCGATGTTGCCTTCGCCCGACCAGGTTCCAAAGACGTAGAGCTCCGCGGGGCGCTCCACGGGCAGCCGGCGCAACACGACGGTGTCCAGCAGCGTGAAGATGGCGGTGTTGGCCCCGATTCCGAGGGCGAGGGTGAGGATGACGGCGCCGCTGAACACAGGGTTCCGAGAGAGGGTGCGGGCGCCGTAGCGCAGGTCCTGGAGAAACGAGTCGAGGGGGGCAATGCTCCGGCTCCAGAGCGTGGTTGGTCTGTCCATCTCTCGCCTCCTGGGGGCTCTCTCGGGCCGCAGCATCAAGGTGGGGACCGCAACACCCGTGCCAGCGGTCTTCACCGAGAAACCCTCCGTGGGCCAGGTACGGACGGTGGCCACGGGCCCCGTTCGTGTCGCTGGTGGGACCCGCCCATCCCGGAAACGGACAGGTCCTAGAGAGCCGGGGGCGCTCGCCCGGGTCCTGGGCGGGCGTGAGCCGGTCAGGCGGGATGGTGGGCGGGGCTAGTCGCGGGGCGGCTGGCCATCGTCGGCCGAGTCGTACCCGGCAGGATCCGTCGACTCCTCGCCTTCGGCGAGGGGCACCTCGGTCGGACGCGGGGCCTCGATGGCGCGCCTGAGGCCGGGCACGTCCACCTCTTCGCCCAGCACCTCGGCGAACTCCTCGATCTGGGGCAGCTCGTCGAGGTCCTTCAGGCCGAAGTGGAGCAGGAACTGCTTCGTGGTGCCGTAGAGCATGGGTCGGCCCACGACCTCCTTGCGTCCGGTGATTCGGATGAGACGTTTCTCGAGAAGGGTCTTGACGACACCCTGGGACCGAACCCCCCGTAGCTCGATGATCTCGGGCAGCGTGACCGGCTGGCGGTAGGCGATGACGGCGAGGGTCTCCAGGGCCTGGATCGACAGCCGCGTCGGGACCTTCGGGTCGAGCAGCTCCCGGACCCAGTCGTTGTACTCGGGGCGGGTGGTGATCTGCCATCCGCCGGCCACCTCGATGAGCTGCAGGCCCCGCTCGTCCCGGGCGTAGTCGGCCTGCAGCTCCTCGAGCGCCCGCTGCCAGTCCTCCTTCGGAACGCCACCGAGCACCCGGCCGATCTCGCGGGGGCTGAGGGGCTGCGGCGCGGCAAAGACGAGCGCCTCCACGATGGCGCGCACCTCGCGGGCCGGGAGGACGGAGCCGTCCTCGGCGACGACGGTCTCTGTCGGTGCCTCGGGAGTCGGATCCGGTCCGCCTTCGGCCGCGGCGGGCCCGTCGTGCTCGTGCGGAGCCGTTGAGTCCGTGGCCGGCGGCGATTCGATGCCGGGGGTCTCTTCGTGTCGATCGTCGTCCAACGCTTCTTCTCTCCCTACGTCGCCGGCGACGGCACGCCGTCGGCGGGCGGGCCGACCGGCCGAAAGACGCGGATCGCCCCGAACATCCCTCTCTGGTAGACGCGGACCTGCTTCAGGCGCACCAGCTCCAGGAGGGCCAGGAACGTCGTGATCATCTGGGCCTTGGTCTCGAGCGAGGCGAACAGCTCGAGGAACTTCAGCGACTGGCCCTCGACGATCATCGCCAGAAGCTCGGCCATGCGCTCCTCGACGCTGGGGCCTTCCGTCTCGATCTCGTGGGCGAGAAGCGACTTCCTCCGCTCGAGCAGCTCCTTGAAGGCGGCGATCAGATCGTACAGCCCCGCCTCGAGCATCTCCTCGCCGGCGTCGTCGAACGTCGGCAGCACCGTGTCCGGCCGCGTCCACTGCGCGGCCCGGATCTGGGCCTGCTGATGAAGAAGGCCCGCTGCATCCTTGTATCGCTGGAGCTCGAGCAGACGCCGCACCAGCTCCTCGCGAGGATCGACGTAGTCCTCCTCGCCCTCCGCCTCCGTGGGCTCCACCGGGACGAGCATCTTCGATTTGATGTGGATGAGCGTGGCCGCCATCAGCATGAACTCGCCGGCGACGTCGAGATTCAGCTCCCGCATCAGATCCAGGTACTCCATGTACTGGCGCGTGATGGGGGCGATGGGGATGTCGTGGATGTCGATCTTCTCGCGCCGGATCAGGTACAGGAGCAGATCGAGCGGTCCCTCGAAGAGGGGAAGCTCGATTCGGGGCACGTCCTCGGGAAGGGTCGACTCGATGCCTTCGGGAACGGCGACTCGCTGCGAGACGGCGTCGTCGTCGTCGCCGTCGGGCGCCCGCCGCGCCTCGGGCCCGGACCCGTCGGAGGCCTCGAGGGGGGTCTGAAGGCCGCCATCCCCGTCCGGACGCGGATCCGCCGTCGCGGCCGGCTCGTCGGCCGCCTCGGGCGGCGTCTTGGGTTCGTCGCTCACGACTTCCGATAGTCGATCTTCATCGCCGTCCGGACCTCGTCCATCGTGGCCTGGGCGACGGCACGCGCCCTCTTCGAACCCTCCCGCAGGATGTCCCACACCGTGTCGGGCCGCGAGGCGTACTCCGGCCTCCGCTCGTGGATCCCGGCCAACCGGTCCAGCATATGATCGGTCAGCTTCGCTTTGCAGTCGATGCAGCCGATGCCCGCGGTCCGACAGCCCTCGGCCGCCCACTCCCGGGTCTCCTTCGATGAGAAGGCCTTGTGCAGGTCGAAGACGGGGCACTTCTCCGGGTCACCGGGGTCGGAGCGCCGCATGCGGGCGGGGTCGGTGACCATCGGCTTGATCTTCTTGCGCACCGTCTCCGGGTCGTCCTTCAGGTACACCGCGTTCTCGTATGACTTCGACATCTTGCGCCCGTCGGTGCCGGGGATGCGCTTGGCCTCGGTGAGCAGCGTCTTCGGCTCCGGGAAGACCGGGCCGTAGAAGTTGTTGAAGCGCCGCACGATCTCACGGGTGATCTCGATGTGGGGGGCCTGGTCCTCCCCCACCGGGACCGCGTCCGCCTTGTAGATGATGATGTCGGCGGCCTGGAGGAGCGGGTAGCCCAGGAAGCCGTAGGTGGAGAGGTCCTTCCCGGTGAGCTGCTGCTGCTGCTCCTTGTACGTCGGCACCCGCTCCAGCCACGGCACCGGCACGACCATCGACAGCAGCAGGTGCAGCTCCGCGTGCTCGGGCACCAGGCTCTGGATCAGGAGCGTGGAACGCTCGGGGTCGAGCCCGGCGGCCAGCCAGTCGGTGGCCACCTCGACGACGCTGTCGTGGATGCCCGACGGGTCGGCGTAGTCGGTCGTCAGCGAGTGCCAGTCGACGATCGCGAAGAAGCAGTCGTAGGTGTCCTGGAGCTGGACCCAGTTGTCGAGGGCCCCCATGTAGTTGCCGAGATGGAGGGCCCCGGTGGGGCGCATGCCGGAGAGGATGCGGGGCTTGGGCATGGTCTATTGAAAGCGAGCGAGTGCAATCAGAGATTCTACGATCACGTCGACCACGGGACCGATCAGCGTCCAGAGCGCGCCGGTCATGACGAGAGCCAGCAGGATGAAGCCGCCGTAGGGACCGATCATCCGGACGAAGCGGTGGCCCAATCCGTTCGGCAGGGCCCACTGGAGGATGTGGGAGCCATCGAGGGGGGGGAGTGGGACCAGGTTGAAGATGGCCAACACGACGTTGAGCTGGATCCCCATCACGAGCAAGCGGAACAGCGGGTTGTCCGAAGAGGGCTCCGGGACCACGCGCAGGGCCAAGAAGAGCGCAGCGGTGAAGAGGACCGCAAGCATCAGGTTGGACGTCGGCCCCGCCCCCGACACGATGATCTGGCCACGCTTCAGGTCCTTGAAGTAGCGAGGGTTCACCGGTGTCGGCTTGGCCCAGCCAAAGAGCCACGTCACTCCGGTGAAGATCATCAGGAGCGGCAGGACGACCGTCCCGATGAGGTCGATGTGCACGAGCGGGTTGAGGCTGATCCGGCCCAGGGACTGGGCCGTCGGATCGCCTTCCTGCAGGGCGGTCCAGGCGTGGGCCGACTCGTGGACGGACAGGCTGAACAGCAGAACGAGGTAGGCAGTCAATCCGTAGGCGAGGGTCTCGGCGGTCAGGTCGGCCTCCTTCGTCGCGGCGAAACCGTGATGCTAGCACACGGGGGGACGGCCCGTTCCCCAGGCGCTACAATCCCCCCGTGCCTGCCCCCTCCCCGGCCCCGCCGGCCCCAACCCAGATCGCCAGCGCCCTCGAGAAGCGGATGGTCGGCCAGAAGGAGGCCGTGCGCGAGATGGCGGTGGCGCTGGCCAAGAAGCTGGCTGGCCTCAAGGTCGGCAACATCTTGATGATCGGCTCCTCGGGGTCGGGCAAGACGACGCTGATGAGCGCGGTCGAGGAGCTCCTGGCCGCCAACCCCGCCCTCGCCCTCCGCTCTACGGTGGTCCGCGTCCACGCCAACGTGCTGGGCGAGGAGGCCGAGCAGGGCCACCCCGGGGAGAAGCTCCTGCGGCGTCTGCTCGATCGGGCCCGCCAGCAGCTCGGACCGGAGACGCCGATCGAGAAGCTGCTGGAGCAGGCCTCGCACGGCCTCGTGTTCGTGGACGAGGTCGACAAGATCCGGAGCCAGGTGGGGGGACAGCCCAACATCGCCGGGATCCGCGCCCAGGAGGCCCTTCTCACCCTGATCGAGAACGAGGCGGTGCCGTTCACTCTTCCCGACTGGGCGGGCGGAGAGACGATCAACGTCGACTCGAGCGGGGTGCTGTTCGTCTGCGCCGGGGCGTTCGAGGGCCTCTACGACGCCGTCTTCCACCGCGTCACTTACGGAAAGGACCAGGGAGCCCTGAAGCCGGTCACCGTGGTCGACGAGACGGGTCGGGCTCACGAGGAGCTCCAGTTCTCCCTGCGAGACTGGCTGAAGCACGAGGACCTCTTCGAGTACGGGGTGAGCCCCCAGTTCCTCTCGCGGTTCGACGCGGTCGTGCTTCTCGAGGCGCTCGGAGAGGACGACCTCCTGAAGATCCTCGCCGAGTCGAGCGACTCCGGCCTCCGGCAGTCCCAGGCCTATTTCGCGAGCTTCGGCGTTCGCCTGGAGGTGACGGAGTCCGCCGCGCGTCGGATCGCTCGCGAGGCGGCCAAGCAGCCCCGGCTGGGGGCCCGGGCCCTCAAGGAGGTGCTCCGGCGGATCGTCAGCCCCCTCGAGTACGACCCGAAGGGGGTGGCCGGGCCGGACGGTGTCCTCCGGATCGACACCGACCGGGTGGAGGCGGCCCTCGCCCGTGACGCGAAGGACACCGACTCGTCGTCCTCCGTCGGCGGATGGGACCAGAGCTACCCGGCGCCGTCTCCGGGGTCCTGAGGCTCGAAACAATCAGGTGCCATTCTGCGTCAACGACGAATGAGGACGAGATGAGCGAGACGGAGATCAAGTCGAACTGCGCAACGTGCAAGGGCCGGGCCTACGCCGAGGCCCATCCGGACCGCCTGCTGGCCCGCCTCTGGCGCTGGCACACGACGTGGTGCCCGGGCTGGAAGGCCTACCAGCGCGAGCTCAAGGCGCTCGAAGAGAAGGGCCGCACCGCCTGAAGGCGGGCGCGTCGGCCCCCGAGATCAGCGGCGGCCCCGACCGCGACCGTCGAAGTAGGCCCGCACCCGGGCCGCCATCGTGGGGCCGACCACGGTGGCCAGCTCGGCCTCGCTCGCCCCGCGCACGCCACGGAGTGAGCCGAAAGCGGAGAGCAGCTTCCGGCGCTTGGCCGGTCCGATGCCGGGGATCTCGTCCAGCTCCGAGTGCAGGGTCCGCTTCGAGCGCGTCTGACGGTGAAAGCCCACCGCGAAGCGGTGAGCCTCGTCCCGCACGCGCTGCACGAGCTGGAGCACCGGTGAGGACCGAGGCAGCGCGATGGGCGTCGGCCGTCCTCTCACGAAGAGGAGCTCCTCGCGCTTGGCGAGGCTCGCCACCGGCTGCTCGCCCAGCCCCAGCTCCTCGAGCGCCTCGACCGCGGCCCCGAGCTGCCCCTTGCCGCCGTCGATCATCACCAGGTCCGGCAGCTCCTTCCCCTCCTCGAGAAGCCGGCGGTAGCGACGGCCCACGACCTCGCGCATCGACGCGAAGTCGTCGGGGACGCCGGTCCCGCCCCTCACGCGGAACTTGCGGTAGTCGGACTTCTTGGACAGGCCGTCCTCGAAAACGACCATCGACGCCACGACGTCCGAGCCCTGGATGTTGGAGATGTCGAAGCACTCGATCCGGTGCGGCTCGACCTCCAGGTCGAGAAGATCGCGCAGCGCACGCAGGATCTCCTGCGACTGCTGGCGGGGGTGCTTCCACTCCAGCTCGAAGGCCAGGCGGGCATTCCGGACGACGAGGTCGAGCAGCCGGAGCTTCTCCCCGCGCTGCGGCATGCGGATGCGGACCCGGGTGCCCCGGCGTTCGCTGAGCCACGACTCGAGCAGCTCCCGGTCCGGCACGTCGGCGGGAACGAGCACCTCGCGGGGGACGTATCGACCGGCGGCATAGAACTGCTGAAGCGTGGAGGACAGGACGGCCTCCGGCTCGGTGAGCCGGTCGAGCAGGAACCCCTCGCGGGCCACCACCTTCCCGTCGCGAACGGAGAAGGCCTGCACCGCCGCGCGCTCTCCCTCCACGTGGGCGGCGAACAGGTCGCGCTCCTCGATGTCGGTGGTGGTGATCTTCTGCGGGGTCTCGAGCCGCTCGAGCGCACGGATCTGATCACGCAGCGAGGCCGCCTCCTCGAACCGCTCCTCCGTGGCCACGGACTCCATGCCGGCGCGCAGCCGCCGCAAGACCTCCTCTGTTCGGCCTTCGAGAAACAGCCGCGCATCCTCGCACGAACTCTGGTAGCGCTCCAGGGAGCAGACGTCGGCCACACACGGAGCCAGGCAACGCTTGATCTGGTACTGAAGGCACGGCCGGGGACGTCGGCCGTTGAGGGTCTCCTTGCAGGAGCGGATGCCGAAGAGCTTGCGGACCAGCCCCGCCGTCTTGCGCCCCAGGCTGGCCGGGATGTAGGGGCCGCCGTACGCGTTGCCGTCCTCCGCGGGCCGACGGACCACGTAGAGCCGCGGGTACTCCTCCTTCAGCGTCAGCTTGAGGTAGGGGTGGTTCTTGTCGTCGCGGAGGCGGACGTTGTACAGCGGCTTGTGGCGCTTGATCAGGTTGTTCTCGAGGGCGAGGGCCTCCATCTCGGTGTCGGTGACCACGAGCTCCAGGTCGGCCACGTCATCGATCATGCGGTCCTTGTGGAACTCGGCGGGGCGCGAGGCCTGGAAGTACGAGCGCACGCGGTCGCGCAGCACCCGCGCCTTGCCGACGTAGACCACTTCGCCGTTCGCCCCCTTGAACAGGTACACACCGGGGCGTCTGGGGAGCTGGTCGATCTTGTCCGCGAGGGCCACGCCTCGGATTATCACCCGCGGGCGTCGGGCGGGTCGGCCCGAGGCGGTCCGGATTGCTGCTGGTGCCGGAGCCACCCCGATCTGGGGGGCGACGGCCGGAGACCACGACTCGGGAAGAACCGCCTACAACGAACAAACGACCCATTCGTCCTTGGGACCGAGAGCGCACGAAGATGGCTCATCAGGCCTATGGCCGGGCCGTGGCGGTCGAGGGGAGACTTGGTCTGGGGAAGGCACCGTCGACACACGCCTTGATGCATTCTCCTTTCCCTTTCCGTCCCGCGTTCGGCGCGCGGACCCCGCCGCTGGACTCGCCGCCCATCCCCCGGGCGAGACGATTCTTTGTCGGACGCGGGACGGGTCTTTCTTCTGCATCCCCGACGCGGTGGGGCACAATGCGCTGGAGCCTCACGAGGAGACCGCCATGACACAGTGGATTCGTTGCGTTTCCGTCCCTCTGCTCGTGCTGACCTGGGCCCGCTTCGGCGCCGCTGGCGATCCAGATGCACGGACCGTCGAGAAGGCCGTCCTGGAGGCCCATCAGACGATGACGGCGGCGGCCGAGAGGCTCGACGCCGAGGAGTTCTTTGCCTCCATTCTCGACGTGGCCAGGGGGCCCGTGATTCAGGATGGACGCCTCTTCGCGAGCCGGGCCGAAGCCCTCGAGGTGGTGAAGAGGAGCTTCGAGGGGATTGCCAGCGTGAAGAGGGTCTACGAGACGACCGACGTCACCGTGATCTCCGAGAAGGCCGCGCTACTCACGGGGAAGGGCACCTCCACCGTCACCCTCCAGGACGGGCGGAGCTTCGACAGCCCCTTCGCCGTCTCGCTGGTCTTCGTGCTGAGAGACGGCACCTGGAAGGTGCTCCACGGCCACTACTCCATCCCCAACCCGCGGTAGGTGAACCGGCTGCTCGGCGGCGACGAAAGTGAAAGCAGCGAAGACATTCTTCCCGTCGGGCGGCTCGGGATCGGCGTGGTGCCGCATGTGGATGCGGTGGGCGGTCTTCACCCTGCTCGGGCCGGCCGTGGCGGTGGCCATGGACCGTCCGACCGTGAGCGTGGCCGCCCTGCCCGCCGCCCCGGTGATCGACGGCGTCATCGCGGACTCCGAATGGGCGGGTGCCACCGTCATCGACGCCCACTTCATCCAGATCCAGCCTGAGTTCGGCCAGCCGTCGCCCTTCCGAACGGTCGTCCGCATCGGCCAGACGAACACCGCGCTCTACGTGGCGTTCGAGAGCCACGATCCCGACGCAGATCGCCTGGCCGCGGCGGTGACCCGCCGCGACGGGGACATCGGCGACGACGACGCGGTGGGGGTCCTCCTCGACACCTTCTCCGACGGGCGCACGGCGTACGGGTTCTTCACCAACGCCCTCGCCACCCAATGGGACGGACGGCTCGCCGACAACGGCCGAACCGTCGACGAGGTGTGGGACGAAACCTGGTCGTGCGCCTCGCAGCGCTACGCGGACCGCTGGACCACCGAGTTCGAGATTCCCTTCGCCATCCTGCGGTTCGAGCCGGGAACCGACCGCAGCTGGGGTCTCGGCCTGCTGCGGACGGTCCCCCGGCGCCTGGAGGAGGCGCTCTGGTCGGGGCCAGCCGCGGACAGCCTGCGGGTCTCCGCCTTCGGGACACTCACCGGCCTGCAGCTCGGCCCCCGCGAGAAGAAGTCCTGGCAGCTGATCCCGTACGGTCTGGCCGCCGCGGAGGAGGGGGAGAAGCCCGACTTCGAGGTCGGTGGAGACGTCCGCTGGCGCCCAGCGAGCGGTGTGGCCGTCGACGCGACGGTGAACCCGGACTTCGCCCTGATCGAGGCCGACGTGGAGGTCATCAACCTCACCCGCTTCGAGCTCTTCATCCCCGAGAAACGCCCCTTCTTTCTCGAGGGCAGCGAGATGTACTCCCAGCGGATCCGGCAGTTCTACAGCCGGCGCATCGGGAACATCACGTGGGGGGCGAAGGCCATTGGCACGGTCGGGAAGACGGACTTCTCGGCCATCGTGACATCCGAGGACCAGCCGGCCGCCGAATCCGACGACCTGGTCCGCGCCGACTACGCGATCGGGCGCCTCCAGCAGACGCTCCCCGGGGGGTCCACCGTGGGCTTCCTCGGCGGCACCCGTCGACGCGAAGGGATCGACCAGGGCTCGGTCGGCGTGGACGCCACGCTCTTCTTCACCGAGACGCTCGGCTTCACCGGCCAGCTCCTGACGGTCCACGGCCCGACCGCGAAGGGCGGTCTGGCCTGGTTCGTGCGCCCCTCCTACGACAGTGCCCGAACCCACTTCCACGTCCGTTACACGGACCTCGACCCCGGCATCCGCGACGATTTCAACGCAGTCGGCTTTCTCCGCGACGACGACCGGCGGGAGCTCGACACCAACCTCACCCGCAACTTCTTCATCGAGAGCGGTCGGGTCGAGAAGGTCGAGGCCGGTGCGAACTACAACCGGTTCTACAGCCAAAGTGGCACCTTGCGTGCCTGGGAGCTCGACGCCGAGGTGGAGGTGACCTTCCGCAGCGGCATCGAGGTGGAGATCGGGCGGATCGACGACTACCAGCTCTTCGAGAAGGGCTTCCGCAACGACCGCACCACGGTCGAGGTGGGCTGGGACGGACGCGACGGGCGGTCGGTGCGCGTGTTCGCCGCCCGGGGCGTGAACTTCGATTCCGCCCTGACGCTCTATGGGGCCCGGGCTACCTGGCTGTTCGGTGATCCCTGGCGTCTCGGCTACTCGCTGACCCGGCTCGAGCTCGATCCGGACCCGGAGGGAGACACCACCTGGATCCACGTGTTCGAGGCCATGTACACGTTCAACCCCGATCTCTTCGTCAAGCTCTTCGCCCAGACCAACTCCGCCATCGACAAGGTGAACGTGCGGGTGGTGGGGGTGTGGCGCTTCAAGCCACCGTTCGGCTCACTCCAGCTCGCGTATCAGCGCGGCACCTCCGAGGCGGGCGAGGTCTCGACACAGGGCGACACGGTCTTCACGAAGATCTCCTGGGTCTTCTGACGAGCATCACCTCGGCTCCTCGGGCGGGATGGCCTCCCCGGTGCGTCGCAGGAGAGCCGAGACGAAGAGCTCCTCGGGGTCGGTGTGCCAGCCCTCGATCTGCAGCCCGGTCCCGGCGAGCCTCGCCTCCAGCGAGGGTTGGGTGTACTTGCACGACAGCTCGGTGCGGATCTCGTCGCCCCGCCGGAGGTCCAGCCGGAGCTCCGCCCCCGGGACCGACACCCGCATGTCACGGGTCGCCCGGAGGCGCATCTCGATCCAGGCGTTGTCCCGGTCGTAGAAGGCCACGTGCTCGAAGGCCTCGGGCTCGAAGTCGGCCCGGAGATGGGTGTTGACCACGCGCAGCACGTTGCGGTTGAACTCGGCGGTCACTCCGGCGCTGTCGTTGTAGGCGGCGTGAAGCCGCGCCTCGTCCTTCACGAGGTCGAGACCCAGGAGGAAACCGTCGCCTGGCTCGAGCTGCCGGGCGAGGGCGCGCAGGAAGGGCGGCACGCGATCGGGATGCAGGTTCCCCATCGTCCCCGCGAGGAAGAGCGCCAGGCGGCCCCCTCCGGGACCCAGCGCCGGCAGGTCCTCGAGGAAATCGCCGGCGATGCCGCGGACCGCGAGATCGGGGTAGTCCCCGTCGAGCTGGTGCGCAGACTCGACGAGGAAGCCCTCGCTGATGTCGAGAAGCACGCAGCGCTCCAGCAGTCCGCGGCCTTTCATCGCATCGAGGATCAGCCGGACCTTGCGCCCCACCCCGGAGCCCAGCTCGCAGAGCTCGCGAGGTCTCACCGCCTCCACGACTCCGTCCGCAATCGTCTCCAGGATCGCCAGCTCGGTCCGCGTCTGGTAGTACTCGGGCAGGCGGGTGATCTCGTCGAAGAGCGCGCTGCCCCGGTCGTCGTAGAGATACTTCGACGGCAGCTTGGACAGGGGACGGGCCTGCAGGCCCACGCGCACCTCTTCTGCCATGCGCCTGGTGAAGTCGCTCGCATCGCGAGCGCGCTGGATGGTCGCGCTCACCGCAGTGGCTTCCAGGGGTTCACACTCGAAGTCTAGGGCGCCACCCCGCAACCGCCAAACGACGTTCACGCCAGCTCCTCGAGGCAACTGCCGGCGATGGCCTGTCCCGAAGGCGCACACCATGCCCAGGCTGCGCATCTGCGAGGCGAGGGCCGCGGGCGGCCCACGGAGGCCCGGGCGATCACCTCCCGGTTCGTGTAGACTCGAGCGTTCAGGAAGCTCCAATATGATCGGCAAGAAGCTCGCCCACTACGAGATCCTCCAGCAGCTTGGCGAGGGGGGAATGGGCGTCGTCTACAAGGCCCGGGACACCCACCTCGACCGCTTCGTGGCGGTCAAGGTCCTGCCCGCGGAGAAGGTCTCCGACCCGGAGAGAAGGCGGCGCTTCGAGCAGGAGGCCAAGTCCGCCTCCGCCCTGAACCATCCCAACATCGTCACCATTCACGACATCGCCGAGGCCGACGGGGTCAGCTACATCGTCATGGAGTACGTGGCGGGACGCACGCTCGCCGACGTCATTCCCCGGCGCGGGCTGTCCCTGAGCAACGCGCTCGCGTACGCCATCCCCGCTGCGGATGCCCTTGCCGCCGCCCACGCGGCGGGCATCGTCCACCGCGACCTCAAGCCCGCCAACGTCATGGTCGGGGACGACGGTCGCGTCAAGGTGCTGGACTTCGGCCTCGCCAAGCTCGTCGAGGCGGACGAGGCGAGCTCCGACGACGCCCTCACGCTGGCCACGGCAGAGCACAAGACGGCGGAGGGCCTGCTCGTCGGGACCGTCGGATACATGTCGCCGGAGCAGGCCGAGGGCAAGCGCCTCGACGCGCGCTCGGACGTCTTCTCGTTCGGCGCCGTCCTCTACGAGATGCTGACTGGTCAACGCGCCTTTCGCGGCGATTCCAGCGCCTCGACGCTGGCCGCCGTCCTCCGCTCCGAGCCCCGGCCCGCGAGCGAGGTGGTCCCCGACCTGCCCCGAGAGGTGGAGCGGATCATCGCCCGCTGCCTGCGCAAGGACCCCGCCCGCCGCTTCCAGCACATGGACGACCTGAAGGTGGCTCTGCAGGAGCTGAAGGAGGAGTCCGACTCGGGGACGCTCTCGGCCGTGGTCCCGCGCCGGGTCAGGAGCCACCGGCCCTGGATCCTCGGCGGGCTGGCCCTCGTGGCGGTCGTGGCGGTCGTCGCCGTCGGGCTGCTATCTCTGCGTCGGGGGGAGCGTTCCGCGGGCGAAGCGGCGGCACCCGCTCTCGTCCCGGCTCCGCTGACCGCCGACCCCGGCTTCGAGCAGGGTCCTTCGTTCTCTCCCGACGGCAACCAGGTCGCGTTCTTCGCCAGCCTCGACGCCCAGCCGACCCCGGACCTCTACGTCAAGCTCATCGGTGGCGGGCCGCCGCTTCGCCTCACCTCCGACTCATCGGCGAACGTCTTGCCCGCCTGGTCGCCCGACGGGCTGAGGATCGCCTACCTCGCCCTGAAGCCCGAGATCCCCAACGCCCTTTCGCTGATGCTGATTCCCGCCCTTGGGGGCGCGCCCCGACGTCTCGCCGAGAGCGCCGTCGTCATCAACGCGTATGCCGGTGGCGGCGCTGCTCAGCGCGGCCCGGCGGTCGCCTGGCTGTCGAATCGACGACTGGTGACCTACGGGAGCGAGAAGCCGGACGAGCTGGCGCTCTTCTCCCTCGACGTCGAGACCGGCGACA
>JAJDNV010000023.1 GCA_022340545.1 Acidobacteriota bacterium | reverse complement strand
TCCATAGCGGCCTCCTCCTCCTCGCTGAACCTATCGGATCCCCGGGCCGAAGGCCAGGCTCCCGAGAGTCGCTGGAGCACCTTGACGCCCGCTCGTCCCGACGCCGACAATGCCGCCGTCGAATCGAACCAGATGGCTTGCGCCGCTCGTCAAGGAGGCTATTCCATGCGCACCTCCCGCGGGGTCTTCGTCTTCGCCCTCCTCGTGACCGTGGCCCTGGCCGGCTGCATGATCTCCGACCAGACCGGTCAGATGCCGCAGAGGCTACCTGGAGTGGGCAGTGGCTACTCTGCCCCCGAGGACATCGCCTACCACTTCGACAGCGGCTTCAACTGGGCCATCGTGCTCGGCCGCTCGGGCCTCCTCCTGGTCGTTGCCCTCTGGCTCTACTTCTCCGTGGGCGGCACCGTGCCGAAGGTGCTGGCCGCCGTCCTGCTGGCGGTCGGGGCGTGGCTTCTCTATCAGGGCCTGGTCACCGTGACCGGATACCGCGTGGAGGTCAGGATCGACAGTGGCCTGCACGTCAGCGTGCCCCCCGCGGATGCGGTGGACATCCCCTGGGGCACGATCGACACCCTGGAGGTCAGCGGGTTCGAATGGCAGAGGGGTCAGATGGCCCCGGGGTTCGGGCCGAACCCCCAGGCCACGACGCTGCACTTCACGGAGTTGCCCGACTGGCGCTCCATGTCCTTCGTGCTCACCGACGGCCGGAGCCTGGAGCTGGACGTGGAGCGCTTGAGCATCGAGCAGCGTCAGTCGCTGCTCAACGCCATCGTGCGCTACGGCAAGCTCACCGAGGAGTAGCCGCCGCTCGGGTCCGGGGCCCCTGCTTGCTGCGCCTCCGGCCGGACCCGTGCGGTTCAGGTGCGCAGCTACGGCTGACGCTTCCCCTCGAGCGTCCCGGTGGCGTCCGGTCCGGACCAGGTCCCGGTCATGGTGTCGCCCTCGACCTTGACCTCGACGTCGTAGGGAACGCCGTTGTGATGGACCGTCATGCTGAGGACGTCCCCTTCCAGCTTCTCCCGGGTGACCCGCTTCTCCAGGCCCTCCAGGGTCATCTCGACGTCGAGGGAGCCGTCCTTCTCGGCGATCGTGATGACCGAGGCCATCTCGCCGTTGGGCGTCATGGCGACGGCGTCCCAGACGCCAAGGAACGTCGGTGCGTCCCCGGTGAAGGCGAGCGGGGTGGCGATGGCGACGGCGGCGAGCAGGATCATGAGAAAGCGTGCGCAGTGGATTTTCATGTCTTCGCGTTTCCTTCGTGCATGAGTGGCAGATGGTCGAGTTCCGCTCGAGTCGCGACAGCCGACGAGACGAGGCGAGCTGCGATGGTGCAGTCATTCTGTCACGAGAAGGGCCCGCGATTCCGCCTCACTCCGATGGAGAAGGGGTGTTCGCCGCCCGAGCGACGACCTCGAGCAGCCCCTGGCCGTACCTCTCCGCCTTCGTGGGGCCGATGCCGTAGAGGGCGCACAGCTCGTCGAGGGTGGTCGGTTTCGTGGCCGCGATCTCGCGCAGCGTTCGGTCGCCGGCGACGACGTAGGGGGGCACGCCCTGCGCGCGCGCCAGCCGGAGACGGTGCCGTCGCAGTGCCTCGAAGAGCGTCTCGTCCACCCCGTTCTCCTCGAGCGGAGGCACCCTCCGGCGGGCCCGCGGCGCCGGACGGGGCGAGGCGGCGGTTGATGGAAGGAGGAGGCGCGGCGGCCTCTCGGCCTTCATCACCGCCCGGCCCGCGCTCGTCAGCCGCACCATGGGTCGGTCCCCGGAGGTGAAGTCGACCCAGCCGGCGGTGACGCACCGGCGTAGCAGCCGAAGCAGCCACTCCTCGGGGTGCTCCCGGAGCACGCCCCAGGTGGGCGTGCGGTCGAGGCCCGCGCGGGCGAGGCGTTCGTCCTTCGCTCCGCGCAGGAGCTTGACCGCGGCGGTCAGGCCGAAGCGCTCGTGAACGCGCGCGACGGCGCTCAGGGCCTTGCGCACGATGAGGGTGACCTCCTCCGTGTCCTCGGTGTCGGGGCCCTCGGAGAGCCTCTGGCAGGCGTCGCATCGGCCGCAGCCCGACAGCGTCTCGGCCTCGTCCCCGAAGTAGCGCAGGATGGCATCATGGCGGCAGCTGCCGCCCTCCGCCCAGCGCATCAGCTCGAGGAAGAGGCTCCACTTGTGCTCCAGGACCGCCGGCTCGACGCCCTCACCGCTGTCGAGCAGACGGCGTCGCAACGCCATGTCTCCGGGCGACAGGAGCAGCAGGCCCCACGCGGGGGCGCCGTCGCGGCCCGCCCGCCCGACCTCCTGGTAGTAGGCCTCGATCGAGCCGGGCGGTGCGAGGTGGACGACCGCCCGCACGTCGGGTCGGTCGATCCCCATGCCGAACGCCACCGTCGCCGCGATCACCTCCACGGTGCCCTCGGCGAAGGCGCGGCTGGTCCTCGCGCGGTCGGCGGCCGCGAGCCCCGCGTGGTAGGACGCGGCTCGCCAGCCCCGGCCCTCGAGACGGGCCGCTTCCTGCTCGGCGCCCCGGCGCGTCGGTGAATAGACGATGGCGACGCCCCGGCCGGCGCCGGGTCGTCCCAGGGCCTCCGCGAGCTGGTTGTCGACGTGCGCCGTCCGGTCCCGGGCATGAGCCAGCTCGACCACGCGGAGGGCCAGGTTGGGACGTGCGAAGCCGCGGACGATCTGGGGCGTGTCCGAACCGAGCCCCAGCCGCGCCAGGATCTCGTCGCGGACGACGGGGGTGGCGGTCGCGGTGCAGGCGAGGACGCGGGCCCGTCGAAGCTCGGCGATCAGCTCGCCGATCTGCATGTAATCGGGACGGAAGTCGTGACCCCACTCGCTGATGCAGTGAGCCTCGTCCACGGCGACCAGCGGGATCTCGATGTCCCGAAGGAGCCCGCGGAAGCCCGGGAAGACGAGCCGCTCGGGCGCCACGTAGGCGATCTTGAACGCGCCCGAGGCCAGCCGGGCCATGCGCCGACCCACCTCGTCGCCGTCGAGGGTGGCGGAGAGGAAGGTCGCGGGCACGCCCCGGCTCTCGAGCGCCCGGACCTGGTCGTTCATCAGGGCGATGAGGGGCGAGATGACGAGCGTCGTCCCAGGGAGGAGGGTCGCGGGAAGCTGGTACGTCAGGCTCTTTCCCCCGCCGGTCGGCGCCACGAGGAGCAGCCGCCCCGCGGCGAGGAGCGTCTCGATCGACTGGCGCTGTCCCGGGCGGAAGGCGGCGTAGCCGAGGTGCGCCAGGCCGCGGTCGAGGTCGGCGGACGTGAGCTCGGCGGACGAGGACGACTGGGAAGTGAAGCCATCAATCATCAGAGGCCCATTCTAGGGACGGACCGGGGCAGGAGAGGACCGAACCCGGGCCGCCGGTTCAGGGCAGGAGCGCCCGCAGCCACGCACCCCAGAACGGGGCGAGCGTGGCCTGCAGCACCCAGCCCGCGACGATCCCGCTGAGGGCGGCGATGTAGTACGGCATCCGGCCGACGACCTTGAGGTTCCGCCGGGCGGTGGGGAAGATCCGGAAGGCGAGCGGCTCGGCAAGGACGACACCGAGGGTGCAGAACGCGGCCATCCGTGAGATCGTCCAGGGCTGCCACCCGAGAAGGGCCACCGCCCACAACGGGGCCCCCGCGGTCAGGAGCGAGGCCACGTAGAACGACATGTAGTTGAGGAGGACCGCGCCCATGACGATGGAGAGGGCGCTCGCCGTGGCCAGGCTCAGCGCGGCGAAGACGGCGAGCTGCAGGAGCTGTCGCGGCAGGAAGAGGCTCAGGCTGCTCTCCGTCCCCCGGCCGGTGCGGATCCAGTCCAGCATGTAGGTCCGGAACTCGGGGCCGTTGAGGATGAGCGCGTCGGTTTCGGCCGGCCAGACCATCAAGCAGACCGTCCCCGCGATGGCCAGCGTCGCCGCCCACCAGAGCGCCGTGCGAACCGCCCCGCCCCGCTCGCCCTTTCGGAGCCGGTGCACGAGCACGATGTAGGCGGGGAGCGCGTTGAGCACGGGCAGCAGCCAGGGCTGTCCGATGGCGAGGCCCAGGGGGAACGACACGACGGTCGCGAGGATCAGGACGATGATGTCGTTTCTCAACGGAGCTGCTCCGTCGCTGCGGCTTCAACCACGGCGCGCTCGGTCGACGCCGGGGCGAATGGATCGGGATGTCTCCGGCCCGGCTCCGGGCAGCCCCCGGAGGTCATGTGGGCCTCGACCGCGTCGGCGAGACGCCGCGCGAGTCCGGTCGCCACATCGGCGGCGGCGCGGCAGTGCGCGCAGTAGCCGTGGCCGGACATGAAGCCGGCGACGTCGCCGAGGTCGCGGAGATCACGCGGCCGTGCCCCGCCGCTCTCCAGGCTTCGGAGGATGCGGGCGAGGCTGGCGGTGCCCACCGCACACGGCGGGCACTGCCCGCAGTTCTCCCGCTCGTAGAAACCCGCGACCGACGCCGCCACCGCCAGCGGACACGCCGAGGATCCGACGACGAGAAGAGTGGCGGCACCGAGGGTGGTGCCGGCGGCGCGCAGCGCGTCGGGGTCGAGGGGGGTGTCGATCTCGTCGGGGCCGAGCGGGGGCCCGGCCGGGCCCCCGGGAAAGACGAGGCCTACACCGTCCGGGGTCCCACCCCCCTGCTTCTCGATGAGGTCCCGAATGGGTGTTCCCAGGGGCACCTCGCAGACGCCGGGCCGTCTGACGTCCCCCCAGATCGTCACGAATGTCGTCTCGGTGGCGCGATAGGCCTCGGGATCATCCACGGCGGCCGGCACCCGGGCCAGGGTCTCCACGTTCTGCACGAGAGTGGGTCGCCCCTCGAGGCCGACGGCCGAGGGCCGCGGGGGCTTGGGCCGGGGCCAGGCGCGTCGCCCCTCGAGCACCTCGAGGACCGCCGTCTCCTCCCCGGCGATGTAGCTGTCGTCTCCCCGCCGGAGCGACACGGCGAGACCGTCGAGCCCCGCCGAGGCGAGGGCGGCCTCGAGCGCGTCGGCGGGCCGGTTGTAGGAACCCTTGAGGAACACGATCGCTTCCCGGGCGCCGACCGCGTGGGCGGCGAGGCGCAGCCCTCGCACGACGTCGTCCGCCCTTTTCGCCATCACGTAGCGATCCTTGAACGAGCCCGGCTCCCCTTCGGCTCCGTTGGCGATCACCACCGGCTCGCCCTCCTCCGCGCGGACCGCCTTCCACTTGAGACCGGCGGGGAACCACCCGCCGCCCCGCCCGCGCAGGCCCGAGGCCAGGAGGCGATCGACGAGCTGGTCGGGGGACGGGTGGGCTGGGTCGGTCGGAGACAATGGGATCGAAGCTTCCAAAGGGTCCTCATTGTAATGGACTTAGGGGACCGAGCGGATGCTGGCCCCAATCTCGCTTGAATCTTCACAAATTAGTCCAGATGGACTAGGATAGAAGGACTACCCGGGGCTCGGCCGTTCGGGCTGGGTCGTCGGCATCTCAAGGCAGAACAGGAGAGACGCAGGCATGATCACGCTGACCACGAAGGCGGCCGACAAGGTCAAGGGCATTCTCGAGCAGGAGAAGGAGAATCTACCCGAGGGCGGGCTCCGGATCTACGTGCAGGGAGGTGGGTGCTCCGGCTTCCAGTACGGGATGGTCCTCGACGAGATCAGCGAAGGCGACCAGGTCATCGAGGCCGAGGGCGTCAAGGTGATCGTGGACCCGATGAGCCTGCGCCATCTCGAGGGTGCCGAGGTGGACTACAAGGAAGACCTGATGGGCGGTGGGTTCGCGATCAAGAACCCCAACGCCCAGTCGACGTGCGGCTGCGGGCACTCGTTCACCCCGGGGGAGGGCGAGCCGCAGCCGGAGGGCGCGAAGCACTGACGGACCCCGGGTCCGCCTCCGTCGATCGAGGAGCAGGGAATGGCCAAGATGCCTGATGGCCCGTCCCTGCTTCTTCCTCTCTTTCCCCTCCCCGACACGGTCCTCTTCCCGGGGATGCCCCTGCCCCTCCACATCTTCGAGCCGCGCTACCGCAAGATGGTGGAGGACGTGCTCGGGACGCAGCGCACCATCGGGATGACCCTGCTGAAGCCGGGCTGGGAGGAGGGCTACGAAGGGCGGCCTCCCATCTACTCGATCGGGTGCTCCGGGGTCATCTCCCAGCACGAGCGTCTCGAGGACGGTCGCTACAACATCGTCCTCCGGGCGCAGTCGCGCTTTCGGGTGCTGGAGGAGCACGAGGGGGAGCCGTACCGGCTCGCTACGGTCGAGACCCTGACCGACGGAGCGGGAGACGCCGAGGCCCTCGACGGCCTGCGCAAGAGGGTCCTGGCCACCATCGCGCGGGCGGCGGACGGCCCGAAGAGCCTGGTGCTGCAGGGCGAGCTGCCACACGAGCTGCTCGTCAACGCACTCAGCCAGAGCCTCGGCCTGCGCCCGGTAGAGAAGCAGTCGCTCCTCGACTGCCACACGCTGGAGACCCGCTACACGCGGCTCATCGAGATCCTGGAGTTCCACATCCTCGAGGGGCCGGCCGGCGGCAGCACCGCAGTTCACTGACGTCGCACCAGGGAGGGGACACGGGGGCGAGCCTGGGCCTGGTGTGCACAATCATTCATCGACCCCCCACCCTATCCCTCCCCACGTAGGGGGAGGGAAATGCTTGAGATAGGGCCTGTACGCCCGCGTGTCCCCAGGGAAGGGACACGCGGGCGAGCCTAGGCCGGGTGTGCACAGTCATTCATCGACCCCCTTCCCTAACCCTCCCCACGTAGGGGGAGGGAAAGGCTTGGGATAGGCCCTTTACGCCCCCGTGTCCCCAGGGAGAGGACACGGGGGCGAGCCCGGGCCTGGTAGTCCGACCTTCTGAGGGCAGGCTGCGTCCAAGGGGTGTCGACGGCAAGCTGCAAGGAGGTCTCATGAAGCGTTCGGCCACTCTGGTACTGGGCGTCTGCTGCTTCCTGCTGGCCGTGCTCGTGGCCGGCACGGGCCGTGTCCGCGCCGAAGAGAAGGACAAAGACGAGGAGCGCAGCAGGAAGATCATCACGGAGAGGATCGAGATCGGCGGTGCTGGGAGCGGCGGCTACCTGGGCGTCGGCCTCGAAGACCCCGAGGGCGCGGTGCGAGGGGCAAAGGTTCAGACCGTGCAGCCCGACAGCGCGGCGGAGAAGGCGGGCCTCGAGGACGGCGACGTCATCGTCCGCTTCGACGGGGAGGACGTGCGGAGTGCACGGCAGCTGGCGCGGCTCGTGCGCGAGACGCCGGCCGGCCGCGAAGTGGACATCGAGGTGAAGCGCGACGGCGCGGCGCGGACGCTCACCGCGACGCTCACCCGCCGTCATCACCTGCCCCACGCCGGGAATTGGCCTCATGGGCTCTCCGTCGGGCCGGGCCAGGTGGTCGTTCCCGAGATCGAGGACCTCGACATCGAGGACTTCGACTTCGAGGTGGTGCCGGGGCTGCCGCCCGGGGCGGGCCCCCGCGTCTTTCGGTGGCACGGCGACGATGGTCACGACTTCACGATGAGCCTGGGCCCCTGGCGGCCGCGGCTGGGGATCCGCTACATCGACCTCGGGGACCAGCTCGCCGAGTACTTCGGCCTGGCCTCCGACGAGGGCGTCCTCGTGACCGCGGTCGAGCCGGACACCCCGGCGTCGAAGGCCGGGATCAAGGCCGGTGACGTCGTTCTCGAGTTCGACGGGACGGCAATCCGTGACGGGGCTCAGCTCCGCAAGCAGGTTCGGGAGGCCGAGGGCGGAAGCGCGAAGACGATGAAGCTGCAGAGGGACGGGAAGGCGCTGGACGTCGAGGTCACCCTGCCCGAGCTAGAGAAGCCGACGATGATCCGCCGGCGCGGAGCCGGGGTCAGCTTGTAGTGTCCCGGGGCGCCGGAGTCTCGGGGGCCTCCGGTGAGCCCAGCGACTCCAGGGACAGGACCATCAGGGTCCCGCCCGCGACGAGGGCGGGACCGAGCAGCAGGTTGGCGAAGGGGACGAGGAGGCCGATCATCCCGGCGAGGCCGAACCCCTGGCTCTCCGGAAGCCACTCCCGGTGCCAGCGCCAGCGATCGCGCAGCGAGAGGCCCCGGCGGGTCAGCGCGGGGTCGGTCATCTGAAGGGCGACTGCCCGTCCTCCCCAGAGTACGGAGAAGAGCGGCCCGATCACCGGGATCAACCCGAGCAGGAAGACGCCGGGCGCGGCCAGCAGGAAGTAGAAACCTCCCCGGAGCGACTGGGCGAGCTCCCAGACGAGACTGCGACTGGAGTCGACCGGGGCGCCCCGGACACGGACCTCGACCTGTCGCGAGAGCTGCTCGAGAGCCGGTGTCGCCAGCAGCAGGGCGACGCCGAGGCCCAGGAAGACGCCGGTCCCGATCATTGCCGTCCAGAGGAGAAGGCTCGCCGGAAGCTCGATCCAGACCGGATACGCCCCCGGGGTCGGGCCGACCTGCGCCTCGACCCGGGGGATGAGGAAGATGCCGAGCACCGCCCCGAGGAACACGAGGAGGGCCGCGAGGACCACGGGAACCGCGGCGAGGGGCCAGAGCCGCGGGGTCCTCACGAGGATGGCGAACCCGGCGGGCACGTGCCACGCGCCGGCGGCGACGCGTCGCACCAGACCGGGGCGGGGGGGTGGCTCCGACATGGGGCGCTCAGCCTACCAGAAACGCACGTTTGCTTGACACCGCGACGCGGCCACGTGGGAGAATGCGCCCGCCATGGACGATGCCCTCGCCGTCATCCTTGGGGGCGGCCGGGGAACCCGGCTCTTTCCCCTCACCCACGAGCGCTCGAAGCCGGCGGTGCCGATCGGCGGGAAGTACCGCCTCATCGACATCCCGATCAGCAACTGCCTCAACTCGAACCTCCGGCGGATCTTCGTCCTGACGCAGTACAACTCGGAGAGCCTGAACAAGCACATTTCCCTCACCTACAGCTTCGACAACTTCAGCCCCGGCTTCGTCAGCATCCTCGCTGCCGAGCAGACCGGGGACCGCTCGGAGTGGTTCCAGGGCACGGCGGATGCAGTGCGGCAGGTCCGGCGCCACCTGCGCACTCACCGGTCGAAGGATGTGCTGATTCTCTCCGGCGACCAGCTCTACCAGATGGACTTCCGGAAGATGGGCGAGACTCACCGGAAGAGCGGTGCCGACGCCACCGTGGGGGTGATCCCGGTGCCCGCCGAGCAGACCTCGGGCTTCGGCATTCTCAAGATCGACCGGGACGGACGGATCGTGCACTTCGAGGAAAAGCCGGGCCCCGAGCGGCTGGGCGATCTCGAGTCCGACGTCCCCGGCCACGGCAAGGCCTTCCTGGCGTCGATGGGCATCTACTTGTTCGGCCGCGAGGCGCTGGGGCGGGCGGTGGACGATCCGAATCTGGTCGATTTCGGCCGCCACGTGATCCCGTGGGCGATCGACGAGATGCGTGTGCAGGCGTACTTCTTCGAAGGCTACTGGGAGGACGTGGGGACGATCGCCGCTTACTACCAGGCCAACCTCGATCTGTGTGAGGCGGTGCCCCCGTTCGACTTCCACGACGCGAAACGACCTGTCTACACCCACCCCCGCTTCCTGCCCTCGACCAAGGTCGAGGATTGCACCTTGCGGAGCGCGCTCGTCTCCGAGGGCTGCATCCTGATGGGTGCCGAGATCGAGCGATCGGTGATCGGGATCCGCAGCCGGATCGGCCACGGGACACGCGTTCGGGACAGCCTGGTCCTTGGCGCCGACTTCTACGAGTCGATCAAGGAGATCGAGCGCGCCGAGCGTCGGGGCCTCCCTCCGGTGGGCGTCGGCGGGGATTCCGTCGTCGAGCGGGCCATCGTCGACAAGAACGCCCGGGTCGGGCGCGGTGTGCACATCGTCAACGAAAAAGGCGTCCAGGAGGAGGACGGGGACGGCTACTTCATCCGGGACGGCATCGTGATCGTCCCCAAAGGGGGCGTGGTGCCCGACGGCGCCCGGATCTGACGGTCCCCTCGCGCGCCTGGAGTCACAGCCTCACGATCCTCGAGCGCGGATCTTCTCGATCTTGCCGTCCCGCTCGGAGCCGAGCCGCTCCCGGTCGCGTCGGTACTGTTCCTCCAGGACCTCCCGCTCGCCGGGGTCGTCGGTCTTGCGCAACGACGACCGGTGGAGGATCTCGCGCTCGGCGAGCCGGGCTTCGTAGACCTTGCGGATACCGGCGATCTCCGCCCTCTGTTCGTCGGTGAGGGGCCGCTCCTCGACACCTTCCTCGCGGTCCTGCTTCTTCAATCGCTCGAGGACGATCTCGTAGGCGGTCTTCGGGGCGTCGTCGTCGGCCACGCTCTCCTCCCTGGACGTCAGTCTAGCCCAGACGTCACGGGTCGTCCGCTCGCCTTCAGCGCGGCTCGGCGAGTAGCTCCAGGGTGTGGGTGAAGAGCTCCGTTCCCCCCGGACGCCCGTGGCCGGGGACGATGAGGGCGGCCTCGCCGTACTCGCGTCGGAGGGCCTCGATGCTGGCCGGCCAGCCCTCGAGATCGGCCTCCCGGGTGAAGCCGAGCGAGCTCGCAGACGCCGATCGCACCAGATCTCCGCCAAACAGCAGCCGGACGTCGGGAATCCAGACGGTGACGACGTCGAGCGTGTGGCCGGGTCCCATGAACCGGACCTCGAGGACCCGGGAGCCCAGCGGGATGTCGAGCTCGCCGTCAAAGGCCTCCTGGGGAACCGGAAGCCCGTCCCGCCTCGCGAAGGCCACGGTCTTCCGGAAGGCGTACGAGCGAGCACCGAGCGCGTGCGCAGCGGCGAGGCCTCCCATGCAATCGACGTGGGAGTGGGTCGGGATCACCGTGGTGAGACGAGCACCGAGCCGCTCTTCGACCCATGCGGCCAGCGTCCGGGTCTGGTCGTCCGTCCAGGGCGTGTCGACGAAGGCGGCCTCGCCGCCCGACACGACCACCAGCCCGTTGGCCAGGACCCGGCCGAAATCCTCCAGCTCGTGCCCGGAAATGTGCCGCCAGACGCCGTCGGCCAGCCACTCGACCTCGAGGTCCTCGCGGATCACCTCGCGCCTGGCTACGGGTCGAGCCCCCGCGGCGGGTGACCAGGGCCTGGGACCGCCCTCCCGAGGCCGGAGGAAGCGTGCCCCCACGTCCCGGTACCACTCGTGGAGCCGCGCGCGCATCGTCGTGACCCGTCCCGGCTCGTGCTCCGCGAGATCCCGTTGCTCTGCGGGGTCGTTCCCGAGATGGAAGAGGTGAACGCGGCCGTCCTCGTAACGCTCGATCAGTTTCCAGGGGCCCACGCGCACCGCGCCACCCGGGAAGCCGCCCTGGTTGCTGTAGTGGGGGTAGTGCCAGAACAGGGCCTCGTGCGGGAGCCTCGTCCGGCCCTCGAGAAGCGGCACGAGCGAGACGCCGTCCCGGTGCTGTCCCGGGCGGGCGGGGAGGCCCGCGAGCTCCAGGATCGTCGGGTAGAAGTCAGTGCTGATCACCGGCGCCCGCGACACGCTTCCGGGCCGGGTGAGGCCGGGGGCTCGGATCAGCATGGGCTCGCGGATCCCTCCTTCGTACAGCCAGCCCTTGCCTCCACGCAGGGGCCGGTTGCTGGTCGGGGAGCCCTCCGCGGTGGCGAGCCCGCCGTTGTCCGACATGAAGAAGACAACGGTCCGCTCCTCGAGGCCGAGGTCCTCCAGCTCGTCGAGAACCTTGCCCACGGCCCGGTCCATGGCCTCGACCATCGCGGCGTAGACGGCGTGCCTCTGAAGAATGCGGACCCGCCGGGGTTTCTCCACCGGCCAGACCTGCTCCTCCCCCGCGAACTCCTCCTGATCCGCGAGGCCCAACCGCTCGACCTTGTCCTCGTACTTCTCAACCAGATCGGGCCGACCCAGGAGCGGGGTGTGCACCGAGTAGAAGGAGAGATAGGCCAGGAAGGGCTCCGCACGGTGCTCTCTAATGAACGCCACCGTCTCGTTGGCCAGACGGTCGGGCAGGTGCTCGCCCTCCGGGCCGTCCTCCAGACGAGGGTTCCCGTACGGGGAGAAATACTTCTTCCCACCGAAGGGGCCGCCGCCGGCGTGCCCCCCCTTGTTCACCTCGAAGCCCTGCGCCTCCGGCCAGTACTCCTCCGTGGGGCCCAGGTGCCACTTGCCGGCGAAGAAGGTGCGGTACCCCGCCTCCCGCAGGGCCTCGGCGATGGTCACCTCCTCGAGGGGCATGCGATCGTGGAGGGGGGCCGGCCGATACCGCTCCTCGCGCGTGCCCGAGAAGAAGTTGGTGGCCCCGACCCGCGTGGGGTAGCGACCGGTCATGATGCTGTAGCGCGTCGGCGAGCAGACGGGGTTGGCCGCGTAGCCATCGGTGAACCGCATCCCGGTGGCGGCCAGACGATCGATGTTCGGGGTCTCGTAGAACGTGTCGGGGTTGTTGGCCCCGATGTCCATGTAGCCGAGGTCGTCCACGAGGATGAAGACGATGTTCGGTCTCTCCTCGGCCGCGAGCGGCGCCGCGATGAGGCACGCCAGGGCGAGAAAAAGGCGGTCTGTTCTCAGCATGGCGACCCAACTCTGGCGCCCCCGTGAGCGACCGTCAAGGCCACCCGCCCCTCTTCCACCGA
The DNA here is from genome assembly GCA_022340545.1 of Acidobacteriota bacterium. Classification (GTDB taxonomy): domain Bacteria; phylum Acidobacteriota; class Vicinamibacteria; order Fen-336; family Fen-336; genus JAJDNS01. The sequence goes on along the minus strand of JAJDNV010000023.1, from coordinate 31,118 downwards.
TTCCGGTAGGATGGTGGCATCCAAACACCCACGGGCGGAGGGAGTCCATGAAGAATGGGATGTCGTGTCGCTGGGTCGCCGTCCACGTGCTCTCGGGCGCACTTCTTCTCGCGGTGTCTCCCGCGCGGGCCCAGGAGACGGAGGCACCTCCGCCGTGCTCCGGCCCCGAGCACCGTCAGTTCGATTTCTGGGTCGGCGACTGGGACGTGACCCAGCCCGACGGGACGCCGGCGGGGACGAGCCGCATCGAGATCATCCTGGGGGGCTGCGTCCTCCGGGAGAGTTGGACGTCCGCCACCCGCTCGTACGCGGGCCGCAGCTTCAACGTCTACGGCCGCGACGGCCAGTGGCACCAGACCTGGGTGGACAACGGAGGCCTCCTGCTCGAGCTCGTCGGGGGCTTGAAGGACGGACGCATGGTGATGAGCCAGGACATGACGCAGCCCGACGGAACGACCGTGCGTCACGAGATCAGCTGGGAGAAGCTGTCCACGGGCCAGGTGAAGCAACACTGGCGAACCTCCAGCGACGACGGCCGGAGCTGGACGGACGCCTTCGTCGGCATCTACACGAGAAGGTGACCGCTGGTCGGACCCTGAAGCGCCCCCCCCGCGGGATCCAGGACCCCGGTTCCTAGTGGTATGTCGCCGAAGTCGTGTTCACGGGATGGGCATGACGGCGCGCAGGCGGGGTGGCCGCCGATCGCCCAACGCTCCAGAGAATACGCACGACTTCGGTGACAGAACGCTAGCTGCGAGTGCCGCCTCCCCCTGTCGTCGGGGTGGCTCTGACGAAGCGCCAGAGCCGGAGGAGGCCGAAGCCCAGTATCACGACGCCGAGGATCCCGAGGGCCCAGACCCGCGGACCGGGCCCGGCGATCGGCTCGAGGAGCAGGCCCACCACCGCCAGACCGGCCCAGGCGACGAAGCGCGCGGACCGGAGACGCGCGCCCAGGAGGCCGGCCAGGACGGCGAGGGCCAGGATCGCCGCCGCGGCGATGCCGGGTGCGGCTGAGCGCGCCGGCTCGAAGGCCTCACGTCCGTCGCGGGCCATGGCCCCGATCACGACCGCCCCAACCACGACAAGCAGGCAGAGGAGTCCCATCGGCCCGAGCTTCAGGGCCGCCAGCTGCCGACGAAACCCGTCCGGCCCGACACGGGGACGGGTGATCAGCCAACGGAGAGTCACGGCGACGACGGGGACGGCCAGGATCGCCGGGACCGGCATCTGTCCCCGGTCGAGCGTGACGGCCAGGGGCAGCAGGAGGGCGCCGAGGGTGAGGTCCCACACTCCATCATCGGGAGGGGAGGCAGGGTGAGGCGTGGCCCCGGGCTCGTGTTCGTCAGACGTGGTCAGCGTGGTCCTCCCGGGTGGCGTCCCTCGGGCGCGGGCCGATCCCCAGGCTGGCGCCGTTCGTCACCCTCGTTCTCGGACCCGCACGAGGCCACGCGGGACGTGAAGCGGTCGATGGCCTCGAGTCGCTTCCGCAGGCGGATCCCCCAGCGGTCCCAGTCCAGACGGGGGCTGGCCCCGTCCAGCGTGTCGAGGGGGGGCAGCGCGTCCTCGTCGGGAATCGAGGCGGCCGGTGCTCGTCCCAGCACCGCCTCTACGTAGCGCAGCCCCTGCTCGCACTCCTTGCGAAGCGCGGCCAGGCGGTCCCGCAGCGCGACCTGCCGGTAGCGCACGACGTACGCGGCCACCACCTCGGACACCGCCTGCTCGGCCTCGCGCACGCACTCCGCGCACACGCCGTCGAACACGCAGCCCGTCTCGGTGGCGTCGCCCGACCAGCGCCGGGCCAGCGGGCGCACCGCCTCCAGCATCTCGTGCTCCAAACCGCCCACCGCCTGGCGCGACTCCTTCTCGAACCGGTGCCACTCGAAGGGCGGCTCGATGTCCGGGGCCGGAAAGCGGGGCAGGGCGGCGTTCAGGCGCGCCCACTGGGTGCGGTCGGTGGTCTTCCAGCCGGGGCAGAGCACGCTCCAGTCCAGCTTGGCGTGCCAGTACAGCCGCCGGGGGTCGTTGTGCCGATCGCACAGGGGGCGGCTGCAGGCCCGGCACAGGCTCTCGGCGGGGTGCGAGCAGAATCCGCCTTCCGCGTCGGCGCAGAGCGTGCCGGGCTCGAGGCGGGGGACGATTCGAGCGCCGCAGAACGCACATGCGAAGCCACCCTGGCGGCGGACGAGCTCCCTGCCACCGCAGGACGGGCACGGCTGTCCGTAGAACGGCACGACGCGACGCTAGCCCGACGGGGGTGGGGAGGTCAAACCGCCGAGGACGACCGAAGAAACGGCCGCGCCCGGCGCCCGGGGGAGCCCGGGAAACTAGTACGAATGGCTCAGTCGCCCCCGCGACAAACTTGCTACACATAGGCTTGGCTCGCCGCCCCACCGCGGCGTGGGCCGGGCGCCGCGACGACGTCCGTTCGCGGCATTTCAGAATCGCGACGGATTCCGGAGGAGGACCTCTTCATGCATAGTCTTGCTGCACTCAACAAGTTGATGTTGGTGGCCGCCGCGTTCGTCCTCGCGCTCTCACCGGCCACCGTCCTGGCGTCGGGCTTTCAGCTCATGGAGCAGAACGGCAGCGGGCTCGGCAACGCCTTCTCGGGACAGGCCGCGGGCGTGAAGGACGCCAGCGCCATCTACTTCAACCCTGCCGCCCTCACCGGACTCGAGGGCGGGAACCTGGTGATCTCCGTCGATCCCATCATTCCCTCCTACGAGTTCAGCGACGGCGGATCCACCGCTCCGTCGCTTCCTCCCCTCCCCGGGGTGCCCCCGCTGGGGATCCCCCTCGGCGGGCTCGGCGGTGACGCCGGGAGCCTGACCCCGGTGCCGAACGGCTACTTCTCCTACCAGGTGGGCGAGACCTGGTGGGTCGGCCTGGGCGTCAACGTCCCCTTCGGTCTGACCACCGAGTGGGAGAGCGACTGGATGGGACGGTTCCACGGGACCAAGTCCTCGATCCACGCGATCAACGTCAACCCCACGGTCGCGGTCAAGGTCGGGTCGCTCTCGCTGGGCGCGGGCGTCAACTGGCAGCAGTTCGACGCCGAGCTCTCCCAGAACACCGCCTACGGCGGGGCCGCGTTCGGGTCGGCCTTTCTGGCCGGCGGCGCGGCGGCGGCCGGCGGGATCTTGCTCCAGCTCGGCGGACCCGCCGGTCTGGCCCTGGAGGGGGTGACCACGCTGGACGGGGACAGCACCGCCTGGGGCTGGAACGCGGGCGCCCTGATCGAGCTCGGTGCGGGCACGAAGCTGGCGGTGAGCTACCGCTCGGAGGTCAAGCACACCCTCGAAGGCACGGTCACTTTCCAGGGCGCGCCCACCTTCATAGAGCAAGGCCCGATCGGGCCCATCGGCGCCGCCCTCAACGCGGCCTTCGCTGATCGGCCGATCACTGCGGACGTGACGCTGCCGGACACCCTCTCCGTCGCGCTGGCCTGGGAGGGCGAGACGGTAGAGCTCCTCGCCGACTGGACGAGGACGGGCTGGAGCTCGATCCCGTCCCTCGACGTCCAGGATGACGCCGGGGAAGATGTCACCAGCCTCAACCTGCGTTTCGAGGACAGCTGGCGGGCGGGCCTGGGCCTCAATTTCAGGATGACTGATGCCTGGAAGCTGCGTCTTGGCGCCGCATACGAAGAGTCGCCGGTGCAGGACGAGTTCCGCACACCGCGCCTTCCCGACAACAAGCGCATCTGGGCCGCGGGCGGGCTGGAGTGGAGGCTGAACGAGAAGAACCGCCTCGACCTCGGCTACTCCCGAGTGTTCATCGAAGACGCCTCGAGCAACCTCGTGGCCGACCCCACCAATGCCACGGAGCTCCTCAAGGGCAACCTCGTGGGGACCTACACGGGAACCGTGAACATCGTGAGCCTCCAGTACACGCTTTCGTTCTGATCGGATGCGCCGCGGGGCTCTCCCGGATGCCGGAGAGAGCCCCGCTCGCGGGGTGAGATCCGAATCGGGCCAGTGCTATGCTGCGAACGCACGTCGACGCAAGGCGCACGCCCGGTGGGATGCCGCGGACGGGAGAGGAGACCACAATGGGACACGCTCGAATCCAGACGTGGCTCGTGGCGGGTCTGTTGGTGACGGCGGTCGCGTCGGCCGGGGAGAGGGGAACACCCGCACAGGCTCAGGCTCTCCTCGACCGGGCGGTGGCCCTGGTGCAGAGCGAGGGCGAAGAGAAGGCGCTGGCCATCTTCAACGACCGGCAAGGCCCCTTCGTCGACCGGGACCTCTATGTCTTCTGCTGGGGTCCCGAGTACAAGATCACCGCTCACGTCGACGTCGGCATGCGGGGGGTCGACGTGGCGACCCTCAAGGACCCGGACGGCAAGCAGATCGGCCGAGAGATGATCGAGATCGCCAAGAGGGGTGGGGGCTCGCTCGAGTATCGGTGGGTGAATCCGGTCTCGAAGCAGGTCGAGGACAAGATCAGCTTCCTGAAGCCGGCGGGCGGACAGGTCTGTGGCGTCGGCGCCTACAGGTGACGAGGGCGGCCGCTGTCATCCTGTTCCGGGATGCGGTAACCTAAGCTGTTCCGCTCCAAGCGAGTGGGTCGCTGCTTTGCCCAGCCCGAGGCGTCGCTCCCGGAGCGGCTCGCGGGGGCGAGGCGACGTTCCGAGATGACAGGAAACCGGCCTCGCCACGGTGGGGCGGCCTGGCCACGGCGACAGCCAGGAACGCAAGGAAGGGGGAGCGGATCAGCTCCAAGGTATTCGTAGGGAATCTGAGCTTCGACACGACGTCGGATGAGCTCCAGGATCTGTTCGCGCAGGGCGGCGACGGGGTCCAGGTCGTCCTTCCGACGGACCGCATGAGCGGTCGCCCGCGTGGTTTCGCGTTCGTCGAGTTCACGTCCGAAGAGCAGGCGGCGGCGGCGATCCAGAAGTTCGATGGCTTCGAGCTGGCCGGCCGCAAGCTGCGTGTGAACGAGGCGACGGACGAGCGTCGCGGTCCTGGTGGCGGGTACGGCGGGGACCGCTTCGCGAGCCCACCCCGGCCTGGAAAGCGGCCCCCGCGCCCGAAGGGCAGCCGGCGCAACGCTCGCGCCCGCAAACGCAGCATCTGGTAGACGAGACCCGGCGGCTCTTGCCGCCGGGTCGGATGCCGGGCCCCCAGCACTCCCACCCGCGTTCCGCGGGCGCAAGAATGCTGGTCGGATGCCGGGCCCCTGCCCGCACTCCCGCCCGCGGTCCGCGGGCGCGAGAGTGCGCGCGGTGAGCCTCCATGCCGAATCAACAGAGGCCTCGGCCGAGTTCCTCACCGCCCGCACCCGGAGGGCCAGGACGCACGTCCACCGGGTGTTCCCCGACCTCCGTGGCACCCTGATCACCGAGACCACCCGCAACCACGAGTAGCCGGAAGCTTCGCCGCCCCCCACGGTGGAGCCATCGGATTCCGCTCATTGCCCGGTGCGCGCGACTGCTGCTAGCCTGAACCCCTGATGCTGGACATCGCCGCCCTCCTCGTGACCCTCACGGCGGTCTTCGCGTGGCTGAACCACAGGTTCGTTCGCCTCCCGAGCACGATCGGGGTCATGGGCATCGCGCTCCTGCTGTCCACGGTCCTGGTGGGCCTGGGCCGCCTGGGCTTCGGCGGGATCTCACAGCAGGCGGAGCATCTGGTGGCGAGCGTCGACTTCACCGCCGTGCTCATGCAGGGCATGCTGTCGCTCCTCCTGTTCGCGGGGGCGCTGCACGTCGATCTCGCGCACCTGTTGAGCCGCCGGCATGCCATCGTGACGCTGGCGACGGTGGGGGTGTTGACCTCGACCGCGATCGTGGGACTGGCGGCGTGGCTCGTTCTCGGGCTCGTCGGCCTTCCCCTTCGCCTCATCGACTGCTTCGTGTTCGGGGCCCTGATCTCGCCCACCGACCCGATCGCGGTGATGGGAATCCTCAAATCCGCGGAGGCGCCAAAAGGACTGGAGATCAAGATCACCGGAGAGTCGCTCTTCAACGACGGTGTCGGCGTCGCGCTCTTTGCCGTGCTCCTGGGCCTCGCCCAGGGGACGCGCGCGATGAACCCGGGCGGCGTGGTGCTCCTCTTCGTCGAAGAGGCGGGAGGCGGGCTTGTCCTCGGGCTCGTGCTGGGCTACGTCACCTACCTCCTGCTCCGCAGCATCGATCACTACCAGGTGGAGATCCTCCTCACGCTGGCCCTCGTGCTGGGGGGGAACGCCCTGGCCACGAGACTTCACGTCTCCGGCCCGCTGGCCATGGTCGTGGCCGGCCTCTTCATCGGGAACCATGGACGCCTGTTCGCCATGTCGGAGACGACGGAGAGGCACGTCGACACCTTCTGGGAGCTCATCGACGAGATCCTGAACGCGGTTCTCTTCGTCCTCATCGGCCTCGAGATCCTGACTCTCACGTTCCGCGTGGAGCGCCTGGTCGCGTCGCTCCTCATGATCCCCGCCGTGCTCCTCGCGCGCTTCGTCGCGGTGGGGATCCCGATCCGCATCCTGGGGCGCTGGCGCCAGTACGCACCGCACGCGGTGAAGATCTTGACCTGGGCAGGAGTCCGGGGGGGCATCTCGGTGGCGCTGGCCCTGTCCCTGGCGCCGGGTCCCGCCCGCCAGATCTTCGTGCCGATGACCTACGTCGTCGTCCTGTTCTCGATCCTCGTCCAGGGCCTCACGCTGCGCCCGCTCGTGCGGTGCGCCGTCGGCGCGCCGTCGCAGGCTCGCCTCCCGGATCCGGCGTGACAAGCAAGAGGCGCTGGCACCTCCTCGCGGGGATCCTGCTCGCGGCCCTGCTCGGGGTGATGCTCGCCACCGTCCTCGACTACGGCATGACCGCGGACGAGCCGGTACAGAACCGCTACGGTCGACGGCTCGTGCGCTGGTACACGAGCCTCGGGGCGGACCGCGCGGCGGTCGAGCAGCACGACACCTTCTTGTATGGAGGCTTCTTCGAGCTCGCGGCCCAGGCCGCGCGATGGGTGTCCCCGCTCGGCGTCTACGAGACGCGGCACGTGGTCAACGTGCTGTTCGGCTTCGGGGGTTTCGTGGCCGTTCTCCTCCTGGGCGAGCGCCTGGGGGGCCCCCTCGCCGGGATTCTCTCGGTTCTCTTCCTCGCTCTGACGCCCGCATACTACGGCCACGCTTTCAACAACCCCAAGGACATCCCCTTCGCTGCGCTGTATGCCCTCGGCACCGCCGTCATCGTTCGGGCGTCGGACCGCCTGCCCCGCCTCCGTGCACGCGAGGTCCTGTTGGTGGGGGTGGTGGTCGGGCTGGCGGCGGGCGTGCGGGTCGCCGGCCTGGTGCTCGTTCCCCTCGCGGGAGCGCTCTGGCTGGGCCTCCTCTGGCTCCGTGGCGGGCGCCGGCTCCGGGCGAGCGACCTGGTCCGGCCGGGCCTGGCCCTCGCCGGAGTGCTCGTCCTGGCCTGGGGGGTCATGGTCCTCTTCTGGCCCTGGGCCCAGCTCGACCCGGCCCGGAACCCGTTTCGGGCCTTCGCGGTCTTCACGCGATTCTGGACCAGCATGCCGGTCCTCTTCGACGGTCAGATCGTGCCGTCGGGCCAGCTGCCCCGGACCTACATCCCGAGCTTGTTCGCCCTCACCCTCCCGGAGTTCTACCTCGTGGCGTTCCTGCTGGGCGGGCTGCGCCTCCTGGGTTCCGGGCGCGAGCAGCCCCGCGAACCGAAACGCGCCGAGAGGCTCCTGGCGCTCACGTGGCTGGGCGCGACCGTCGTCGGCCCGGTGCTCGCGGTGGTCCTGAACCACACTCCCCTCTACAACGGGCACCGCCACCTCCTGTTCGTGGTGCCCGGCCTCGCCGCCCTCGCGGGGGTGTCCGCCGCGGCCGGGCTGCGCGGCGGCATCCGACGGCCGGTGAGGGTGGCGGGTGCCGTCGTGCTGGGACTGTCGCTCCTCGTGACCCTCGTCGACATGGTGAGGCTCCACCCCTACCAGGCGATGTACTTCAACCGCCTGGTGGCGGGGGGGCTCGCGCGAGCGTCCCAGCGATACGAGACGGACTACTGGTGCACCACCTATCGCGAGGGCCTCGACTGGATCGTCGACCACTACTCGCGACCCGACGTGACGGAGCGGATCCGGGTGGCCGGGCATGCGACGTTGACGCAGGTGTCGTACGATCTGCGCCGAACGAAGGAGCGGCGCCGGCGCTTTCGTCCCACCACGATCCACGGCGATCCCCACCTCGTCCTCGCGACGACGTCGGGCGGCGATCACCGGAGGACGCCGGGCCGGGTGGTTCACGTCGTCGAGCGGCTCGGGGCCCCGCTGCTCTACGTGTTCGAGGTCAAGAAGCCGCACTAGCGGATCCTGGCAGCAGAGGAGACTCGGACGATGGGCCGAATCTATCCCAAGCGCGTCTTCTGCATCGAGGGAAACTGGGAGGAGAAGCTCAGCCGGACCGCCACGGTCAAGCCCGTGCTGGAGCTCCTCCGGATCAACGCCGACGTCAAGTACATCTACCGTGACTGCTCCACCCGGGCCGAGATGGAGTACCTGGTCGAGAAGTGGCAGCAGAAGGGCTACGCGGAGTACGAGATCCTCTACCTGGCCTTCCACGGACGGCCGGGAGAGCTGATCATCGACAGCCGCACGACGGTTTCCCTCGAGGAGCTGGGGGACATCATCGCCTTGAGGCCGCGACAGCGGGTCGTGTACTTCGGGGCCTGCTCCGTCCTGCAGGGCAACGTGCGGCCGATCAAGGCCTTCCTCCGGAAGTCGGGGGTCAAGGCGGTGTGTGGTTACACGACGGACGCCGATTGGATGAAATCGACGGCCCTCGACCTCATCGCCATCAACGAGCTGCAGAAGTTCTCGACGACGCGCCATGGCCTGGAGACGGCGGAGAGCAGCATCCGGGCGAACACGCGCGCCCTCTCCGGCCAGCTGGGCTTCCGGATGGTGTACCTGTGAGGGCTTTCACCTTCACCGGTCTGAGGAGTGTCCGGTGAAGGCCCTCACCTTCGCCGGGCGGAGGAGCGTCCGACTCGAGTCGGTGGCGGAGCCCGAGATCGTCGCTCCCTTCGACGCCATCGTCGAGGTGCGGCTGACCGCGGTGTGCGGATCGGACCTCCACGTCTATCACGAGCGCGAGAAGGGGATCGACGTCGGCACCACGCTCGGCCACGAGCTCGTGGGTGAGGTCGTGGAGATCGGCCGCAGCCTGACGACGCTGAAGCCGGGGGATCGCGTCGCGAGCCCCTTCACGACCAGCTGTGGGCGCTGCTTCTACTGCGCGCGGGGCCTGACCTGTCGTTGCATCGAGGGTCAGCTCTTCGGGTGGGTCGAGGGAGGAGAAGGACTTCAGGGAACCCAGGCCGAGAGGGTGAGGGTGCCGTTGGCGGACACGACCCTCGTGGTGCTTCCCGAGGACGTCTCGGACGAGGACGGGCTGCTGCTCGGGGACGTGTTGTCCACCGGTGAGTTCTGCGCGGATCTGGCCGGGGTCGACGCCTCCGGGGTCTACGCCGTCGTCGGATGCGGCCCGGTGGGGCTCATGGCGGTCCTGGCCGCCCGTCGTCGGGGGGCGGAGCAGGTCTTCGCCATCGACTCGGTCCGCGAGCGCCTGCAGCTGGCGCAGGCCTTCGGGGCGGTGGCGGTGAACCGCGAGAACAGTGCGCCTCTCGACGCAATCCGCGAGGTGACTGAGGGCCGAGGAGCCGACGCCGTTCTCGAGGTCGTCGGAAGTCCGGCCGCCACGCGCCTGGCCGTGGACCTGGTGCGACCTGGGGGAGTCGTCGCCTCGGTGGGCGTTCACACCGAGGAGCAGTTCGCCTTCGCTCCGGTCGAGGCCTACGACAAGAACCTGACCTATCGAAGCGGTCGCTGCCCGGCCCGCCACTACATGGAACAGCTCCTGCCGGTGGTCCGGGACTGTCGCCACCCGTGGCGCTCGGTGATCTCTCACCGGCTGCCCCTCGAGGACGGCCCCCGGGGGTATGCGCTGTTCGACGCCCGGCAGGACGGGTGCACGAAGGTCGTGCTGAGGCCTTGAACAGGGCGTAGTACACTCGCCGCTTCGCACGATCCCGAGGCGTCAGGATTACATGGACTCTTTCGAGAGGGACGACCGCAAGGCGGTCGCGGCCGCGACGGTCGCCGCCGGCCTGCTGATCGCCCAGCAGGTGGCCGGGCGCACGACCCGCGACGCCTTCTTCCTCTCCGAGCTGCGCATCGAGTCCCTGCCGCTGATGATGATGGCATCGGCGGTGCTGGCCCTCGCCGGCGCCGAGGTGATGTCCGTTGCCCTCGCCCGCCGCTCGCCGTTCCGAGTGGTGCCGGTCGCGGCGGCCGCCTCCGCCCTCCTCTTCGTCGTCGAGTGGGTTGCCAGCCTGTTCGCCCCGCAGATCGCGGCGGTGGTCGTCTACCTCCACGTCGCCACCTTCGGCGGGGCGCTCGTGTCCGGCTTCTGGTCCCTGGTGAACGAGCGCTTCGACCCCTTCACCGCGCGCCAGGTGGTCGGCCGCATCGCGGCGGGAGCAGCGGCGGGGGGAGTGGCGGGGGGCCTGCTGGCCCTCCTGGCCTCGCGGGCGCTGTCGGTCCCCACCACGCTGTTGCTTTTGAGCGCGCTCCACGGCCTGGCCTCGGCGGCGCTCCTCCGTGCCCGCGGACCCGCCCCGGTCGGGACCGCCACCGCGGAGAGGACCCCGGCCCTGTCCCTGCCCCTGCTCGCGCGCGAGCCGTACCTGCGCACCCTGGCTCTGGTCGTGTTGCTGGGCGCGGTGAGCGACGCCCTGTTCGACTTCCTCTTCAAGGCGAAGACCGTGGAGCTCTTCGTGGATGCGGGCCAGATGATGCTGGTCTTCGCGCTGTTCCACACCGGGCTGAGCCTGGTGAGCCTGCTCTTCCAGTGGACGCTGGCCCGGCCGGCCCTGAACCACCTCGGCCTCGCCGGCGCCGTGGCCCTCCGACCGGCCGTCGACGTCGTGTCCGGCCTCCTCGGTGCCGCGGTGCCCCGCTTCGGAACCGCCACCCTGGCCCGGGGCGCCCACGAGACGCTGACGAACTCCCTCTTCCGATCCGGGTACGAGCTGCTCTACACCCCGCTGCCGGAGGCTGAGAAGCGACGCGTCAAGGCGGTGGTGGACGTCGCCGTCGACAAGGCGGGGACCCTTGTGGGGGGCGCAGTCGTGGCGGCGGTGCTGGCACTGGCCCCGGCTGGAGCGGAGCCGCCGCTCTTCGCCCTGGCCGCGGGCGTCTCCCTCGTCGGCCTCGTCCTCTCGCGCCGGCTTCACCTCGGCTACGTCCGGGCGCTCGAGCAGAGCCTCCTGGCCGGGCGGGTGCGGCTCGACTCCTCGGACGTTCACGACCGCACGACGGAGCTGACGCTGGCCCACACCGGGGTCATCGAGCGGGGCGCGCTGCTCAGCCAGATCGAGGCGCTGCGCGGGGCTGGACCCGCACCGGACGACGCGCCTCCGAGCAAGGTGCCGGGGGCGGCCGCGGACCCTTCACGAGCCGGTCCGTCGGTTCCGCAACCTCCCGCGGACCCCCTCATGGAAGATCTGGAGGCCCTGCGCTCCGCGCGCCGGACGCGCGTGCAGCAGGTGCTGCAAGCGAATCCCGAGCCCGGCCCGCTGCTGGTCTCGGGTCTGATCCCGCTCCTCTCGAGAGACGAGCTGTATCCCGAGGTCGTGCGCGCCCTCCGCCGGGTGGCTCCTCGGGTGACGGGCCAGCTCGTCGATGCTCTTCTGGACCGACGGATGGACCCCGTGGTCCGGCGCCGGATTCCCCGGGTGCTGAAAGCCTGTCCCAGTTCACGCTGCGCGAGCGGGCTGCAGGCCGCCCTCGATGATCCCGGCTTCGGGGTCCGGGCCGCGGCGGCCGCCGCCCTGGCCGCTCTTCACGAGCAAAACGCCGAGATCAGCGTGCCCCGCGACGAGGTGTTCGAGAGAGTCCGGAGCGAGTTCGAGCGGCCGACCCGGGGTGAGCGCCAGCTGGCGCACACCTTCACGTTGCTGTCTCTCGCCATCGAACCCGAGCCTCTCCGGATTGCCTGGGCGGCGCTGCGCGGTCGCGATCGCGTGCTGCGCGGCACCGCGCTCGAGTATCTCGACACCGTGCTCCCCGACGAGGTCTTTCTCCCGCTTCGGGAGCGCTGCGGAGGAGAGGCGCCGTCGAAGGCGATCCCGCGGCCGGCGGCGCAGGTCGCGGCGGACCTGCGCGCCTCGTCGGTCAATCTCCGTCTCGAACGGCCACCCTGGGGACGGGGCGAAGGTGAGGGCGAGGGACAGGAATCCGACGGCGAGTAGCCCGACTGCAGCAGGCCGGGCTGCTCGCGACCGGAGGAAGGGCCCGCGTCCTCAGAGCTCGACGACGACCGGGGCGTTCACCGGACGGTAACGGGCGTCCACGACGGAGGCATTCACGAAGGCGGTGCCGTCGATCGTCTCGCGGCCGTAGCCCTCGTGGATGTGTCCGAAGACGTGGAGGATGGGGCGCCGCCGAGCGACGGCCTCCCGCAGGTCGTCGCAGCCGGCGTGGGGGCCCTGCCCGAGCACCCGGCCGAGAAGCTGGGCGACCGGCCCCTCGACGCGGTCCCGGAGTCCCCGAGGCGGGCCGTGAGTGATGAGGACGTCCGTCTCCTCGGGAATCAGATCCCACTTCGCCTGCAGGGCCTTCCCCCGGCGGAGGTTGAAGGCGTAGTCGAGGAACCAGGGCTGCCAGGGGCTGCCCCAGAAGCGCTTCCCCTCGATCGTCGTGCCGGTGTCCTGCAAGTAGACGATCCCGTCACCGAGAAGACGGCGGGCCTCTCCGGGTCTGTCCTCGAAGAGCCGGTCGTGGTTTCCGGCGACGAAGAGTTTGTGCGGGTGAGGCAGGGCGCGGAACCATGACGCAAACGCCGTCACCTCCTTGGCCGTGCCCCCGAGCGTCGCATCCCCGGCGTGGACGAGGACCTCGCCCTCGGGGACATCGAGTGCGGCGTGGTGACCGTGGGTGTCGGAGAGGCAGACGATCCGCACGTCCCGACTGTGCTCCCGGGCCTGGCGCGGGTCAAGGCGATCTGCCCGGCCGCGCCCGATCCCGGCAAGTGAGTCCTGCCACAGGGCTTGGGCTTCCAGGTCGTGCTGACGTCACCCCTGTATCCAACCAGAAAATAAGCAACAAAGCATACTTGCGACCCTGGGGCTGAGAACCTACACTAGGGGTGTCTTGAGCGAGTCACCCGGGCCAAGATCGGTTCACTCGCGTCCTTCCCCTCCTCTCTCTTCTCTGGTCGTGCGTCCCGACCCTCGGGCCGGGATTCGCGCGTCCGTATCCCCGATTGGGCGAGAGTCAACGAGGAAGAATGAAGAAGCTCTTCGTGGTCGACACCAACGTGGTCCTCTTCGACCACACCTGCATCTACAACTTCCAGGAGCACGACGTCGCGCTCTCCATCGTCGTGCTGGAGGAGCTCGACCGCTTCAAGCGCGGTAATGACCTGATCAACTTCGAGGCCCGCGAGTTCGTTCGTGAGCTCGATCACCTCGCCGGGGACGGCTCGCTGAGCGACGGGCTGCCTCTGGGCCCCGGCCGGGGCCGTCTCTTCATCGAGGTGGGGGAGCCGGAGTCCTCCCGGGTAGACCAGGTCTTCTCCCGGAACAAGCCCGACCATCGGATCCTGGCGCTCGCGGAGGAGCTTCGGGCCCGGCATCCCGAACGCCCGGTGATCCTCGTCAGCAAGGACGTCAACCTTCGCATGAAGGCCAAGTCACTCGGCCTGGTCGCCGAGGACTACACCACGGGCAAGGTTGAGCACGTGGATCGGCTCTACACCGGGACGGTCTGCTTCGAGGGCCTTCCCAGCGATACCATCGCCCGCCTGCACCAGGAACCCCACACCCTCCCCGTGACCGAGGTGCCGTTCGGCGGTCCAGCGCCCCGGCTCCACCCGAACCAGTACCTCGTCATGAAGAACGGCAGCCTGAGCGCGCTCGCCCACCACAACCGGGGCCTGGGGGCCCTCGAGCGGGTCGTCAAGCGCCCGGCGTACGGCGTCGATCCGCGCAACGCCGAGCAGATCTTTGCCCTCGACGCGCTGACGCGCCCCGAGGTCCAGCTCATCACCTTGACCGGCCGTGCGGGCACCGGGAAGACCCTCCTGGCCCTGGCCGCCGCCCTCGAGCAGCGGCGGAGCTACCACCAGATCTACCTCGCCCGCCCCGTCGTTCCGATGGGAAACCGCGACATCGGCTTCCTCCCCGGCGACATCAAGAGCAAGCTCGACCCCTACATGCAACCCCTGTGGGACAACTTCTCGGTGATCCGCCATCGCTTCTCCCGGGAGAGCCGGGAGCACAAGGCGCTCGCGGAGATGATCGAGCACGAGAAGATCTGCATTGCGCCCCTGGCCTACATCCGCGGCCGCTCGCTCGACCACGTCTTCTTCATCGTGGACGAGGCCCAGAACCTGACCCCTCACGAGGTGAAGACGATCATCACCCGGGCCGGAGAGGGATCGAAGGTGGTCTTCACCGGGGACATCCACCAGATTGACACGCCGTACCTCGACAGCCAGTCGAACGGGCTCACCGTCCTGATCGATCGGATGAAGGACCAGGACCTGTTCGCCCACGTCAACCTGGTGAAGGGCGAGCGAAGCCCGCTCGCCGAGCTGGCGAGCACGCTGCTCTAGCCAACCGGCTCGCGGGCGCGCAAGGCACTACAATGCCCTCGTGCCTTCCTGGAGTCGTTGCCGCGGGTCGCGCCTCGCGCCGATCGTGATCGCGCCGTGCTGGTCCTGATCGCCGTTCTGGTCGGGGGGGCCGTCGCCTTCCTGGCGCCCGGGTCCGTTCTCTGGATGAGGCCGGCCCTCCAGCCGGCCTTCGCTCTCACCATGCTCGCGGTGGGCACGCTGGTGCGCCCCGAGCAGGTGAGGACATTCGCGCAAGCTCCCTTGAGGCCCCTGTCGGGGCTCGCCGGGCAGTACACGATCATGCCACTCACCGCCGGGGCCATCTCTCTCCTCTTCGACGACCCGCAAGTCCGAACGGGCATCGTGCTCGTGGGCTGCATGCCCGGGGCCATGGCCTCGAACGTGATGACTGTCCTCCTGCGGGGGGACCTGATCCTCTCCGTCACCATGACGACGCTCGCCACGCTGTTGTCGCCGCTCGTGATCGCGGTCTGGCTCCCGTTGCTGGCCGACACGCGCATCGACGTTCCCGTCGGGGCCATGGCCTGGAATGCGACGTGGATGGTCGTTCTGCCGGTGGCCACCGGCATCGCCCTCCGCTCATGGCGACGCGAGCTGTCGCGTCGGTGGGATCGCGCGGCTACCCTCATTGCCTCCGTTGCCATCGTCCTGATCATCCTCGTGGTGGTGGCGACCAACCGGGACCGCCTGGCGACGCTGGGGCCGCAGCTCGCGCTCGCCATGCTCGGCCTCAACCTTGGCGCCTACGGCCTGGCCTTCCTGGCCGGCACCGCCCTGCGCTGGCCGCCCGTCCAGCGCCGAACGCTCGTGATCGAGGTCGGCATGCAGAATGCGGGCCTGGGCGCGGTCCTCGCCCTGGCCCACCTCGGAGAGGCGGGCGCTGTCCCGAGCGCCTTCTACACCGCGCTCTGCGTGGTGACTGCAGCATGTGCGCTTCCGTTCAGCGCACGGCTGACCACGCCGCCTGCCTCCCGCCCGGGGTGATGGCCTTCTCCGATCGCGGCACCTTCAGGGTCTCCTGCGCGCGCCCGAGGAGCGGCGCGGCTCTCTGAGCATGCTCAACGGGCGACGGCCCGGTATCTGTCGAAACGTCGCTCCCTGGCTCACCGCCCGGATGGCGTCGTTCACGGCGACGACCCGCGTCCCGCAGATCGCGTCGACGCCGCACCCGAAGAGCACCGGGCTGAGCGGCGCGCTGGCCCCGACGAGGACGACGAAGGCATCGGGTCGGCAGAGCCCGATCAGGGTCTCGAACGTGTGATTGACGAGGGTGGTTCCGCTCAAGGCCACGACATCGGCTCGGGGGATGAGCTCAGCGGCACGGTCCGCCGGCTCGTCGCCCGGGAGGGGACGGAGCTCGAGGACCCAGCACTCCTCCACGTGTCGGCGAACCCGCTCGACGAACGGGAAATGCCCCACAATGGCCACGCGGCGCCCCGAGCCCTCCTGAAGGATGAGCGATTCTGCGTTCGCCTCTCGACATTGGCTCTCCTCGACGTCCAGGAGCGCGTTGAAGGCGGCCATCCCGACGCCCGCCTCGAGTCGGCTGGAGGAGCGGAGGTTCTCCGCCAGCTCCCTCCCGCTCTGTTCGAGAAGGTTTCCGGCCCGCCTGATCGGTGGCTCACCGGACGAGTGGTGGTGAGGCTCGGTGAGACTCGAGGCCAGCCCGCAGCGAGGGGGATCTCCGTCGAGGACGACCGCGGTCCAGAAGACGCCGACGACGACGTGCCGCGCCGGCGCGTCGGCAGGGATGCTCGCGAGCAGTCGGTCGATCGTGGTCATCACCATGGCCTTTCGGGTGAACCGCCGGAGCCCGCGGCCGCCCCAATCCTCTTCGTGGCGGGCACCGCCACCGGCGCCCCGCCTGGCCCGTCGCGTCAGGCCGGGTCCCGGCGCAACTTCCCCTCTCGACTGCGAGGGCAGATTCTCTCGAAACCCAGGAGTTCGCTCACACCGGCGGCCGTCATTCCGTAGACCAGACAGCGTTTGCCTCGGGTCCGGGCGCCGTGCCAGATCGAGTCGAACGTCCCGTTGACCAGTGTCGTTCCCGTGAGCAGCACCACGTCCGCGGCGTCGAGCAGATCCCCGGTCCCTTCCCTCCCGTCCCAGATCTCGACGCCAAAGTGGCTCCGGCCCACGTTGTCGGCGTAGAGGTCCGACACCAGGACGTGATCGGCGCCGAAGGCGGTCACCAGGCTCTCGGCGATAGCCGGGTTGAACCCGATGAGCCCGACGTGGACCCGGCCATGCCTCTCGCGCAGACCCGACGCGATCTCCAGGCCGCAGGCCTCGGGGTCGTCGTCCCGACAGTGCACGGTGGCCTTCACGATCCCGACCTGGGCGAGGACCGCGTTGAGGGTGGCGACGTAGATGGCACGGCTCTGATTCGTCGCGAGATCCAGACGCAGCACCGCGTCCAGGAGCCCCACGAACTCCCGTGCGGAGTCGGTAAAGGCCTGGCCACGGGCCTCGAGCACCCGGGCCTCCAGAACGCGCTCCTTGCCGACGATGATGGGAAAGTCCCGGCGGCCCGGCTGCCCGATGGCCTCCTCCGGGGTGAGCGGCCTGGCCAGCACCGAGACCTCGACACC
This sequence comes from Acidobacteriota bacterium, assembly GCA_022340545.1. Lineage (GTDB taxonomy): Bacteria > Acidobacteriota > Vicinamibacteria > Fen-336 > Fen-336 > JAJDNS01. The sequence goes on along the minus strand of JAJDNV010000023.1, from coordinate 13,893 downwards.
CCGCAGCCCGTGGTCCTCGATGATCCGCGCGAACGGCGCCCGGGTCCTCTCGAGAGCCGGCTCTGGTTGTCCCTTGCTCATATCCGCACCTCGAAGGACGTCAGGATGAACTTCAACGAAACGTAGAGGAAGACGACCCCGAAGAGGAGCCTGATCAGCGCCGACGGGAACCGCTTGTTCAGGGTCGCACCCCAGTTGGCGCCCACCAGGGTCCCAAGACAGACGGGCAGGGCGATGTCGAGCCGGACGAAACCCTGGGCCAGCTTGGCGGAGGCACTGATCAGCGCGTTGACGCTGAAGCAGGCGAGGGACGAACCCACCGCCACCTTGATCGGCGCGCCGAGAGCGTAGGCGAAGCTGGGGACGAGGATGACCCCGGTGCCGATCCCCAGCAATCCCGGCAGCATCCCGCCCGTGGCCCCGATGACGGCCTTCTGGAAGGTCGTGCCCCCGAGCCCGGGCCCGGCCCGGGAGTCCGCGTTGCCGGTGGAGGGCCCCGACGTCTTCTTCCAGAGGACCTCGATGATCATCCGCAGAGAGACCAGCGAGAACACCAGCCCCAGGCCGAGATCGAGCCAGCGCTCGCGCGTCGCCAGGTACTGGAAGGCCACCGAAAAGACGATCGTTGCCAGGGCCCCGGCGGTGATGACGGACACGAGAGGTCTGAGCCCCACGTGCCCGAGACGGTAGTGCCGATAGCTCCCGCCCAGCGACGTGAAGGCCACCGCCAGGACACACGTCCCCGCCGCGTAGGCAGGCGAGAGCCCGACGGGAAAACGCAGGAGGGGCATCAGGATGATGCCGCCGCCGATCCCGAGCAGGCCGCCGACGCTCCCGGCAAGGACCCCTCCGGCGAACAGCAGGACTGCCTCCAGCATCCGGAGCTCCTCCCAGGACACCAGGATCCTACGACGGGCGAGATCCGGCCGGCAATAGACCGCGGGGCCCGGTAGCGCGGGGACGTCGTCGAGCAGGTACACTCCGTTCCGTCATGCGCGCACTGGTGCTCGACTTCGACGGCGTCATCTTCAACAGCGCGCCCGAGGCCTACCTGGTCGCCCGCAGGACGTATGCGGAACTCGGGCCGGCCCGACCCGGCCGTGGCCGGCTGCCCGCGCCGGGCGGCGGCTTCAGGGCCTCCCGGGAGGAGATCCTCGCTGACCCTGTCTATCGGAGCTTCCTCGAGCTGATGCCCCTCGGCAACCGCGCCGAGGACTACGCGGTGATGCTCTCCATCCTGGAGCGCGGCGTGCGGGTCGACGACCAGGAGCGCTACGACGACGAGCGCGCCAGGGTGTCGACCGGGTTCCTGGAGTCCTTCCACGTGCGGTTCTACGAGGTGCGGACCCGGTTCCAGCAGGAGCACCCGCAGCGCTGGCGCGCCCTCCAGGGCCCCTATCCCGAGGTGGTGACGCTCCTCCGGCGTCGCTCGTCGGACGCAGCGCTGGCCATTGCCACCGCCAGGGACCGGCATTCCGTCCGGCTGCTCCTCGAGGAGCACGGACTCGGCGACCTCTTTCCGGACGAGCGCCTGATGGACAAGGAGACGGGTCGTACCAAAGCCGCTCACCTGCGACATCTGCAGGGCGAGCTGGGGATCCCGTTCCCGGAGATCACGTTCGTCGACGACAAGGTGAACCACCTCGACGCCGTCGCGTCGCTCGGTGTCCGCTGCGCCCTCTCCAGCTGGGGCTACAACGGAGCCCGGGAGCGCGAGCTGGCCCAGCGGCGGGGCTACGTCGTCTGCACCCTCGAGAGCGCCGAGCGGCTCCTCTACAACTCGAGCGGGTGAAGCCTCGGATCCCGCTGACCAGGCCCAAGTTCCCGAGGATTCGCGGGACCGGGAATCAACTGCACTTGACAAAAAGTAATGTATACATTACATTTTGTCCGTAAAGCTTGTCTGACCAACAGGAGGTCCTGAGATGAATTCTTCAACAACAGGGGCCAGCAAAGGGCTCCGAGCGATGGCGCCGGCGATGGTGGGCGGGTTGACCACTGCGGGGCTCTGGTGTGTGCACATCGCGCTTCGCGAAAACCTCTCTCCCGGCGATCCGTGGCGCCTGCTCGTGACGGGGCTTCTCGTCGCGGCGTTCGGCCTGTGGGTGGCCGGTTACGTGCGGTTGTCCCGGACGCTCGACGAGTTCCAGCGGCAACGACAAGAGCTCGCGTTGTCGATCGCGTTCCCGGTGTCTCTCGTCGCGGCGTTCGGGGTCAGCTTCTTCGCCGGCGAGGGCGTCCCGCTGGGGATGGATCCCCGCGACCTGCCGGCGGTGATGATCGTCGCGTACCTGATGGGGATCGTGATCGCCTGGTGGCGCTACCGCTGACGGGCCTGGAGCGAAGTATCGTGCGGAATCGTCTCAAGGTGCTGAGGGCCGAGCGCGACTGGACGCAAGAGGATCTTGCCCGCCAGGCGGGAGTGTCCCGCCAGGCGATCAACGCGATCGAGACCGGCAAATACGATCCGAGTCTGCCTCTGGCCTTCCGGCTCGGCCGAATCTTCGCCATGCCCGTCGAGAAGATCTTCTTTCCCGAAGATCCGCGTTGATCCGTCACCGGCATGGGTAGAGAGGGAGCAGACGCCGGGCCGAAGCGCTGCTCCGTGATTCCCGACCGGGTGTCGGCCCGGAAGGGCAAGGCCGACTCGCGGGAGGAAACGGCGTAGACTGGGTCGCGCCAGGAGGCAGATATGCGACGGGGGAGGAGAGGCCCCACCCGGCCGAAGAACGACGTGCCCGTCGACGATCTGATCCAGGAGATCCGTCAGAAGCGGATGGCGTCGAGCAACTACCGGGACCGCTCGCTCGCGATCCACGGTATGGTGTGTGCCCGCTGCGCCCGGAGCTTCGACCACACGAACCGACACCTCCTCACCGTCCATCACAAGGACGGCAACCACGACAACAACCCCCCCGACGGCTCCAACTGGGAGAACCTCTGCGCGTACTGTCACGAGGACGAGCACAGCCGGAAGCTGCTGGGCCACTACTACTCCGAGAAGAAGTGACGGCGGTCGGAGTGGCGCCACCCCCACACCCCTGAGGCGAGACGACATGGACTACACGCCGGCCCCTGATCGCTACGAGGCGATGACCTACCGCCGCTGCGGCCGCAGCGGGCTGCGGCTGCCTCCCGTCTCCCTGGGCCTCTGGCACAACTTCGGGGGGGTGGACGTCTTCGAGAACGGCCGCGCCATCGTGCGCCGCGCCTTCGACCGCGGCGTCACCCACATCGATCTCGCCAACAACTACGGCCCTCCTCCGGGCTCGGCCGAGGAGGCCTTCGGTCGCATCCTGGACCTCGATCTGCGCCCCTATCGGGACGAGCTGGTGGTCTCCACCAAGGCGGGGTACGACATGTGGCCGGGCCCGTACGGGAACTTCGGCTCGCGCAAGTACCTGCTCGCGAGCCTCGATCAGAGTCTGCTCCGCATGCGTCTCGACTACGTGGACATCTTCTACTCGCACCGCCCCGACCCCGACACCCCCCTCGAGGAGACGATGGGGGCCCTCGCCCAGGCCGTCCGACAGGGAAAGGCCCTCTACGCGGGGATCTCCAACTACCCTGCCGAAGCCACCACCGAGGCCGCGGCCATCTTGCGGAGCCTCGGGACGCCGTGCCTCATCCACCAGCCGAAGTACTCCATGTTCGTTCGCTGGATCGAGGAGGGGCTCGCCGACGTGCTCGAGCGCGAGGGGATCGGCGCCATCGCGTTCTCGCCGCTGGCCCAGGGTCTCCTGACCGACAAGTACCTCAACGGCATCCCGGACGGCTCGCGCGCCGCCAAACCCCACGGCTTCCTGCGTGCCGAGCAGGTGACGGGGGAGGTCGTTGAGAAGGCCCGGAAGCTGAACGAGATCGCCAAGGCCCGCGGACAGAGCCTCGCTCAGATGGCGCTGCGCTGGGTCCTGCGCCGGCCCGTGGTCACCTCGGCCCTCGTCGGCGCGAGCAGCGTCGCCCAGCTCGACCAGAACCTCGACTCCCTGAAGGCCCCTGAGCTCTCGGCCGAAGAGCTCCAGCAGATCGACGCCGTACTGAAGGCGTGAACCTGCTGCCGCCCAGGCCAGCAGCCGCCGGCCTGCTCGTCTGCAGAGCGGGTACGCGACACCGTATGATGGACGGATGACCGCAGGGATCGGGAGGGTTCCGTTGATGATGGCGGCCACCGTCGCGGCCTGCGGACCGGGCCCCCGGGCAGAGGCGCCCGCCCCGGCCGAGAACGTCATCCTGGTTTCGATCGACACCCTCCGCGCCGACCGCCTCGGCTGCTACGGAAGAGAACCCTCGTTCACCCCCAACATCGATGCCTTCCGCGAAGAAGCCGTGCTCTTCGAGCTCACGATCGCCCAGGCCCCGTCCACGCTGTCGTCCCACGCCTCGCTCTTCACATCCCTCCTTCCTCAACACCACGGGGCCTCCATCAAGCGGAGACGGTCCCTCGCCCCCGACCACCTGACCGTCGCCGAGGTCCTGCGGGCCGAAGGATTCAAGACCGCCGCCTTCCACGGCGGCGGCCAGCTCGATGCCGTCTTCGGCGTTGGTCAAGGCTTCGACGTCTGGGAGACACCCGGTCATCGGCCGGGAGAGCCGTTCAGAGACGAGTTCCGGCCCACCGTCGCAAGGGCGCTCTCATGGCTCGAGCAGGTCGGGCAGAACCCGTTCTTCCTGTTCGTGCACACCTACGAAAACCACCACCCGTACACCCCGTCTCCGGAGAACCTCGCGGCGGTGGAGGCCGACTACGAAGGTCCCCTTCCATCGGAGATCTCGATCGAGCTCCTGAACGCCATAAACACGAAGCGGTCCACCATCACTCCGGAAGACCTGCGCCACATCGAGAGCACGTATGAGGCCGAGATCCGCTCGGTGGACGCCGCCTTCGGCGCGTTGGTCGAGGGGCTCCGCCGGCTCGACCTCTACGAGCAGTCCCTAATCATCTTCACCTCGGACCACGGGGAGGAGTTCGGAGAGCACGGGATGGTCGGGTGGCACGGCCACACCCTCTACGACGAGCTCCTGCGTGTGCCTCTGCTGATCAAGTACCGGGACTCCTGGCACGCCGGGCAGACGCTGTCGGACCAGGTGCGTCTGCTCGATGTGGCGCCGACGATGCTCGGCGCCCTGGACCGGCCACGACCCACCGTCTTCGAAGGTGCAGACTTGACCCTCTACGCGGCCGGGGGGCCGGCTCCCGCCCCGTACGCAGTGAGCGTTCTCGAGGAGGGTGGGTCGTCGATTCGAAGTCCGGGATGGAAGCGGATCCGCCGTTCCCTGTTCGACCTGTCGCGTGACCCCGGAGAGACCAAAGACGTGGCCGAAGAGTTCCCGGGCACCTCCGAGAAGCTCCGCTTGATCAAGCTCGAGCTGATCACCGAGGGCCCGTCGATCGGGGCGGTGGCCGCACCGATCTCGCCGGAGCTGCGCGAGCGGCTCGAGTCGCTGGGCTACGTCGAGTAGGGTCGGCCCCGGGGCGAGCGTTCCGTCACGCCAGGGAACCAGGGACTCACTCGGGCTCCCAGCGGGGCACGCGTCCCGGCGTCCAGGGGGCGCCCGCCGCCTCGGCCTTCGCCTCGAGTGCCTGCAGGTCGTTCATCGATGCCTGAAGCCGGGCGAGAACGTCCGCGAACTCCTCCGCCGCGATCTCGTAGGCTCGCCGGTGTGTGGCCGTCGGGGCCTGGGTCGTCATCCAGTGGCCGGAGACGATCCCCTGCACTCGCGCCACGATCGACAGCGGGGTCGGCTCCTGGTACCCGGCCACAACCTGATCGCCGGACAGGGCCACCTCGAGGTCCTTCAGCCGTCCTTCGATCGCGCGGGCCTCGTCGGCCAGCGCCGGGTCCGCGGCCGGGGTATCGTCGAGGGCCTGCTTCAGGTAATCGAGGCGCTTCCGGGCCTCGCCGGCCGTCTCGACGGCGCCGAGCACGGCGCGCTGCAGGCGCCCGGTCTTCTCCTGGAAGGCCAGCAGCGCTGACCTGTCCGGAGGAGGCAGGCTCCCGGTGCCGAGTGTCTCGGTCGTGAACGTCTGTGTCTCGCCGAGCGACGTGAGCTCGCCGTCCACGCGCTTGGCGAGAGTGACGCGGTAGGTGCCGGGCGCAGCCAGCGGTCCGATGGGGGGCTCGGCGTATGGGCTGTACTCGGTCGACGGCTCGAGATCCGTCGGGTCCGCCGCCGGGTATCGCAGATCCCAGGCCACCCGGTGGAAGCCCGCTTCGACCGGCCCGCTCACACGTCGGACCACGTGGCCCTCCGAGTCGCTCACCGTCAGCAATACGATCGGCTTCTCCTCGCGGGCCTCCGCCCGCAGCTCGTCCCAGCTCGGGTAGGCGACGTCGCCCCCGTCCTCCTCGATCTTCTTCTCGGCCTCCCGCCGCCTCTCCTTCCGGGTCTGAATCTTCTCCTTCAGGTAGTAGGTGAAGACGGCCCCGAAGGGCGGGTTCGGCGCGGTGAAGAAGGCGTGCCCCATGTCACCCTTCTCGGGCAGGCTCAGGGGGGTCGAGGGGATGAACATCCAGGCCTTCTTCACGGGGAAGAGCGTGGCCTCACTCTCCAGCATCTCCTCGTTCACCAGGCGCAGCGGGGAGTAGTCGTCGAGGATGTAGAAGCCCCGGCCGAACGTGCCGAGGGCCAGGTCGCTCTCCCGCCTCTGGATGTCGATGTCCCTGACCGCGATGGGGGGAATGCCCCCCTCGAGCTGGATCCAGCGACCGCCGCCCTCGATCGAGAAGAAGACGCCGAACTCGGTGCCCGCGAAGAGCAGCGACGCCTTCTCGTGGTCCTCGGCCAGCGCATACACGGTCCCGCGCTCCGGCAGGTCACCGGAGATCGGGGTCCAGGTCCGACCCCGGTCGGCGCTCTTGAGGATATAGGGCTTGAAGTCGGCCATCTTGTGGTTGTCGAAGGAGGCGTAGACGGTGTCGGCCTCGTGGAAGGAGGTCTCGATGTCCGACACGTAGGTCCTGGGCGGGATCCCGGGGAACTCCTCGATCTTGCGCCAGGTCTCGCCGCCGTCCTCGGTGACCTGGATGAGGCCGTCGTCGGTCCCCACGTAGATCAGCCCCTCCACGAGCGGCGACTCGGAGAGCGAGACGATGTTGCCGTAGAAAGACGTGGAGGCGTTCTTGGCCACGGCGTCCACGCTCCACACCCGCCCCATGACCGGGAGCGTGTTGCGATCGATCTGCGCGCTCAGGTCCGGGCTCACCGCCCGCCAGCTGTCACCGCGGTCGTCGCTGCGGAAGAGCCGCTGGGCCGCGAAATAGAGACGGGTCCGCGAGTGGGGGCTGATGATCAGGGGTGAGTCCCAGTTGAAGCGGAGCGGCGGCTCGCCGGGCTCGGCTTTCGGCTTGATGTCGATCGTCTCGCCGGTCTTCTTGTCGTACCGAACGAGACCGCCGTACTGCCACTGGGAGTAGAGAATGTTCGGGTCCTCGGGATCGACCACCGTCTCGTACCCGTCGCCGCCCACAGTCACGATCCAGTCGGAGTTGGTGATTCCGTGGGCGGTCGCGGTGCGAGAGGGGCCCCCGAGGGTGTTGTTGTCCTGGGTGCCGCCGTAGATGTTGTAGAAGGGCTCGGCGTTGTCGACCGAGACCCGGTAGAACTGGGTCACCGAGAGGTTCGACTTGAAATTCCACGTCGCACCTCGATCGAAGCTCTCGTAGATCCCACCGTCGCACCCGACGAGGAGGTAGTCCGTGTTCTCCGGGTCGATCCACAGGGCATGGTTGTCGACGTGCTTGTACTTCTCCCCGACCTTCTTGAAGGTCTCGCCCCCGTCCTCGGTGACGTGCATCCAGGTGTCCATCGAGTAGACGCGGTCCACCTTCACCGGGTCGGGGATGATCTCGTTGTAGTACTGGGGGCTCTGCGACATGTAGTCGCTCATCTTCTTCCAGTTGACCCCGGCGTCCGTGGAGCGGTAGAAGCCCCCCTCCTCGGCGGCCTCGACGATTGCATAGACGACGTCGGGGTTCGCGGGGGAGACGGCCAGGCCGATGCGACCCATGTCCGCCTCGGGCAGGCCGTTGGTCATCTCCGTCCAGCTGGCGCCGGCGTCCGTGGACTTGTAGATGCCGGACCCGGGGCCGCCGTTGATCAGCGTCCAGACGTGGCGCCGCCTCTGATAGGCGGCGGCGTAGAGCACGTCCGGGTTCCGGGGGTCCATCCAGACGTCGGTGACGCCGGTGTCCTCATCGATGTCGAGCGAGTGGCTCCAGGTCTTGCCGCCATCCGTGGTCTTGTAGAGCCCCCGATCGCCACCCGATCTCCACAGTGGTCCCTGGGCGGCCACAAAGACGACGTCGGAGTCCCGGGGATCGACGACGATCTTCGAGATGTGCTCCGAATCCTTCAGCCCCACGTTCTCCCAGCTCGTCCCTCCGTCGACGGACTTGTACAGGCCGTCGCCGTAGGAGACGGAGCGCTGGGAGTTGTTCTCGCCGGTCCCCACCCACACGACGAGGGGATCGTTGGGGTCGAGGGTCACGCAGCCGATCGAGTAGGATCCTTCCTCGTCGAAGAGGGGCGTCCAGGTCGTTCCCGAGTTGACGGTCTTCCAGACCCCGCCCGAGGACACCGCCACGTAGTACGTGCTGTGTCGCGTTGGGTGGACGGCGAGGTCCCCGATGCGTCCCGAGGACACCGCCGGTCCGATGCCCCGCAGCTCGAGGCCTTTGAACGTCTCGGCCGAGAGGAGCTCCTTGTCCTCGTCGGTCGCCTTCTCCGCGGCATGAAGACCGACGGCCATCAGGGTCGTGGCCAGGATGAGTGCCATGTGCTTATGACTCATGGAAGGCTCCTTCGCAGGGTCTGCCGGGCGGATTTCGACTCACGCGCGGGGGATGCTATCACCTCGGACGTCGGGAGGGCACGTGATTTGGGATTCGCTCCCGATCGGCGCGAGTCGCCGACACGCCGCCACCGTCAATCCGCAAACGGCTCCTGGAAGACCTCCTGGTCCTCGAGTCGCACCGCCGTCAGCGGGCCGCCCCAGACACAACCGGTGTCGATCGCCAACAGGCCGGGTCTCGTTCGAAGCCCGAGGGTGGCCCAGTGCCCACAGATGACGGTTGTCCTGGCGGCCCGATCGTCCCGGAGCTGGAACCAGGGGAGACAGCCCTCCGGCGCATCCTCCGGGGGACCGGTGAACCTCTCGCACACCCGGCCGTCCGTGCGGCAGGTGCGCAGGCGTGTGAAGGACTGAACCGCCACGAGGAGGCGGTCGGCCGTGTCGAGGTCCTGGCGCCAGGCCGGGGGCTTTCTCGTCGCGAGCGCTTTCAGCAGACGCTTGGGCCTTGGGCCCCCGAGCGCCGCCTCGACCTCACGAGCCCGCGTCGCCGCCTCCTCGAGTGTCCATGGCGGGAGTAGCCCGGCGTGCACGAGGACAAAGGAGCCCTCGCGGTGCAGCAGGGGTCTCCGCCGCAGCCAGTCGATCAGCTCGTCGCGGTCGGGCGCCGCGAGGACCGCTTCCAGCGTGTCGTGACGCTTGGGCGGCCGGGTCCCGTGAGCCCGGCCGATGAGGTGCAGGTCGTGATTGCCCAGCACGACGGTGAGCCCTTCGCGCAGCGAGCGGGCCCACCGCAGGACCTCGAGCGAGCGAGGGCCCCGGTTGACGAGATCACCGACCAGCCACAGGCGGTCTGCGGCAGCGTCGAAACGAACCTGCCTCAGGAGCCGCTGGAGCGTTCGGAGGCAACCCTGGACGTCGCCGATGGCGTAGGTGGCCACCGCTAGCCCCTCGGGCCCCCGATGGAGGCGGCCAGGGGAATCCCCCGGATGCTGAAGATGGCGCAGATCTCGTTCCTCATGGGTGTCGCGGGGCCTGGTGACGCTACCACAAGTCCGCTCTCGTGCCCGCGGTGAGCCGACCCGAGCGCATCTGATATGTTCTGTCGTCATGACCCGGGAGTGACACGATGCCCAGACTGGCGGCGAGCGTCGAGATGCTGTTTCGCGAGGTCGACCTGCTCGATCGGTTCGAGCTGGCGGCCCACGTGGGGTTTCGCGGCGTTGAGATCCAGCTGCCGTATGGCGAGTCGAAGGAGGACGTTGCCGAGCGGGTGCGGCGTCACAACCTGACGGCGGTGTTGATGAACGTCATGCCCGGGGTCGGTGCGATCCCGGGACGCGAGCACGAGTTCCGAGTGGCGCTGACTCGGGCGCTCGAGTATGCCCGGGCGGCCGGCTGCCGCCAGCTCCACTGCCTGGCGGGGCCGACCGACCACCCGGACGCCGAGGCGACCTTTGTCGCCAACCTGCGCTGGGCCTCCGAGCAGGCCGAGCCGGACGGCGTTCGGCTCCTCCTCGAGCCGCTCAACACGCGGGACAACCCCGGGTACTTCCTGACCGGATCTGCCCAGGCACGTCGCATCATCGAGCAGGTGGGGAGGTCCAACGTCTACCTGCAGTACGACTGCTACCACATGCAGATCATGGAAGGCGGTCTCGCCGAGACCATCAGGGCGAACATCGACGTCATCGGCCACTTCCAGATCGGCGGCGTGCCCGGCCGCCACGAGCCGGACGAGACGCAGGAGATCGACTACCCACGCCTCTTTGCCCTCATCGACGACCTGGGTTTCCCGGGTTGGGTCGGATGCGAGTATCACCCGCGTGCCGGGACCGTCGACGGTCTCGGCTGGGCCCGCCCCTGGGGCATCCGGAGCGCTCTCTAGGGGGTGGGTGGCCTCCTTCACCGCGGTGGGGGCGGGACCTCCTTCGGTGCCGTCCCGGTGAGCGTGACCAGCGTCACCCAGTCGTCGCTTGGGTCGCCGGGCGGAGGCCCGAGGGATCGGTAGCCGGGGCCGCTCACGGTGGTCACCGGGCCCTCCCGAAGCGCCCCGCCGTTGCGCGGGTCGTACCAGCGGACGGCGTACTCGGCCGAGGGGAGCCACAGGTTCGCGGGTCTCGGGGGGTCCTCTCCGGTCGGGGTCGGGGGCAAGTACACGGCGTAGACGCTTCCGGGTTTCGCGAGGACCCAGGCCCCGTCCCGCATCACGTACCCGTCCGCCGACCTCATCTCGGGGAAGGGGAGATGCTTCCGGAAGAACTCCACCGCGTGGCGCGTCTGGTCCCACATCCGGTCGCGGCTGCGGAAATCCTCGAGGTTCAGGTCGTTGTGTGGGTACTTGTAGCCGAAGTACCACTCGCAGCCACCGCCCCCGGCCATCAGGTTGCCCCAGAGCGCGTGGTGTCGCACCGCGTCGTGGTCAGGGTCGTCGGCGTCGGGGAGGACCCCGTCGGAGGCGGGCCCGATCTCATCCAGGTTGACGACCCATGGCCGGCCCTTCTCCGCCGACCGCTCGACCCACTTCATCGTCTCGGCGTGGACCTGCTCGACCGGGCTGATCTGGAGCGAGGCCCCCTCGAACGACTCGTGTCCGAGCAGCTGGGAGTAGATATCCATCTGGCGGCCCGGGAGGGTGTGGACGACGATCGGCCGGTCGTAGGGGTCGATCGCCCGAAGGTGGTCGGCAAAGGCCTTGCGCTGCTCGTGCGAGTTCGGCAGGCCGGCGTTGGCCGTGGAGTCCTTGTGTCGATCGTCCCAGCCGTTCTCCTCGCCGAGGTTCCACACAATCGCCCGGTGATGGCCGAAGCGGGCGACGAGCTCCCGGTAATAGAGCTTGCGCCGTTCGGCAAAGAACACCCCGCCCTCCTCGAGCTCCATGAGCGACTCGTTCTCGGTCTCGGTGAGCACCACATGGAGCGCGATGCCGAGGCGGTCCATGTGCGAGAAGACGATCTCCCACTGATCCAGCTTCGAGCAGTCGAAGCGGAAGCGCTCCTCGCTCGTGCGCCAGGGCCAGACGTCGTTCCCGTCCCCGGCCACGTTCATGGTGAGGAAGTAGACGCTGTTGACCCCCTTGCCCGCGAGGTAGTTCAGCGCGCCGATGATGCCCTTTCCCCGGCTGCCCCGCCAGGTGGGGTCGCCGCCGCGGAAGTCCGGGACGTGCGGCGCGTAGACGTGCCGGGGGGCGAGGGCGGCCTCGCCCTCACGCTCCTCGCCCGCGGTCGAGCGTCCTCTCTCGCCGTCGAATCCCTCGTAGGCGAGGAAGTTCTCCGGGCTGTCCGCCCCGGCCTTCAGGAACCACTCACCGCTGCCCGCATAGCGCAGGTAGCGCTCGCCCACGTATCTCAGGAGACCCCGGGCCTCTTCGTCCGGCTCGACGGAGATCGAGCCCGTCTCTCCGTCGCCTTCCAGGGCGGTGCCGGCATCGGGGTCATCGCTCAGGGCGATCCCCTCACCGGTGCGGAAGGAGATCGTGTAGCGCCACTCTCCCGCGCGATCTGGCACGAAGTGGACCCTCCACACGTTGCCGGCCTCCGCCCCCGTCTCCGCGGCGGTGCCGTCGGCGGCGTAATAGCCCGGCACGTCGTACGCCGCCTCGCCGTTCTCGAAGCGCACCGAGAGGCGGACGTCGAGGTAGGGGTTGGGGGAGGCGGTTTCGCTGCTGTCCGGGCCGATGAGGGTCACGGTGAGCGGATGCCACGTGGCCCGGTCACCCGAGACCGGGTGCGGCGCGCCGAAGGTTGCGGGGGCCAGCAGTCCCGACAGCAGAACGGTGAGGCCGAAGCGAGCAAGCTGTTTCATGATCGTCCTCCAGTCCCGCCGGCAGCGTCTGTCGGAGGCCCGGCGCTGCCGACACGCCTCCGGCGAGACACCGCCGACTCAGAAGGTGATGGCGAGCCCGCCCGTGGCCTGGAAGAAGCCGTACTGGAACTCGATCGGATCCAGGGCGTCGGCCAGGGCGTCCTCGATCGCTGAGCTGCCGCTGCCCGAGCCCCAATGGAGCTCCCGCGTGGGGAAGCCGAAGGCCCGCCCCTCGACGACGAACGCCACCTGGGGACTCACCGCGATCCGCAGTCCCGCTCCCAGGTTTCCTCCGAAGCCGCCGTCCAGGGTGGCGGCAGCGGTGACGCTCAGGCCCGGGAGCGTGATCGGAGGGAGCCCCGGGATGTCGCTCGCCCCGAGGCGGACCTGCACCGTCGCGGCCACCGTGGTGGCGGGGATGTAGCTCGCCCCCCCCGAGATCACGAAGCGGACCTGGTCCCCGACGCCCACCTGGAGGTTGAGCGAGACGGGTGTGAGGCGATCGATCTGCGTCTCGCCCGAGAGATCACCCGATACCGGGATCGACGGCACGCCGGGGACGAGGTCTCCAAGGTCGCCGCTCACCCGCCCCCCCGTGACCTCCAGCTCCACTTTGGCGCTGTCCACCCGCGCCTCGAGGCCGACGACGTCCGAGAACCGCCATGTGAGGCCTCCGGACAGCGTCAGTCCGCCCCCCAGCTCGAGATTGAACGCCCCGGAGGTCTCGATGGGGTAGTCGGGTGGCACGAAGTCGCCCGGGTTGAGGGCGAACGACTGCTCGTAGAACGGCAACGACCTTCCGACCTGGACGGCCAGCTCGACCTCGCCGGCCGACGCCGGCGCCCCCGAGGCGCCCAGCACCGTCGCCAACACGCAGACGACGGCTCCGCGACACGCCCTGCGCTCGATGACTTTCCGATCCATGTCCCGATTCTAAAACGACTGATCCCGCGGCACCATGGTGCCGTCGCCTGGACGCCACACGCAGGGCGGGTACAATTCCGTCTCTTGGCCGGCCCGGCCGGTCGATCACAGTAAGGAGAGCTCATGCCGACGCGGGACCAGTGGGTCGTGGTGGGGCTGGACAACGGTGGGAACAAGAACAACGCGACGGTCCTCGAGCCGTCGGGACGGTTCCTCGTCGACTCCATGGTGGAGAGGCCGAGCCGGGTGCAGGAAGGGGCGGGCATCGCGGTGGAGGCGCTGGCCCAGAGCTTCGACGAGATCCTCGAGCGGACGGGCGTGGCCCGGGAGAGGGTGCGGGCGGTCGGGATGGACTCGCCCGGGCCGGCCAGCGCGGA
>JAJDNV010000016.1 GCA_022340545.1 Acidobacteriota bacterium | reverse complement strand
CCCGCTCGAGGCGGCGCTGCTGATGCTCCTGGGCTTCGTCTCGATGGGGAGTAGCGAGTGGGTCCGCGAGGGGCTGCGCAAGCCCTGGGTGATCGACCGGTACATGTTCGTCAACAGCGTGCGCCTGCCCGCGTCGGCCGGAGCGGTCGCGATCGAGGACCCGTTCGCGGTCGATGCGCTCGACGCACGCGGGGTCCTCGCCACCGCACGCTTCGCGAGCGTCCCGGAGGGATACGAGCCGGACACGCCCGGCTTCGGTGCCCTCGACCCCGCGACGCGCGCGGCGATCGAGGCCGCGGCCGGACGCGAGCTCTTCCGGCTCCAGTGCCGCGCCTGTCACACCGAGACCGGTCACCTCGGCGTCCGGAGCCTCGTCGAGGGCCAGAGCGTCGCCGGGATCGAGACGACCCTCGACTCGCTCGCCCGGCCGGTCGACGCCCATGGGGAGACGACGTCCTGGGGGAGCCCGCCCGCCCGCCTGCAGACGCGTCTGGGCCGGCGGATGCCCCCCTTCGTGGGGACCGCGGCGGAGAGGCGGGCCCTCGCCATCCATCTCGCGCGTCTCGGCGGCGACGCCGCGGCCGGGGTCGCGGTGGCGGTGGAGACCGAGCCCGGCCAGGACGTGTTCGAGACGCACTGCGCCGCCTGCCACGGGCCGGACGCGGCGTGGCCCATCGCCGATCGGCTCCACGGTCGCACGACGGAGGAGCTCTACGACCTGATCGGACGGCTCGAGGAGGTGCGGGAGGAGATGGCGCCGTTCGCCGGCACCGATGCGGAGCGCGCCGCGCTCGCGGAGTACCTGGCCGGCCTCCCGGCCCCGGCTCCGGACGAGGAGGCCCTCTCGTGACGCCCGTGATCCCGCTGGCCGATCCCTTGCCCCAGCCCGCCCCGGCGTGGTTGCTGTGGGCACTCCTGCAGCTCACCTTCTTTCTTCACCTCCTGGCCATGAACGTCGTCCTCGGCGGCTCGATCCTGGCCCTTCACTGGCGGTTGAGCCGACGAACGGACAGCGCGACCCCGCGGGCCGAGGTCGTCGCGGCATTCGCGAGGGCGCTGCCGGTGGCGGTGGCGGCGGCGGTGACGTTCGGCGTGGCCCCTCTCCTCTTCGTACAGGTTCTCTACGGACGGGTCTTCTTCACGAGCTCCATCCTCATGGCCTGGTGGTGGCTGGCGGTCGTGCCCCTCGTCATCCTCGCCTACTCCGGGGCCTACCTCCTCGCGTTCCGCGGGGAGTCCCTCGGTCCCCGGGCGCGGCACGTCGCGGTCGGCATCACGGTGCTGTTCGCGGCGGTAGCCTTTCTCTACACCTCGAACGTCACGCGATCCCTCCGCCCCGAGACCTTTGTCGACGTCTCTCGGCAGGGCGGCACCGGGCTGGTCCTGAACCTCGGGGATCCGACGTTCTGGCCTCGGTACCTTCACATGCTGTTCGGGGCGGTGGCGGTGGCCTCGCTCGCCGCGGCCCTGTTCGGGCTGATTCGGCGGCGGAGACAGCCCGAGATGGCATCATGGGTCATGCGGAAGGCCACCCTCATGTTCGGCGTCGCCACCGCGGTCAACATCTTCGTCGGGATGTGGTTCCTCCTCGCCCAGCCGAAGGAGATCCTCATCCGTCTGGTCGGCGGCGACACGTGGGCGATGACGCTGCTGGCCCTGGGGATCCTCTTCGGAATCGCCACCGGCGGGTTCGCCCTGCTGGCCCTCGGCGCAAAGAACGCGGTCCGGGCCACCTGGGCACAGGTCGCGATACTCCTCCCGACGCTGATCGTCATGGTCCTGCTCCGGGACCAGCTCCGGCAGCTGGTCCTGAAAGGTGCCGGCTTCGAGCACCCGGGGTGGGTGGACCCCCAGTGGGGACCCCTGGCGATCTTCGCGCTCCTGCTCGTCGGCGCCATCGCAACCATCGCCTGGATGGCCCGCGCCCTCGCCCGCGGGGTTCCCGCCGGGGGGGCTGTCTCCAGGCACTAGCGATGCGAGAGAGTGAACGCATGCTGAATCTCCCACGTCTCGCCCCGGTCATCCTCCTGGGTGCCCTCCTGTTCAGCGGGTGCCGTCAAAAGGCCCCCCAGTCCGGCGCCCAGAGCTATCCGCTCAAGGGGACGGTCGTCGCGGTCGACCCCGCCGAGCGGACGATCAGGATCGATCACGAGGACATCCCGGGCTTCATGCCGGCCATGATCATGGACTTCATCGTGCTCCCGAAGGACGCGGCTCTCCTGGAGAGCGTCTCCGCCGGCGACGAGGTGACGGCGCGACTGGTCGTACCCGACTCGCGCTATTGGCTCGAGGACCTGGTGGTCGTCAAGAAGGGCACACCCGACCCGAACGCCACGCCGCGGCCGCAGGCGCACGAGCCGCATGAACTCCGCCCGGGTCACGAGCTCTCGGATGTCACTCTCGTGAACCAGGATGGCAACACCGTCCGCCTCTCCGACTACCGTGGCCGTGCCCTGGGCCTCACCTTCGTCTTCACCCGGTGTCCGCTTCCGGATTTCTGCCCGCTGATGATGAAGAACTTCGCCGCCGCCCACGCCATTCTCATCGCGGACGAGATGCTGCGAGCCCGCACCCACCTCCTCACCGTGAGCTTCGATCCGAAGCACGACACGCCGGAGATCCTCCGTGAGTACGGCAAGCCCTTCCAGAAGACGACACCTCCCTTCACTCACTGGGAGCTCGCGAGCGGAACCGAGAAGGACATCCGGACCCTGGGCGGAGAGCTGGGGCTCGACTACGTCGAGGAGAGCCGCTCGTTCACCCACAACCTGCGCACAGCGGTGATCGACCCCGAGGGGAGGCTCGTCCGTGTCTTCCGCGGTAACGACTGGACTGCGCAGGAGCTGGTGGACGAGCTCCGAGCAGCCGCCGGGGGCTGAGGGCTGTCGGACGTCCCCCGTCTCATGTAGGCTTCCGGGGCCCGACACGGAGGCGACGACGGAGGAGACATGGGGGAGGGTGCCACGCGAGCGACCGTCGCGGTGATCCAGGCGGCGCCCGTCGTGCTGGACCGGGACGCCACCCTCGAGAAGCTCGAGCGGCTCGTCGGCGAGGCCGCCGACCGCGGTGCCCGCCTCATCGTGCTCCCGGAGGCGTTTGTCGCCGCCTATCCCGCGTCGGCGGTCTTCGGGCCGGTCTTTGGTGGCTTCTCCGACCCGGCCGCCGGCGTCGCGTTCCGCCGCTTCGCCGGAAGCTGCGTCGAGGTGCCGTCGCCGGATACGGAGAGGATGGCCCGGGCGGCCCGGAAGGCGAAGGCCTGGCTGTGCGTGGGGGTGAACGAGCGGACTCCCACCGGGACCCTCCACTGCACCCTCCTTCTCTTCGGGCCGGACGGCGGGCTGCGCCAGGCGCGTCGCAAGCTCGTGCCGACCCACGACGAGCGGATGGTCTGGGGTCCGGGCCGGGCCGAGGCCCCGCGTGCGGTCTCCACCGAGCTCGGGCCGGTGGGCCAGCTCGTCTGCTGGGAGAACTACATGCCCCTCGCCCGGTTCTCGCTCTACGAGTCGGGGGAGCGGATCCACCTCGCGCCCACCGCGGACGCGAGCGACGGCTGGCAAGCGACGATCCGCCACATCGCCCTCGAGGGGCGGGTCTTCGTCCTGGCGTGCAACCAGTTCGTCACCCGCGCCGACTACCCGGACGACTTCGAGCTGAAGCAGGCCCTGGCTCGGGCACCGGAGGTCCTGTGCCGAGGCGGCAGCGCCATCGTGGCCCCGGACGGGTCGTACCTGGCGGAGCCGCTCTACGGACGCGAAGGGATCCTGACCGCCGAGCTGGACCTCGGCCTCGTCACCGAGGGGCGGCAGCTCCTCGACGTCGCCGGTCACTACGCTCGTCCCGACGTGTTTCGCCTCGAGACACCGCCGCCGGCAGGGCAGGGTGGGACACCCGCGCGAGAGGAGGACTGACCCCTTGAACGTCCGCCGTCCCGTCATCGCCCTCGCCGCCAGCCTCTCCTTCGCGGCCTGCTCGTCCGGGCCGCCGAACATCCTCTGGATCACCGTCGAGGACATGAGCCCCAACCTCGGGGCCTGGGGGGACGACTACGCGCACACACCGAACCTCGACCGGCTGGCTGCCGAGAGCGTTCGCTTCACCCAGGCCTTCGCCACCGCGCCGGTGTGCTCGCCGTCCCGCTCGACCCTCATCACCGGGGTCTACGCCACCAGCCTCGGCACCCAGCGCCTCCGGTCGCGCTTTCCGATCCCCGATTCGATCCGGGGGTTTCCATCCCTGCTGCGGGCCGCCGGCTACTACACCTCGAACAACGTCAAGACCGACTACAACACCAGCGACGAGGCGCGCCTGATCGAGGAGTCCTGGAACGAGAGCAGCGAGACCGCCCACTGGCGTGGCCGGGAGAGAGGGCAGCCGTTCTTCGCGGTCTTCAACGACCTCACGACCCACCAGTCCCGCTCGATGTCCTGGAGCTACGAGGAGTTCCGGGAGAAGGTCCAGAGCCGCCTGAGCGCGGAGGAGATCCACGACCCTGCGGACGCCCCGGTGCCCCCTTACTATCCGGACACCCCGGTCGTCCGGAAGACCATCGCGCGCTACTACGACTGCATCACCGCGATGGACAAGAACGTAGGCCGGATCCTCGCTGAGCTCGAGGAGGACGGGCTGGCCGATGACACCATCGTCTTCTTCTTCTCCGATCACGGGGCGGGGCTGCCGCGGCACAAGCGGGTTCTGCACGACTCCGGGATGAACGTGCCGCTGCTCGTCCGCTTTCCCGAGAAGTACCGGCACCTGGCCCCGGCCGCAGCGGGGGAGACGACAGACCGGCTGGTGAGCTTCGTGGACTTCCCCCCGACGATGCTCAGCCTCCTCGGCCTCGAGATCCCCAGCTACATGCAGGGGACGGCGTTCCTCGGGCCAGGGCAGGGGGAGCCGAGGAGCCGCGTCTTCGGCGCCCGGGATCGCATCGACGAGGCCTACGACCTCGCACGCTCCGTGCGGGATCACGACTACCTCTACATCCGGAACTACATGCCCCACCTCTCATGGAATCAGCCGAGCTGGTATTCCGACCAGGCGGAGATCCGGAGAGAGATCGAACGCTACGCCCGCGCGGGCCGGCTCGAGGGTCCGGCCCTCGACTACGCGAGACCGACACGACCCCGCGAGGAGCTCTACCTCGTGCGGGAGGATCCGCTCCAGCTCCGCAACCTCGTCTACTTCGACGAGCACCGGGATGCCCTGAGCGAGAAGCGCCGCGAGCTGACGAGCTGGATCCGCGACACCCACGATGTCGGCTTCCTGCCCGAGGCCGAGGTCTGGGCCCGGATCGGCGAGGGCGCGACCACCCCGTACGCGATCGCCCGCGACGAGGACGC
>JAJDNV010000012.1 GCA_022340545.1 Acidobacteriota bacterium | reverse complement strand
CGACTGGGCGACGAGCCGGTGCTGGTGCGGCAGGGCCGTGTCATCGCCGCGACCTTCCATCCCGAGCTGACGCAGGGGCTGGCCTTCCACCGCTACGTCGGCGACCTCACCCGCAAGACACAGGGCGTCCGCTCCGCCTCTCACTGGACATCGGAGCCGACCGCCCCGCCCGTACCCTGACGCGCCACCGCCGGTCCGGGCCGGCCTGCTACACTCCCGGCCGATGCGTCCCCCGCTGACCGCTCGCCTGGCCCCGTTCGGCACGTCCGTCTTCGCCGAGATGACGGCCCTCGCCCACCGGCACAACGCCCTCAACCTCGGCCAGGGATTCCCGGACTTCGACGGTCCGGTCTTCGTCATGGAGGCCGCGATCGAGGCCATGAAGGCCGGCCACAACCAATACGCCCCGATGCCCGGCGTGCCCGGGCTTCGGCGCGCCATCGCCGAGCACCAGCGCCGCTTCTACGGCCTGGAGCACGACCCGGACGCCGGGATCACAGTCCACGCCGGGGCCACGGGGGCACTCTGCGCCACCCTCCAGGCCCTCCTCGACCCCGGTGACGAGGTCATCCTCTTCGAGCCCTTCTACGACGCGTACCGCCCCGGCATCTCTCTCGCCGGGGCGCGCGAGCGCGTCGTGCCCCTCGTGCCGCCGGGCTTCACCTTCGACCCGGCCGCGCTCGAGGCCACGGTCGGACCGACGACCCGGCTCCTGCTGCTCAACTCGCCGAACAACCCGGCGGGGAAGGTCTTCTCTCGTCCGGAGCTGGAGACGATCGCCGGGCTCTGCGTCCGCCACGACCTTCTCGCCGTCACCGACGAGGTCTATGAGCACATCGTCTTCGAGGGAGAGCACATCCCCCTCGCCACGCTCCCCGGCATGCGTGAGCGGACCGTCACGATCTCGTCCGCAGGCAAGACCTTCAGCCTGACCGGGTGGAAGATCGGCTGGACCTGTGCCGCGCCACCTCTCGCCGCGGCCGTCCGTGCCGCGCACCAGTTCGTCACCTACGCGGTGGCGACGCCCTTCCAGCACGCCATGGCGAGGGCGCTCGGCGCCCCGGACGACTATTACGACGGGCTGCGCGAGGGCTACCGCGCCCGCCGCGACCGCTTGTGCCAGGGCCTCGCCGACATCGGGTTCCAGGTGGAGGCCCCACCGGGCACCTACTTCGCCAACGCCGACATCCGCCCTCTCGGCTTCGACGACGACGTGGCCTTCTGCCGGATGCTCCCCGAACGTGTCGGCGTCGCCGCCGTCCCCCTGAGCGCCTTCCTCCTCGAAGGCGGTCCCCGTCACATGGTCCGCTTTGCCTTCGCCAAGGACGAGGCGACCCTCGACGATGCCGTCCACCGCCTTCGGGGCCTGAGGCCCTGAGCCCTCCGGGCGAGGCTACCGCCGCGCCCGGTCCAGCCCCACCTCAGGGCCGCACCTCCGTTGAGACGTCCCTCGCGACTCTAATCCAGGGACTGCGTGAGGAGCATCTTCCAGAACTGCACTTTCTCGGGTTCGGCGATTGGCATCGGGCCCATCACCTCTCCGAGGCGCATGGTGACGTCCTCGGACGCGTCAAACTCGGGCCACTCCGGCAATCCGTCGCCATTCGGGTTCCCGGTCGCCGCGAAGTTGACCCAGTACGAGGACATCTGATCGGCGACGGTGCGGTCGACCGCCTCCCAGGGCCGGTCGAACAGCTCGAGGTTGTCGAACACGTAGGGGAGCTCGCCGCTGTGGAAGGCACCGAACTCCGGATGCTCCGGCCAGGGAATCGCGCGATCGAAGTAGTAGGTGTACACACGATCGCTCTTCTCCTGCTGCAATCGGGCCCAGATGCTGACAGAGACCCGCGCTCTGTCCCGCGCGGCCTCCAGCTTGACGGCGGGGATGTCGGAGTCGGAGTCGACTGGATAGAGCGCAAGGAAGGTCTCGGCATGCTCGCCGTACCGCTCTTTCGCTTCAACCCGATAGTCCTCGACGGTCGGCTCGGAGTCTTCCTCTCTGGAGAGCCCATCGTCCGCAGTGAACCCGGCCATGACCGGCACTTCGACCTCGTTCTGGACATCCGTGGGCATGAACCAGCCGTCTCGAATCGCACCCATTCTCCCGACATCCGGCTCGATGAACCGCTCGGCCGGCACCTCGCGGAGCTCCGCGAGTGAGCCGACTCCGAGGACCTCCTGCGCGGCGACGCCGGCCTCCTCGGCCTCGGCGAGGGTGATGTATCTGGGCGGGACGGGCGCGCGATGTGGTGAGCCGCTCTGAATGATGGCTCGCGTGATAAGCCCTCTCGACAGCGGAGACTGCATGAGCATCTGGACGGATCGCGCGCCGGCCGACTGTCCATGGATGGTGACGTTGTCCGGGTCTCCGCCAAAGGCCCCGATGTTGGCCTGTACCCACTCGAGCGCGGCAAGCTGATCGAGGAATCCGTAGTTGCCCGACGCACCGTGCTCGGATTCACGGGTCAGCTCGGGATGGGCAAGGAAGCCCAAGGGACCGATTCGGTAGTTGATGCCTACGGACACCACGCCCTTCCTGGCGAGCGCCTCGCCGTCGTAGACCGCCACCGCTGAGGAGCCCTCTCGAAGAGCCCCGCCGTAGATGTAGACCATCACCGGACGTTTCTCCCCCGGTCTCTCGGCGGCCGTCCAGACGTTGAGGTAGAGGCAGTCCTCGCTGGCGTCACCCTGATGCATGAACTCCTCCGTCCAGGGAAGACGGGAACGTGGCAGATCCTGTACGCATGCGTCGGAGAAGCTGTCGGCCTGCTTCACGCCCTCCCAGGGAATGACGGGCTCCGGCGGTCTCCAGCGCAGGTCTCCCACAGGGGGCGCGGCAAAGGGGATCCCCTTGTAGCTTCTGACCCGGGAGTCGGGCGCCCTCACGCCCGCCACGCGACCTCCGTCTACCTCGACCGGGTCCCGAAGGGAGGGCGTGCATCCGCCGATCACCATGGACAGCATCACCACGACAAACAGAAGCCGGTGGTCCATCTGCAGCATCCGGCCCAGTCTTCTCGCGAAAGAGCTCATCTTCATCTCCCTTCGGCGCGCTACCGCCGCGCCCGGTCCAGCCACACCTCGAGGCCCTGGGCATTCAGCTCGACGTCATGCGCCAGGAGCTCGCGGAGCTTCTCCTTCGGGTGCGGACAGCCGTGGTCCACCGCCCGGTCGAGGAGGTACTCCCCGACCGCGGTCCGGAGGTGGGTGCCCCGGTCCGCGCGGCCGTCGGCGGCGCGGCCCATGTCGACGAGGGCCCGCACCTGCTCGAGGAGCACGCCGGCCAGCCGCTCGACGTCGGTGACACGCGAGTAGTGGGTCAGAAGCATCGAGCGGGGCTTCCGCTCCAGCATCCGATGGATCGACGCCTCCATGGCCTCGGGGTCGAACTGCACCGGGGTGGTGGTGGGCATGATGAAGACACCGCCATCGCTCGCCAGCTCCGGGTAGGCCAGGCCAAACGTGTCTCCGGTGAAGAAGGACCGGGACCGCTCGTCCCAGATGCAGACGTGGTGGCGGGCGTGCCCGGGGGTGTCGAGAAAACCGAGGGTTCGGCCCCCCACCTCGACGGCGAAGCCCTCTCCCGCCTCGACCACGCGCTGCGGATCCACGGGCACGACGTCGCCATAGTCACGGCGGACCTCGTCCTCTCCGAACACCGCGGACGCGCCTGCCACCAGCTTCGACGGATCGATCATGTGGCGCGCGCCGCGGGGGTGCACGACCAGCTTCGCCCCGGGAAGGTGGCGCAGGAGGGCGCCGGCCCCACCGGCGTGGTCGAGGTGGACGTGGGTGAGGATCACGTAGTCCACGTCGGTCGGAGCCAGGCCCCGGTCCTCGAGGGCGGCGAGCAGCCGGGGCACGCAGTGGCTGGTCGCGACGTCCACGAACGCGGCGCGGCCGTTCTCCACGACCAGGTGGCTCGCGTCGAAGAGCGGGCGCTTGAAGCCGGTGTCGATGGCCCAGAGTCCGTCACCCAGATCGGTGAGCTCGGACCTCGACGCGGACGTGGATCGATCGGTCATGGCACCTCCGTCTTCTTCGCTGCGGATGGTCACGTCGACCTCCCGGGGGTGAGATTCAACACCGGACACAGAGGGCGTGCCGGTGGGCCTCCTTCATAGAAGACCTGCTCGAGGAAGAGCCCCGACGGGGGGGCGGTGAGCCGGGCCGGGGCGCGGGAGTCCTCGCGGAGGAGGCGCTCGACCTCGGCGGGTGTCAGCTTGCCGCGGCCCACCTCGGCGAGGACACCGACCATGCGCCGCACCATCTTCCAGAGGAAATGAGAGCCGCGAACGCGGACGAGGACGAGTCCGTCCGCCTCCCCCACCTCCACGGCTTCGATCTCCACCCGCGTGGAGCGGGCGCCGGGGTCGCTATCGCAGAACGACCGGAAGTCGTGGCGGCCCTCGAAGGCGGCGGCCGCGACCCGGAGACGCCCCACGTCGAGGGGATCACGAACCCACCAGACAAAGGGCTTTCCGAAGGCGGTGCGTCTTCGGGCGATCTGGTAGAGGTAGCTGCGGCCCCGGGCGGAGTGGCGGGCATGGAAACGTCGGGAGACCTTCTCGATCTCGACGATGTTGATGTCGTGGGGCAGCTCGTCGTTCAGGCCGCGGCGAAGCGACGCCGGATCGGTGCGGGTCTCGAGGTCGAGGTGCGCCACCTGCTGGAGGGCGTGGACACCGGCGTCGGTTCGGCCCGAGCCGTAGGTCTCGAAGTCGGTACGCCCCGATACCCGGCGGATCACCTCGTGCAGGGCACCCTGGACGGTGCGGGCGTTCTTCTGGATCTGCCAGCCCCGGTATCGGGTTCCGACGTACTCGAGGTCGAGGCGGAAGCGAGCCATGCGCGCGCGAACGCTAGCCGGACCCCGGGCGCCTCGTCAAGCGGCCCGGAGCAACCCTCTGCTATTCTGAGCCTGCGTGAAGCTGCGGGTCCTGAGCTACAACATTCACCGGGCGATCGGCGTCGACCGTCGCTTTCGGCCGGAGAGGATCGCCTCCATCATCGGGTACTACCGCCCCGACATCGCGCTGCTCCAGGAGGTGGACGAGGGGGCGCCACGGTCGCGCGGGCTGGATCTCGGCCGCGAGCTCGCCGAGATCCTCGGGTACGAGCACTACGCGATCGGGCACAACGTCAACCTGCGCAAGGGTCGCTACGGCAACGCGACCCTCAGCCGCTGGCCCATCCGCCGCGAGCGGAACATCGACCTCACCGTCGGCATCCGGAAGCGGCGGGGCTGCCAGCACACCCGGGTCGACGCGCGGCCGGCGCACGGCCGGACGCGCCGCCTGGAGATCTTCAACATGCACCTCGGCCTCTCCGCCCGCGAGCGTGAAAAGCAGCTCGGGATCCTTGTCCGCTCGAAGGAGTTTCGCTCGCTACCCTACGACGTGCCCTGTGTCGTGGCCGGGGACCTCAACGACTGGCGATCGCTCCTGCGGTCGATCTTCGTAGACCTCCTGGGCTTTCGCTCGGCCACCGGCGGCAACGTCCGGCGCGAGCGGCCCATCCCGACGTTCCCGTCGTTCTTCCCCCAGGGGGCTCTCGACCGGGTGTACTTCCGGGGACCGATGCGCCTCGCCACGGTGCGGCGCTGCCGGCTCGCCCTCTCACGGGTCGCGAGCGACCACCTGCCGGTGATCGTCGACTTCCAGCTGCACTAGGCGCTTAGTGCGGCTGGCCACCAGGCCTGGCCTCGCCCGCGTGTCCCGTCCCTGGGGACACGCGGGTGTTCAGGGCCTATCTCAAGCATTTCCCTCCCCCGACGTGGGGAGGGTTAGGGAGGGGGGTCATTGAATGATTGTGGCTGCCGAGCGTCCCCGCGGAGCGGACCCCTCGCGCGCCGCCGCGCACCCTGACGGAAGACTCCGAGAGCGACGGCCGGTCAACGCTCTCGGAGTGAGGGTTCGTACGAACACCAGGGATCGGTTTCGAATGGATCCCCGGTGAGGCCGAAGGCGCGCGAGCGCGAGCCGCCGCAGATGTCACGGAACTCGCAGCGACCGCAGCGGCCCTTCAAGAGCTCGGGCTGCCGGAGCTTCTTGAACAGCTCGGTGTCCCGGTAGGCCTGGGACAGGCTCATGTGGCGCACATCCCCGACCGCGATCGGCAGGAAGCCGCTCGGGAAGATCTCGCCGACGTGGGAGACGAAGAGGAACCCCTTGCCCGAGTTCACGCCTCGCGGGGCGCGCCCCACGGTGTGGCCGGGGCCCTCGGACTGCGTGAGACGGACCGGCATCTTCGCCTGGCCGTCCGGGCGGGGCGACTGCCCGGCCTCCTTCATCTCCCGCTGGGCCACGTGGCGACGGTAGTGGGGCGCTTCCGTCACCTTGACGATGAAGTCGCCCTTCTTCTGGAGCCCGTAGATGACCTCGAACAGGCGCTCGCACTCGGAGGCGCTGAGGCCGGTGAGAAGCGTGCCGCGCCCCATGGGCACGAGAAAGAAGACCTCCCAGAAGACGATCCCGAGACCCTGGACGAACTGCGCCATCTCCTCGAGGTAGGGAGCGGTATCGCCGCACACGGTGGTGTTGACCTGGAGAGGAAGCCCCACCTCGTGGGCCCACTCGACCGCCTGCATGGTCTTCGCGAACGAGCCCGGGACGCCGCGGAACGCGTCGTGCTGCTCCGCCCGGGGAAAGTCGAGGCTGACCGCCATCTGATCGAGCCCCGCCTCCTTGAGGTCCTGCACGAGATCGCGGGTGAGGCAGTCGGTGGCCGCGGGGATGGTCGCCATGCGCAGCGAGCGGGACTTGCCGTGTCGGATGAGGTCGAGGAGATCGGGGCGGTTCACGGGATCGCCCCCGCTGAGGACGAGGAGCGGGGTCCCCATCTCCGCCACCTCGTCGATGATCCGGCGGCCCTCGTCGGTGGTCAGCTCGCGAGGATCGCGCCCCGGCTGCGCCGATGCCCGGCAGTGGCGACAGACCAGAGCGCAGGACTGGGTCGTCTCCCAGATCACGAGGAAGGGGGAGACCGAGAAATCAACTGCCCGCATGAAGGCGGGCTCGCCGCGGACGGCGCGGTGGGGCCGTCCCCCCGGATGTCCGGTCATCGCTTCCGTCTTTGGACGGCTACTGCCGCGTGAACGGCTCCGACGTGATGCCCAGCTCCCCGTTCGGGCCCGTCACCCAGCCCTGCCGGAAGGCCAGCGAGACCGCTTCCAGCTTGGAGTGGACGTCCAGCTTCTCGAGGATGTTGTGGATGTGGTTCCTCACCGTGGCGAGGCTGATGCCCAGCTTCTGGGCGATCTCCTTGTTCTGCAGGCCCGCGGCCACCCAGCGGAGGATCTCCTTCTCGCGCTCGGTCAGCGGTGGCGCCTTGGGCAGCGCCACCGGGCCCGCGGTGGTGACAGGCTCCCAGGCCTCCTGATGTGCCGTCGGCCTCTGCGCCCCCAGCCGCTCGAGGGCACGGGTCAGCCGGCCGGCCCGGTCGATCGGCTGGAGGATGTGCACCAGCGTCGCGAGCTCCGAGCGGGTCCCGGGGATCTTGAGGATGCTGACGCTCAGGGCCTGCTCCTGCTTCGGCGACGAGCCCAGCACGATCTCGAATCCCTGCACCGGCTCGCCTTTGCGGCTCATCGAGATGACGGAGCAGTTCTCGTGACAGAAGCGGTTGCCGAAGACGTCCTTGCCCCCGAGGACGTCATAGCACCGGCGGCCAAGCACCTGGTTCGTCGGGCGGCCCAGGAGCCGCTCCGCCGCCCGGTTCCAGAAAACGATGTGGCCCCCGATGTCCGTGGCCAGAGCGGGTGTGTCGCTCTGCGCGAGCACATCGAGCACCTCGGTGTTCTGCTCGCCATTCCACCGGCGGCTCTCCAAGACACGTCCACTCATGGTCTCCCCCTGGGCCGCTCTTTGAGCAAACCGCATGCCCGGTCCCGCGTCTTCAATTGCGGCAAGGGTTTAATCTCGAGGCGGTTCTCCTCGGGCCCCGCCTAAAGTCCCCTGAACTAATGCAAACGCACCAGCCACAATTACCCCTCAGACTACAGGGATTTGGCGCTCGCGCGCAAGCCTTAAGAACGTTTTGAGCGTTTTGGAGGGCCACGGCCAGCAAGCTTCGCGGGATGGGGCCCAGCCGGCGCAGGAACTACGCCGCCTCATCCCCGCCATCGACCTGAGCCATCGGCCGGTCATCGGCTTCATTTGCGGCTGGGCGATACTAGAGGCCCGTCGTCCGGGAGGCACCCATCTCTGGAGGTGGCCCTGCGTCGAGAAGTGGGAGACGAATGAAGGAGCATCGACCGAAGAAGCTCGGCCGCTACGAGATCCGGCGGGAGCTGGGGCGCGGGACGATGGGTGTCGTGTACGAGGCCCAGGACCCGATGCTCCATCGCCGCATCGCCCTCAAGGCCATCCGCCTGGCGCTCTCCGTCCCGGCCGATGTCCGCGAGCGCTTCGAGAAGAGGTTCCTGTCCGAGGCCCGCGCGGTGGCCGTCCTGTCCCACCCCGGCATCGTCGTGGTCCACGACGTCGGCACCGACGAGGAGACCGCCACGCCCTACATCGCCATGGAGTTCCTCGAGGGCCGGACCCTGGAGGAGGTGGCGGCGGACGGAAAGCCGCTCCCCTGGCGCGAGGCCCTCGACATCACCCGCCGCTCCGCCTGGGCGTTGCAGCACGCGCACGAGCGGGGCATCGTGCACCGAGACATCAAGCCCGCCAACATCATGGTGTTGCCGTCCGGAGAGCCGAAGATCATGGACTTCGGCATCGCGAGGCTGCCCGCCTCCGAGCTCACCGCGGCCGGGGACCTGTTCGGCACACCGGCCTACATGTCCCCGGAGCAGGCCAGCGGTGAGGTGGTCGACGCACGAAGCGACCTGTTCTCGCTGGGGTGCGTGCTGTACCAGCTCCTGAGCGGGAGGAAGGCCTTCGAAGCCGACTCCGTCCCTCTCATCCTGCTGCGGGTCCGTGAAGAGACCGCCGCCCCTCCCTCCCGCCGGGTCGAGGGGCTTCCGCCGGAGGTCGACGCGATCGTGGCCCGGTCGATGGCCAAGAGCCCGGCGCAGAGGTACCCGGACGCCCGGTCCTTCGCGGAGGACATGGAGGACGTCCTCGCCGGCCGCCCGCCCCGGCACGCCGAGGTCCTCCTCGAGCCCGAGGGAGACTCGACGATGGTGTCGCGCCCGGCACCTCTGGCCACGTCGGCCGTGGCGAGCCGCGCCCGCGCATCGAAGGCGGCGCCCCGGCCAAGGAATCGCAAGACACTCGGGCTGTTCATCGGCGCGGTCAGCCTGGTGGCCGCGGGCTTCCTCGCCGCTCTCACGATCCCGTGGCGGGGTCAGCCCGTGATCCCGCTGCCGACGCTCGCCCCCATCGTTCCCCCGGCGAAGCTCGAGCTCACAGTCGAGCACCCGCTGAGCCACGGCACCGTGCGTGTCTGGATCGACGGCGACCAGGTCCTCGAAGAGGACCTGCGGGGCCGGGTGGCCCACAAGGTCCTCTCCCTCAGGACGTACAAGGGTTCCTTCACCCGGACCCTCGACGTCGCCCCCGGCGAGCACGTCGTGCGGGTGCACGTGGAGGGGGGGGATTTCAGCGATTCGCTCAGGATCCGGGGGAACTTCGAAAGCGGCGGCACGCGTCGCCTGGTGGCGAAGGTGGGGGGCCTGATCTCGAAGAATCTGAGCCTCGTCTGGGGCTCTACGCCGACGGAGTGACGACTAGCCGATGGGCGTCGGGACGGCCGGGGCCTCGGGGGCGGGCTCGTCGGCGAAGCGCACGCGGGCCCGGTAGCCGTCGCCGTCGGCGAAGCGCTGCACGAGCCACGTCTCCACGAAGGCCTCGACGCTCCTCCGCCCGGTCTCCCTCACGAGCGGGATCTGCTGCCGGGCGCGGCGTTTGGCGAGCGAGCTGAGCTGCGCCCGGAGACGGTCGAGGGCGATCTGCTCGTCCCGCAGCACGCTCCCCTCTCGGACCTCGTAACGCAGGGCCGACACGTCGACCGCGGGCCGGTTGAATTCGACCGGCGGCACGAGGACGTGGACGTCCTTTCCTTCGAGGTGGAACTGCCACTCCTTGTCGAGGTCGAGGAAGTACGTGTACTCGACCGGGGCCCGCGCCTCGACCACCACGTCGGGGAGGGCAAAGGTCCCCCACAGCACCACCGCCGCGTCCCGCCGCTCGAAGATCTCCATCTGCTTGACCTCGGCGAACTGCAGGCGCGTGGTGCCCGTGACCTCGGTCGCGTAGCTCCGGAAGGTGGTCGTGACGGTCCCGGTGCGGAAGGCCGCGGCGACGTTGACCAGCTCCTGCAGTGCTTGCCGGCCGCCCGAGATGACGTCCTCCGGGAGCGACCGCGCCGAGCGAAAGACGTAGACGAAGGTCGCGGCGACGATGGCCACCACCGCCACCGCGGCGAAGGCCAGGGCCCACGGGGTCTGCGAGGGGCGGGGGCTCCCGTTCTCCGACATGACGCCCCGAGACTAGCACGGCGGTGACAGAAGGCGGCGCGAGCACCCGACCGGCTCCGACTTGCGCTACCCTTGGCCCTTCGTGGCCTACCGATCCCTCCTCGACCGCCTGGGACTCGATCGCCCGGAGCTTCGGGCCTGGGCCCTCTATGACGTGGCGAACTCGGCCTGGATGACCACGGTCATCCAGGTCTTCCAGATCTACATCGTCGTCGTGGCGGTGGCCGGGGGGCTCACCGAGCCCCAGGCCCGGGCCCGCTACGCCTTCGCCACCTCGCTGGCGATCATCCTGGTGGGCCTGACCGGCCCTCTGCTCGGTGCGATCGCCGACTACCGGGGCAGCAAGAAGAGCTTCCTGGCCGCCTTCCTCGCGGTGGGGGCGGTCGCCACCGCGGCGATGTACTTCATCGGGGAGGGCCAGTGGGTCTTCGCCCTGGGCACGTTCGTGGTCGGAAACGTGTGCGTCACCGCGACGCTGGCCTTCTACAACGCCCTCCTGCCGTCGATCGCCGGCCCCAGGGAGGTGGACCGGGTCTCCACCGCGGGCTTCGCCCTCGGCTACCTCGGCGGCGGGGCGCTCCTCGCGCTCAACGCCTTCATGATGGCGAACCCGGAGCGGTTTGGCATCCCCGACCGCGACACCGCGGTCCGGCTGTCGTTCGTGAGCGTTGCGGTGTGGTGGGTGTTGTTCTCGATCCCGCTCTTCCGCAAGGTCCCCGAGCCGCCCCGGCGTCTCGAGGCGGACGAGGAGGTCGGTCAGAACCCGGTGCTCATCGCCTCGCGCCGCCTGGTGGAGACCTTTCGCGAGCTGCGGCACTACCAGGACGCACTGCTGGTGCTCCTGGCCTTCCTCGTCTACAACGACGCGGTCAACACGATCATCCGCATGGCTCTGACCTTCGGCGGCGAGATCGGGCTCGCCGACTCCGACATGATCGGCGCCCTGGTGCTGGTGCAGTTCGTGGGTGTCCCGTTTGCGTTTGCCTTCGGCCTGCTCGCCGACCGGATCGGGACGAAGCGCGCCATCTACATCACACTCGCGGTCTACTCGGGCATCTCACTGTACGGTTTCTGGCTGCAGACCACGACCCAGTTCTTCGTGCTCGCCTTCTGCGTGGGCACAGTGCAGGGCGGGGCCCAGGCCCTCGGCCGGTCGCTCTTCGCGACGATGATCCCCAAGCACAAGGCCGGAGAGATGTTCGGGTTCTTCGGGGTCTTCGACCGCTTCGGCGGGGCCCTGGGCTCCCTCCTGTTCGGGATCATGCTGACCGTCACCGGGTCAAGCCGGCCGGCGATCGTCATGCTGATCATCTTCTTCGCCCTCGGGGCGTTCCTGCTCTCGCGGGTCGACGTCGAGCGCGGGCGCCGTCTCGCCCGCGAGGCCGAGGCCACGGTCCACCCGCCCGAGAACGCGAGGATCTGAGCGTGTCCGCCGTGGCCCGAGTGACGCCGACGGCGCCTTCCCGTGTCACACAGGCGGCACGCGAGCGGGTGCTAGAATCGTGAGGTTGCCGGAAGCTCAACAGTAGAGGAGTCCCATGTCCGTCTCCGGCCGCCTCCTGGCCCTCGTCCTCCTGGCTGCTCTTCTCCCCGCCTGCTCGATCAAGAAGATGGCGGTCAACCGTCTGGGCGACGCCCTCGCCGGCACCGGGACCACGTTCGCCTCCGACGACGACCCCGAGCTCGTGGGCGACGCCGTGCCCTTCGGCCTCAAGACGATGGAATCTCTGCTCGCCGAGTCGCCCCGCCACGAGGGGCTCCTCCTCGCCGCCTGCTCCGGCTTCGTCCAGTACGGCTACGGGTGGGTGCAGCTCGAGGCGGATTACGTCGAGGAGGAGAGCCTGGCCCGGGCCACCCACATGCGCGAGCGGGCGCGCAAGCTCTACTTGAGGGCCCTCGGCTACGGCCTGCGCGGCCTGGAGGTGGACCACCCGGGACTGAGGGCCGCGCTGTCGGACGACCCGGTGGCCGCCCTCGCGAAGACGAAGAAGAAGGACGTGCCGCTGCTCTACTGGACCGCCGCCGCCTGGGCCGGGGCCCTGTCCCTCAAGATCAACGACGCCGAGGTGTCGGCGGATCAGCCCATCATCGACGCGCTCGCCCGCCGGGCCCTCGCCCTCGACCCATCGTGGGAGCTGGGATCGATCCACGAGTTCTTCGTCAGCTGGGAGGCCGGCCGGTCGTCGATCGGGGGATCGAAGGAGGAGGCCCTCGAGCACTACCAGAAGGCGGTGGAGCTCTCCCGAGGCCTCCGGGCCTCTCCCTACGTCACCTACGCCGAGAGCATCTGCGTGCCCGAGCAGGACCGGGCGGCCTTCACCGCCGCCTTGGAGAAGGCCCTCGCCGTGGACGCCAGCCAGCCCAACGCCCAGCGTCTGGTCAACATCCTGATGCAGAAGCGCGCGAGCTGGCTGCTCCCCCGAGTGGACGAGTACTTCATCGAATAGAGGTTCCCTTGAGCATGCCGAGGAGTCCCATGTCTCATCTCACGACGGGCGGCGTCCGCCGCCGACGCTTCCGGTTCCTTCTCGCCGGCCTCGTGACCGCGCTGGCCCTGGTGTTGGCCTGGCCGTCGGCTCCGCCGGTGGAGGCGCAGGGGCGGGTGCTCATCCGCATGGCGACGCTGGTCCCCGACGGGTCGTCGTGGCACCTGATCCTGAAGGAGACCGCCGAGAAGTGGAGCGAGTTGTCGGGAGGCCGGGTGCGCGTCCGCCTCTTCCCCGGCGGTGTGGCCGGCGACGACCCGGACGTGGTGCGCAAGATGCGCCTGGGCACCCTGAGCGCCGGGGTGCTGACCTCGGTGGGTGTGGCCGAGGTCGACAAGTCGGTCTACGCCCTCGGCATCCCCCTGATGTTCGACTCCTACGAGGAGGTCTACTGGGTCCACGACAAGATGCGGGCGCAGCTCGAGGCCGGCCTCGCCGAGAAGGGCTTCATCGTCCTGAACTGGGCCGATGGGGGCTGGGTCCACTTCTTCACCAAGGAGCCGGTCGCGGTCCCTGCCGACCTGCAGCGGCTGAAGCTCTTCACCTGGGCCGGCGACGCGGAGGCAGTCGAGGTCTGGCGCGCCGGCGGCTTCAACCCGGTGCCCCTCCCCTCGACTGAGATCGCCACCGCTCTTCAGACCGGTCTCGTCGAGGCCCTCGGCTCGCCGCCGCAGGTGGCGGTGATCTCGCAGTTCTTCAACCACGCCAAGTACATGACCGATCTCCGCTGGCAGCTCCTCCTCGGGGCCACGCTCATCACCCAGAAGGCGTGGGACCGGATCCCCGCCGACGTCCAGCCCGCCATCCGCCAGGCGACCGAGGACGCGGGGGCGCGACTCCGCCGGGAGATCCGCGAGTCCGAGCCGAACGACATCGAGGCGATGAAGAAGCGGGGTCTCACCGTGGTGCCCGTCACCGAAGCGCAGCGGGCGGAGTGGCAGAAGCTGACCGAGAAGCTGTACCCCCAGATCAGGGGAAACGTCGTGCCCCCAGAGGCCTTCGACGAGGCCCTGCGCCTCCGCGACGAATACAGAAAGCAGCATTGAACGGTCATTCCGAGGGCGGACCACGTTTGGCGACGCCATGAAGAGACCCGATGACCGCAGACCCTGAACCCGCAGGGCCCGACGAACCGAGAGAGGAGCCACCGCCGCGCTCCGAGCTTCCGTCGAGCGGTCCGCCTCGGGTCCTGCCCGGACCGGTGGGCCGGGGTCTCCGACACCTCGAGCACGGGCTGCTGATCGGCGCCCTGCTGGGCACGGCCTTCCTGCCGCTGGCCGACACCCTCGGGCGGCCGTTCGGCTTCGCGGTCCCCGCCGGCGCCGACTATCTCCAGCAGCTCGTCCTCTGGCTCGCCTTCCTGGGCGGCCTGGTCGCCACCCGCGAGCGCCGGCATCTGGCGCTCTCCACCGCGGAGCTCTTCCCCGCCCCGGTGCGCCGCTTCGGGCGTCTCCTCGCCGCGGCGGTGGCCACGGCCACCGTTGCGATCCTCACCTACGCCTCGGTCAGCCTCGTGCTCGTCAACCGCGAGGAAGGGCGCGAGCTCATGGGCGGGGTCCCGGTCTGGATCCTCGAGCTCGTCATGCCGATCAGCCTCGGCCTGATGGCCCTGCGCTTCGCCTGGGGCGCCTCCGAGCGCTGGCCGGGGAGGGTGATCGCGCTGTCGGCCGTCCCCGCCGCCTTCGCCCTCGGCCTCGTCCCCTACGCCGTGGCCGAGCTCGCCCTGCCCATGGCGGTCTTCTTCCTGGCCGCCCTCATCCTGGGGACGCCCGTCTTTGTCGCGATGGCCGCCTTCGCCCTCTTCTTCTTCTTCCGCGACGGCCTGCCGGTCGCCGCCGTCACCGCGGAGGTCTACCGCCTCATCTCGTCGCCCACGCTCCCCGCCATCCCGCTCCTGACCGCCACCGGCTATGTCCTGGCCGAGAGCAACGCCTCGCTCCGCCTGCTCCGATTCTTCAAGTCCATTCTCGGGTGGATGCCGGGCGGGCTGGCCGTCATCGTGATCGCGGTCTGCGCCGTCTTCACCACGTTCACGGGCGGCTCCGGCATCACCGTCATTGCCATCGGGGGGCTCGTCTTCCCGATGCTCCTCAAGGACGGCTACCCGGAGGGCTTCTCCCTCGGCCTCGTCACCGGCGCGGGAAGCCTCGGGTTGCTCTTCCCCCCCAGCCTCCCGGTGATCCTCTACTCCGTCGTCGCCGGGACCCGCGATCAGAACGTCCCCGCCGACGCGCTCTTCATCGCCGGCCTCGTCCCCGGGACCCTGATGATCGCGATGGTGGCGGCCTACGCGGTCCGCAAGGGG
>JAJDNV010000400.1 GCA_022340545.1 Acidobacteriota bacterium | reverse complement strand
CCCGCGGAGACGGGGGGCGAAGGAGACAAGGCACCATGACGAGACCCGTCGAGAGAAGCGAGATCGTCGACTACCAGACCTACGAGGAGCTCCGTGCCGACATCCGCGAAGCGGTCATGAAGGAGAAGGAGCACCGCCGCTTCCACGTGGGACCCTACCTGACGTTCCTCTTCGAGACCCACGCCACGATGCGCTACCAGATCCAGGAGATGATGCGGGCGGAGCGGATCGTGAAGGAGGCCGAGATCCTCCACGAGATCGAGACCTACAACGAGGTCCTGGGCGGGCCCGGCGAGCTGGGCTGCACCCTCCTCGTCGAGCTCGACGATCCCGAGGAGCGGGCGACGAAGCTGGCGGCGTGGCTCGAGCTGCCGGAGACTCTCTACGCGAAGCTGGCCGACGGGACGAAGATCCGGCCGACGTACGACGAGCGTCAGGTGGGGGAGGAGCGCGTCTCGTCCGTCCAGTACCTGAAGTTCCCGGTGGGGGACGCCGCGCCCGTGGCCATCGGCTGCGACCACGCCGACCCCGAGCTCCACCACGAGACGGAGCTGGCGGACGGCCAGCGCGCCGCGCTCCAGAAGGACCTCGAGACCTGACGGGGGCGGACGCGGCTGGCCATCCCCAGTGCCCTGTCTCAGCGACGGAGCCGGTGGAGCAGCGGGGCGAGCAGGATCCCTCCGAGGGCCGCCAGGGCCACCACCGGCCTCATCGCCGGAACGCCGATCAGGAACAGTGCCACCATCCCGACCATGAAGATGAAGCCTCCCCCCTCTTCGGCCGGGATGCGGTCGATCCGAATGCCAGCATGCGGAAACGTCATCGTGGGCCTCTCCGTCCAGCGTGCTGGACACGCCGGATCCTCGCCCCCTCCTGCATAGAGAGTACGGCTGGGCGAACCCGGGGGTTCCCGTGAGACGGCCCGAGGCTCAGATGCGCAGGAAGATCCGGCGTCGATACATCCAGAAGAGGACGAGCCAGAGGACGAGGAGCGTTGCCGCGCCCAGCAGGAGCGGCTCGTAGGGGGGTCCGAAGACCAGAAACGGACCGTTTCCCAGATGGCGGACGAGGGCGTCGGAGATGAAGTCCTTCCACAGCCAGTCTGCGCAGTACGCGGCAATGGAGTTCATGCCGAGGACGACCAGCGGGAAGGCCCACCGCCGCCGCCCGCGGACATCGACGATGAAGTAGAAGCCGGCCAGGAACATCAGGCACCAACCGCCGCTCCACAGGGTGAAGCTGGGTGTCCAGATCCGCTTGACGACGGGGCAGAGCCCGACCGCGCCGATCAACCAGCCGGACGCGATGCCGGCGACGCCGGCCACGACGAGCCAGCGAAGCCGCTCCCATGGCGTGCGCGGGCTCCGCAGGATGCCCCCGGCGAGGAGGCCCAGGATCATCGTGGCGAGGGTCGGGACGAAGCTGAGGGTCTGGTAGCCCCCCCCGTTGAAGACGAACGGCTCCTCGCGCGGGAACAGGTTCAAGAACCAGCGATCGAAGGCGGCGGAGAGGTTCTCGTTCTTGTTCCAGTGAGCGGCGAAGCCGGTCATCAGGTGCGGCCAGTCGTTGGGCACGCCCACCGACTCCCACTCGAAATTGACCGGCGGGGCGGGATAGAGGGCGAAGGCGGCCCAGAACACGAGGAGGATGACACCGAAGGCGATCCACTGGTCGCGCCGCGGTCGCAAACCCAGCAGGTACAGGAAGCCATAGCCGAGGCCGATCTGGGTCAGCGTGTCCTCGAAGGTGAAGTAGGTCTGCGGCCGGCCGAGCGAGCGCAGAAAGATGCCGAGCACCACCAGAATGACGGCCCGGCGGAAGGCGTGAGCCCTCATCTGACCGGGCTTCTGGCCGCGCGCACGGCGGGCGGCCAGCGAGAACGGAAGCGCCACCCCGACCAGGAAGGAGAAACCGGGCTGGATGAGGTCGTGGAGCGAGCCCCCGACCCACTCCACGTGCGACTGGTGGAAGCAGAGGAAGCCCCACACCGCGCTCGCCGGTCGGGCGGCGGCGACCGCGCAGAAATGCAGCGCCTCGCCCATCATGAGCGCGAGCACGAGACCCCGGTAGGCGTCGATCGACATCAGCCGGCCGGGGAGCACCGGCTTGGGATCCGTCACGTGACGTAGCCTCTCGACATGGTGTTCTCCAGGTCTCGACCGGGCGAGTCGATGGCCGGCGGGCCTCATTCTCCTCCAGGAGCGTCTCGCCCCGCCACCGAGGCGGGGTAGACTCGTGGCGCGGGCCCGTCCCGGGGCCGCACGACGGGAGACGATGCTCCGAGCACTGACGCGGCACGGCGCGCCCCTGGCCGCCGGTCTCCTCGCCATCGCCGCGCAGGTGCTCCTCCTGCGCGAGCTCGTGGTGGACGTGGCCGGCGACGAGCTGGCGATCGGCGTCGGTCTCGCCGGCTGGCTCCTGGGCATCGCCGCCGGGGCGCGCCTCGCGCGTCACCGGCGCCCGGTGGCCGCGGCCCGGGACGGCGGGCTCGGGATCGCGCTCCTGGCCGTTCTTCCCGTCCTCGGCATCGTCGCCGGCCGTGTCCTGCGCCGGGCCCTGGCTCCCGATCCCGGTGAGCTGCCCGGCCTGGGCCTCACCCTCCTCCTCGCTGTCGTCACCCTGGCCCCTCCGGGGGCGCTCGTGGGGTGGACCTTCACGTCGCTCGCTTCGGCGGCGTCGCGTCAGTGGGCGGCGGGGGACGCGATCGCCCGTGTCTACATCCTCGAGTCGATCGGCGCGCTTGTCGGAGGCCTGACCGTAACGTTGGTCGTCGGTCCCGCGCTCGCGCCCCTGCCCGCGGCCGCTCTGCTCGGCGCCCTGGCCGCCCTGCTGGCCCTCGCGGCGTTGCATGGCGGGGTCGTGGCCGGCCGGCGGGCCCTGGCCTCGGCCGCGACCCTCGGGGCCGCGCTTCTCCTCGCGTCCGGCCCCGTCGATGGCTGGAGCGAGCGCGTGCGCTTCGCCGGCACCGCTCCCGGAGTGCCGCTTCGGGCGGTGCTCGACACCCCCTGGCAGCACCTCGCCCTGGGGGGGGGAGACGACGTCTGGCACCTCTACGCGAACGGACAGTACGCGGCCAGCTTCCCCGATCCCTTCGGGGCCGAGCACCTCGGACATCTCATCGCCTGTCTCGCGCCACGTCCTGACCGCGTCGCGGTTCTCGGCGGAGCCGAGCGTGGGCTCGTGAGTGTGCTGCTCCGGCATCCCGTCCGCGAGATCGCCCTCGTCGAGCCCGACCGGTGGGGGTTCGCGTTTCTCCGCGACCGGATGGGGCACGAGGACCAGGCGGCGCTCGACGACCCGCGCGTGCGCGTGATCCACGACGACGCGCGTCGCTTTCTCGAGAGAACGGCTGAGCGCTTCGACCTCATCCTCCTCCTCGGCCCCGATCCTGTCAGCCTGTTCCGGGCCCGCCTGGGAACCGTAGAGTTCTTCCGGCTCTGTGCGTCGCGGCTCTCTCCCGACGGCGTGCTGGTGACGGGCCTGCGGACCGCCCCCAACGTCCTCGTGGGGGAGACCGCGGCGCTCGCGGGATCGGTGTTCGGCGCCATGAGGGAGGCGCTGCCCGTGGTCCGCGCGACTCCCGGCCCGGACACTCTCCTCGTGGCGGGGTGGAAGCCCGAGACGGTCACGCTCGACCCGGCGACGCTCGCCCGCCGCTGGGAACGACGTGGGATCGACGTGGCCACATTCGACGAGGCCCTCTTCCCGGTGCTCCTTCCCCCGCAGCGTGTCGCGGACCAGGAGAGGGCGCTCCTCGACGCCTCGGCCTTGGTGGAGGCGAGCCGGGACGATCGCCCCGCGTCTTTCCTCCACGCCCTCGCCCGCCGGCAACAGACCGCCGCCGGGCGCTGGGGTCGCGCGGTCGGCGTCTTGAGCCGGCTGCCCGTGGCGATGCTCGTGCTGATCGCCCTGGTGCCCTCGCTCTTCGTGATCCTGCGGCTGCGCGCCACGCGTGCGCTCCCGGTTCGACGCGCGGCGGCGGCATCGCACGCGGTCGCGGTGACCGGAGCCGCGGGAATGGGGTTCTCCCTGCTGCTCCTCCTCTCCTTCCAGACCCGGGTGGGTGCGCTCTACGGGGCCCTCGGGGGCCTCACCGCGGTCTTCATGCTCGGTCTCGCCCTGGGGGCGGTCCTGGCCCAGCGCACGGTCGCGACGCGAGGAGAGGAGTGGGCGGGTCCGGTGGGTCTGAGGCTGGCCCTCGCCGCCGGCCTCTCCTTCGCGGTCACGTTGCCGTGGACGCTCGCTGCCGCCGCCCGGGCGGCGGCAGCGGGGCTCACCCAGGGGATGACCGCCTACGGAGCGCTGCTGCTCGCCGCCGGTGTCGTCACCGGCGCCCTCTTCCCGGTCGCGGCCGTGACGCGGCTCGCCGCGGGCGACGAGGCCGCCGAGGCCGCGGGACGGCTGGAGACCGCCGATCACGTGGGGGCGGCGGTGGCCGCCCTCCTCGGAGCGGTCCTCTTCATCCCCGTCCTCGGCCTCGCGCACACGGCCTGGCTGCTGGCCGCGCTTCTCGCCCTCGCCCTGGCCGGCGTTCCCCGCGCCGGCCCGGCCCCAAGAGAGGGATAACAGAACGGAATACTCCGGGAACGTCGTCCAGGGCGGTGTTCCCGGAGTGGTTTGAGCCTCAGCCGAGGTTGATGCTCGAGATTCCCGTGATCAGGGCAATCCCGAATGAGACCACCACGTACACGACCCAGCCGATGAGACACACCAGGACCGCCCGGCCCGTGCTCTTGTAGTCGAGCGCCTGGCGAACCGCGACCACGGTGGCCGCCAGCTGCCACACCCAGATCACGAGCGCGATGAGGGCCCCGATCAGGGGGAGGATGCGCAGGACGAGCAGGAGCCCGGGAGACGCCGCAAACCCGAGCGTGCGGAGGAGCTCCCCGATGTCGGACTTCGTGCTCGATTCCGGGAGGAGCTTGGCGCCGACGAGCCAGATGAGGGCCGCCCACACCACCCAGCCCACCAGGCCGCCGACGACGGTCGCCACCACGCCGGTCCCTCCGGCTCTGGCCACCCCGATGCCGCCGGCCAGCGCGGCCAGGGCCACCACCCCCATCGCCTGGGGGGTGGCGGTGGTGTCGGCCTCGACCTCCTCGTAGATCCGCACGTCGAGACGCGCGGCACCCACGACACGCTCCACGAAGCTTGCCATCTTCCGGCCTCCCATTGGATGGGCCAGCGTACGAGGCGGCCGTCACGGATGTCAATGACGCCGCTCACGCATCGTCGCCGTCGGCTGCTCCATCTTCCCGGTATCGGACGTGGGCCGAGTGGCCCAATGCGCTATGCTGGCCACGGCATCTGGCTCCGCGCTTCCCCGGAGATCGATGGTGGGAGGTCTTGATGAAACACCATGGGAGCCTCGTCTGCAGCGTGTGCGGACGCACGGTGAGAGCGGACGACGCCCTGCCGTCAGGGCTGGTGCGGGCGTCAGTGGTGGACCTGATCCGGCGCGACCATCCGGACTGGCATCCCGGTGGCGTGGTGTGCATCGACGACCTTCACAAGTACCGGATGGAGCTGGTGGAGAGCATGCTCACCGCGGAGCGCGGCGAGCT
>JAJDNV010000398.1 GCA_022340545.1 Acidobacteriota bacterium | reverse complement strand
ATGAAGCCACTCGGCCGACGTGCCTTTATCAGCAGTCTCGCCTCCAGCGCCGCAATGGCGGCAGGACGGCTCTCCCGGGCGCGCCCGGTGCGAGGGAGTGAGGCCCGCAGCTGGAGGCCCCCGGAAGCCGGACCAGGTGAGGTGGCCCTCTCGCCGCTCCCCCTCGGCTCCATCCGCCCCCGGGGATGGCTCGCCCGTCAGCTCCGCATCCAGGCCGACGGACTTACCGGCCACCTCGACGAGTTCTGGCCCGACGTGGGACGGAGCCGTTGGTTCGGCGGCGATGCCGAGGGCTGGGAGCGAGCTCCCTACTGGCTCGACGGCGTCGTCCCCCTGGCTTGGGCCCTCGACGATGCTCGTCTGAAGGAGAAGGCCACGGGCTACGTCCACCAGATCGTCGACCGTCAGAGGCCCGATGGCTGGTTCGAGCCCGTTCCCACGGAGCCGGGTGCGAAGCCCTACGACATGTGGGCGATCCTCCTGGTGCAGAAGGTCCTCGCCCAGTTTCACGAGGCCACCGGTGACGAGAGGGTGTTTCGCTCTCTGGAAGCGAGCCTGCGCGCCCTGGGGCCCGGGCTGGAGCGAGCGCCGCTCTTCAACTGGGGCCGGTACCGCTGGTTCGAGGGTCTCATCCCGATCTTCTATGTCTACGCACGCGCGGGCGGGACCTGGCTGCTGGATCTGGCCCGACTGCTGAGGGAGCAGGGCACGGACTACGCCGCCCTCTACGCCGACGACCGGCTGGCCCACCCGACGCCGCGTCGT
Source organism: Acidobacteriota bacterium (assembly GCA_022340545.1). Taxonomy (GTDB): domain Bacteria; phylum Acidobacteriota; class Vicinamibacteria; order Fen-336; family Fen-336; genus JAJDNS01. Next base: position 30,046 of record JAJDNV010000398.1, on the reverse strand, counting down.
GGACGGTGGACCTGGGACAAGCACGTGGTCAACACCGCGATGGCACCCAAGGCCGCGGCACTCTCCTGGCGGATCGACGGGCGCCCCGAAGACCGTGCCTTCCCCGCTCGCATGCTTGCCTTCCTCGACCACAGCCACGGCCAGGTCAACGGCATGTTCAGCGGAGACGAGTGCCTGGCTGGACGGAACCCGGTCCAGGGGACAGAGCTGTGCGCGGTTGTGGAACTCATGTACTCCCTCGAGGTCCTCCTGTCGGTCTTCGGTGACCCGGCCTTCGGCGATCGTCTCGAGCGCGTCGCCTTCAACGCCCTGCCCGCCACCTTCGCCCCGGACATGTGGGCCCACCAGTACGACCAGCAGGCGAACCAGGTCCAGTGCACCCTGAATCCCGACCACATGTGGACCACCAACGGGCCCGAGTCGAACCTCTACGGCCTCGAGCCCAACTACGGCTGCTGCACCTCCAACATGCACCAGGGCTGGCCCAAGCTCGCCGCCCACCTTTGGATGGGCACTGCGGACGAAGGCCTGGCCGCCGTGGCATACGCTCCCAGTGAAGCGCGCTTTCTCTCCGGCGACGTGCCCGTGGCCGTGGTGATGCACACGGACTACCCGTTCCGGGACACCCTGAACCTCACCGTGAGCCCGGAACGCCCCGCCCGCTTTCCCCTCCGGCTGCGGGTGCCGTCGTGGGCCGAGGGAGCCACGGTCTCGGTGAACGGGGACGCGACAGAGACCATGGACGCGGGCACCTTCCACCTCCTCGAGAGGGAGTGGCGGGGAACGAGCACCGTCAACCTGCGCTTTCCGATGAGGCCAAGGGTCACCCGGCGCTACAACCTCGCCCTGGCCGTCGAGCGCGGCCCGCTCGTCTACAGCCTGTCTCCCGAGGAACGCTGGACGCGGATCAATGCCGACAAGCCTCACCGCGAGCTTCCCCACGGCGACTTCGAGGTGCGCCCGGCGTCGCCCTGGAACTTCGCCCTGCGGCTCGACCCGGACGACCCGTCCGCCGGGCTCGAGTTCGAGGAGCGCCCGGTGGGCGAGAAGCCGTTTTCGCCCGAGGGAGCGGGCATGACGGCCCGTGTCCGCGGCCGCCGGCTGCCCGGATGGAAACTCCGCCACGGCTGGGCAGACGAGGTGCCCGTGGGCCCACAGATCTCTGAAGAGCCGCTCGAGGAGCTCATCCTGATCCCCTACGGGTGCACCAACATACGCATCAGCGAGTTCCCACAGCTCAAGGAGTGAGCCCCCGGACCGCGCCCTTTCTCGGGCGGGTCGATGCCGTTGCGCATCGGCGTGGTCCCGGGCCGGTCCGCGAGCTCCGGACGTCGGCCCCTGACCTGATCACGCTGCAGCATGTAGTATTCCCCACCGGGCGGCTTCTGGTGCCGTGAGGAGGGGGAATCATGGTATAGACAACGGCACGCCCGACGAGGAGTCTGCACCACGGGCCGTAGCCCTCGCGGGCGAGCGGTCCAGGAGGAGCGCGCCATGCGATGCCTTGCTGCGATTGGATCACTGATGCTTGCCGCCGCACTCATCGCCATGCCGGCGAGGGGGCTGCCCCAGGACGAGCCATCCCGAAGTCCCGGCATGGCCGGCAGCCGGACCTACAAGCTGTACTGCGCGGTCTGCCACGGGGAGAAGGGCAAGGGGGATGGGCCGCTGGCCGAAGGCCTGCGCTCCGCCCCGCCCGACCTCACGTTGATGGCGAAGGGCAACGGCGGCGAGTACCCGGCGGAGGAGATTGCGAGGATCATCGACGGCCGCAAGCCGCTCGAGGGCCACGGCGGCGCTGACATGCCGATCTGGGGCGATGTGTTCAAGAAGTCCGGGTCCGGGTCCGACGACGAGGCGGTCAAGGAGAAGATCCAGTCCGTCGTCGCGTTCCTCGAGCAGCTCCAGGAGAAGTAGGGTCGGTCCCTGACACGTCACCCTCCGGGGAGCTGCTCCGCGAGCACCGGGGCGGCGGGCTCCCCGGCTACTGAAGGTCGCTCGACCTTGCCCACGGACCGCTTGCGCCGCTGCTGCGGGGTGGTGATACTGCGGCCGTGGCGCGTGCCTCGGGTCTCGCCGTTCTCGCCACTCTCCTGCTCGGGGCGTGCTCGACAGCGGCGCGCGAGCCGTGGGTCCTGACGACCGACGCGTTGCGGGAGCGCCCCCTCAGGGACCTCGAGCGGATCTCCACGTATCCGCAGGCGCTGGCGACGACCCTCGACATCATGCGCCGGGACCTTGATCTGCCCGTGCTGCAGGTCAGCCTGATCTTCCTGCCCGACACCCGGCGCTTCAAGGCCCTGTTGCTCGAGATCGGCTACCCGCCGGAGCTCGCGCGCGAGTCGGCGCGGCAGATGACGGCGATCGGCGGTCACCGCACGGTGGTGATCAACCAGGCCCGGCTGGAGAGGGAGGGCTGGCGCGGGCGCGTGTCGATCCTGGCACACGAGCTCGGGCACGTACTGCAGTTCGAGCTCGGTGGCGGGAAGCGGGGGACGTCCGCACAGTGGCTGCGCGAGGGCTTCTCCGAGTGGTTGGAGCTGCGCGTGATGGAAACGCTCGACCGCGCGGACGGCGCGAAAGCCTGGAGACAGGCCATAGAGAACGTGCGCAACCCGGAGCGGACTCGCGTCATGACGCTCGGCGGACCGGACTCCTATCCCGACTGGGTCGAACGGATCCACGGGCGGACCCGCCCCCCGCCGCTCAGCGCACTGGGCTCGTGGCCCGACTGGGTCGCACAGCTCGGCGGCGCGGCCGGCGGAGCCCTCTACGACTACGCGTTCATCGCGGCCACGGTCCTGCTCGAGGAGCACGAAGTGCCGGCGGTCCTGCGCTACTTCGAGCTGTTCGCCGAGCACCAGGATCCCGCGGCCAACTTCCTCGAGGCGTTCGGAGAAAGCGAACAGGAGTTCGAGGAGCGCCTGCGCCGGATCGTGTGGCCATAGTGTCCCGTCCGTACTCCCTCATCTCTGCAACAGGTACGTGAACTTGACGATGAACCGCCGGTCGAGGCGAGGAGAGGCACCGTCTCTCGAGGGATCCCAGGTCTGTCGGTAGACGAGGAAGATGTCGGAGCCGGGGCGGTAGATCCAGTTGAGCCGGAAGTTCACCGACCACAGCTCGGCGAGATGGTTGTACTGCACGAAGAAGCTGGTCAGCACCCGCGGGGTGAGCGCCACCGCGAAGCGCTGTCGCACGACGTGAGACGTGAACTCCCCGCCCGAGACCTCGACGTCGTCGAACACCCACGTGGTCTCGGAGCGGAGGAAGCGGTTGGGGCGCAGCCGCAGGAGGAACTGCCCCCCCCGCCGATTGCCGTCGTAGAACTGGCCGGCCTCGAGGCGCCCCTCGACGGAGACCGGACGGGAGCTGTGGGTGAGGAACCGGACTCCGGCGGCAGGGAAGGAGTGGTCGCCCTCGGGGATCACGACCCCGGGAACGATCTCAAACGGCTCGAAGAGTCGTTCGAAGCCGTAGAGACCGTAGAGCGTCGCCTCGTCGGCGCTGGCCGTGCGCACGCCGAAGACGTCCATCCGGTGGCTCTGGGTCTCCATCTGCCCCGCGAGGTCGGTGTACATCTGCCCGGAGTACTCGAAGTGGAGGTTCATCAGCCGGGGAACCGACGGCCGGGGCTCGTAGGTGAGGCGCCCGTCGTACCGATGAACGCCGCGCCTCAGGAGGAAGCCCACCTCCGGGTCGAAATCGTCGCCGATCCGGTCGAAGCCAAAGCGCCAGTCCCAGTATCTTCCGTCCCAGGTGGCGGCGGCGCCCGCCGCCCAGTCATTGGTCATTCCGAACCCGGAGTTGTCGCTCACCGCGGCGTAGCTGTAGATGCCCAGGTTGGGCGTGGGCTTGTAGTCGAGGTCGGCTCCGGCCACCCGGTTGGTGTTCTCGGAGCCGTACCTCTGCGTGAAGATCGCGCCCGCGCTCGAACGCTCGCCGAAGTTGCGCGTGGCCCGCAACGTCGCCCAGTTGTTTCGGGGGACACCCGCCGGACCACCGAGGTCCACGGCGTCGGTCTGCACGTCGAGCGCTCCGACGTTCCAGCCACCGACGCGACCGGTCAGACGCGCACCCCACTCGATGGGCACCTCCTCCCCGCCCGGGGAGAGCCCAATGCGCCGGGAGAAGAACACCTTCAGGAGCGGCGGATCGGTGCCGAGACCCGGCGTCCAGATCCCGGTGTCCCGCGGGCCGAAGTCGAAGATGCCCGCGCTCTCGAGGAAGAACTCCCGCGTTTCGGGGAAGAACAACGAGAAGCGCGTCAGGTTCACCTGGAGGGCGTCCACCTCGGTCTCGGCAAAGTCAGTGTTGACGGTGAGGTCGAGGCTCAGACGTCGCCCGAGGCCCTTCTTGACGTCGAGGCCGAAGTCGATGTCTTCGCCTCCCCGCGGATCGTCCGGCTCAGGGGTGTCGGCGGAGGTAGCGACCGCGAACGGCAGGACGTTCAGGTTCCAGCCCTGCTCGACACCGTGGATGCCGCTCAGGCGGCCGTACTGGGAGACTCTCTTCACGTCGGCGTCCAGCAGGATCGGGGCCCAGAAGGACTGCTCGGCCCGTCGACGGATGTAGCGGAGGACGTTGAAGCCCCAGGCTTCGACTGCGGGATCGAAGCGCAGCGTCCGGAACGGGATGGCGATCTCGGCGCACCAGCCTTCGGGCGTCTTGCGAGCGCCCACGTCCCACACACCGTCCCACTGGAGGTTGAAGTCCCGCCCCTCGTCAGTGATCAGCGCATCGGTTCGCGCGCCGTTGGCGTTGGTCTCGAAGAGGTAGGCGTTGCGGTCGTCGTCGAAGGTATCGAGCAGGATGTCGACCGCGTCGTCGCGCCACAGCGGCTCATCGCGCTGCATCTCCTTGGCGATGACCTTGTCGGGCTCCGTATCGAGGGCGTTGATCGCGATGTAGAGCGTCTGCGGGGTATACACGACCCGGACCTCGGTGCGCTCGGAGGCGGGCTGCCCGGTGTCCGGCTCACGTTGAACGAAATCGGTCCCGGTCGGTGCCCGGGCCCAGGCCGGCTCGTCGAGCCGCCCGTCGAGCACGATGGGCTCCGAGATCGGGATGGCCTGGAGGGTCTTGGCGGGGTCGGCGGCCGAGACCGGGGCACTCAGGATGGGGACGAGGGCAATGAGTAGAGTGAAGAGGAGGGAAGACGTTGTCAGGTTGATCCGAGATGCTCTCCCCATCCCACCTCCGTGATGTCAATCGAACCATTTTAGCAGACGGGTCCTCGTGACTGGTCGAGGTCTGGACGGTTCGAGCGCTGCCGGTCGCGCTTTTCGTGGTGTGACGATGCGCCGTGGCGTGATCCCGCTCACAAACGCACCCCGCCCTCGCTTCGGCGGGGGGTTCCGCGCGGCGGCTTGTGGCCCAGGCTGCCGGGGCAAGGCGTGTCGCCGAACGGGTCCCATATCGGGGTCCGTCCTTGACTGGCGCTCCCGAGGAGGTCCACTCTTGAGGCGCGTGGGCGGGCGATCGCCAGGACACGGTTGAAGGAGGCGAGGATGTTGAGGTTTGGCCGCACGCGGGTCGGAGCCCTCTCGGAGCTGATCGCAAAGAAGCGGTATCCGAAGGCCATCGAGATCCTCCGCGAGGAGCTCCAGCGCCACCGCCGCGACCCTCGGCTCCGTCGTCAGCTCGCCGACGTTCTCGCCATGGCCGGCCGGCCCAAGGAGGCGGTGCCAATCCTCCTCGAGCTCGCCGACGACCTGGCCCTCTCCGGCTCGGCCGGCAAGGCCATCGCCGTTCTCAAGCGGGCACAGAGGCTGGGTCCAGGTCAGCCGGAGGTCGAGGAGCAGCTCGCCTACCTCATCACCCAGGAGAAGGCCCCGTCGCCGGACCCGTGGGCGCGGGCCCGGGCCGCGCCCGGCGAGCCGCCGCCCCCGCGGTATGACGACCCGCCGGCGCCACCGTTCCTCGGAGACCTCGAGGAGGTTCCCGACGATGTGGCGACCGAGCCCCCGGCGTCGGCCGACCCGGAGGCCGAGGACCTGCCCCTTCCGTCGCCCCCGCCCCGAAGCGAGACGCCGTCCGATGCCCTGCTCCCCACCGAAGACGAGCCCGAGGAGTTCCCGCTTCCCGAAGAGGACGGAATCGAGGGCGACGAGGACGCCTTCCGCAACGAGGTTCTCGGCCTGATCGAGGACGTCTTCAGTGGGCGTGCGGTTCCCGAGTCGTCGGACATGACGAGCCTGCCGGTCGTCCAGACCCCCCTCTTTCCCGACTTCTCGGTCGATGAGCTCGTCGAGGTCATCCGCGGGCTCGAGCTCCGCTCCTTCGCGCCCGGCGAGATCGTGGTGGCCGAGGGCGAGCCCGGGGAGAGCGTCTTCGTCGTGACGACCGGGTCCGTCCGCACGTATGTCCGCGACGCGGAGGGCCGGAACGCGCCCGTCCGAGTTCTCGGCGAGGGGGATTTCTTCGGGGAGGTCTCCCTGCTCGAGGGCAGCCCACGCACGGCAACGGTCACCGCGGCCGGCCGCTGCGAGCTGCTCGAGATCGACCGGCTCACCCTCGGCAACATCGCGCACAAGCACCCGCGGGTGTGGAGCGTCGTGCGGAGCTTCTACGAGAAACGGGCCCGCAGCGAAGCCGAGTTGACGGCCCGTGCCCGCCCGCCCTCGACCGGGGATGCCGAGGGCTCGTAGCGTCCACCTCCCCGGCCGCACCAAAGCGCCGCCGTCGCCCCGCGCCGGTCGCGCCGGCACCCGTCCCCCGGTGGCCCGGGGTCACGAGCCCGAGGGATCTTCGCGAGTCGCGACGACGCTCTCGTCGATCCAGTCGAGGTACGGGACATGGCCGCGTTCGATCGGAAGCTCGACGACCTCCGGCACGTCGTACGGGTGGAGGTCGACCACGGCCTCGCGAAGGGCCTCGAAGCGAGCGGCCGTCGTCTTCATCACCATGAGCCACTCGGCGTCCCGGGCGATCTCCCCCTTCCAGCGGTAGAAGGAGGTCACACCGGGAACAACGTTGACGCAGGCCGCGAGACCCCGCTCGACCACCGCCCGCGCGATGCGTTCGGCATCCTTTGCGGAGCCGATGGTGCAGAGCACCACGACCCTCCCGGTCACGCCCGGCTCCACTCCTCGATTGTCTTCCACTGGTCGGAGGTGAGGGGCACGACCGAGAGCCGTCCCTGCCGCACCAGGGGGCTCCCCTCGAAGGCGGGGAGTGCCTTGATCTCCGCGAGGGTCACCGGCCGCCCGAGCCGCGCCCGCGGCTCGATGTCCACCGCGACGAGCTTCGGGCCCTTTGCCTCCGGATCGGGATAGGCCGCGGTCACGATCTCGACGACGCCCACCACCGCTTTCTCCTTGCCGGTGTGGTACAGGAACGCGCGGTCGCCCGGCTTCATGGCGCGGATGTTCTTCAGCGCGGCCGGATTGCTCACCCCGTCCCAGCGCGTCCGGCCGTCCTGCTCGAGCTGGTCGTACGAGTAGTCCGTCGGCTCCGTCTTGAGAAGCCACATGCTCCTGTCCTCCCGGTCTTCTTGCGATCTTATCGCGGCCACCAGTGATCGTGCTGAGGACCACTGAACCAGCGGCCGGGGCGCTTCAGGGGCCGGAGAAATCGCTTGACCGCCTCCGGTGTCTTGCGTAGTCTTACAGTGCAAATTGAATTCTGCACTGTAAGAAATGCCGACCTTGACACTAGACGCGATCCGCCAGCGAGTCCGGGCCCGCCTTCGCGAGCAGCATGCCCTGGTCGAGCGGCTGCTGCGCCGACGCGAGCTCCTCGCGGGCTCCCTCTTCATGCGCTGGGGGGTGTGCGGCAAGAAGGGCTGCGTCTGTCAGGCCGGGCAGAAGCACGGCCCGTACTACGTGCTCTCCACGCGGAGCGGGGGTCGGGGGGGCTTCGCCTATCTCGACGCGGCGCGGGCGGGCGAGGCCCGCGCGCTCGTGAAGGCCCACCGGGACTACCGCGCGGACCTGCAGCGGCTCCGGAAGGTCAACGAGCAGCTCGTGGTGCTTCTCCGCCGCTACCAGGAGGCGACGACCCGACGGGGAGGTCGGCGAGTGGGGATCCAACCGCAGACCTCTACCTGAAAAGATGAGCTATAATAGGCATTTAACGCTAGCCGTTAAAGCAAAGGATCATGTTTTGTCGCGGCGGGATGACGGACTTCAGGGGGAGCCGGGCCTTCGGCGGAAGGCCTTCGTCCTGGGGACCGTCATCGCCCTCATCGCCCTGGCCGTGGGATCGGTCTTTGGGGACCGAGGCCTCCTGCGCCTCGTGGAGAAGCGGCGACAGGTCGAGAGCCTGAGGTTCGAGATCGAAGACCTGCGCTCCGAGAACACGGCCCTGGTCGGGGAGATCGCGGCCCTGAGGCAGAGCCCGCGGGCCATCGAGCGGCTGGCCCGTGAGGAGCTCGGCCTGGCCCGCCCCGACGAGACCGTCTTCTTGATCCGAGAGGAGGATCCGGGGTCCCGCCCGTGAGCCGGGGGGGCCTCCCGACCAACGCAGGCGCGGCGATTGTGAGCTTGGTGCTTGACAGGTCCGCGCAAAACCGACGTATACTGGCGCCCGTTCTTGAACAACACACCGGACTCCGCAGGCAGCCAGCCCGACTCTGAGGAGGATTGAACTCGATGGCAAAGCCCATGACCAAGACGAAGATTGTGGCGGCCCTGGCCGACAAGGTGGGTCTCACGAAGAAACAGGTGAGCACCTTCCTCGAAGCCCAGGCAGAGCTCGCCTACAAGGAAGCCAAGAACGGCTTCACGATCCCGGGGGTCGGAAAGCTCGTGGTCCGCAGCTACAAGGCCCGCATGGGCCGGAACCCGCAGACCGGCGAGGCGATCAAGATCCCGGCCCGGAAGCGGCTGAAGTTCACGATCGCGAAGGCGGCCAAGGACGCGGTCTTCAGCTAGCCGCTGACGTTTCGTTCGGAGAGGGCGCGGGGCGGCAGCCCGCGCCCTTTTCCTCTCCCCCCTCCTTCATCGTCACGTCCTCGAGCATTCGGACCTCCGCGTCGGGCAGGATCGCCCCGCGGCCGCGGGGCCGACAACCGAGGGGAGTGGCGGATTGCTGCTAGAGTGGCCGCGGTGTCCTCCTCCGCGCAGACCGACCGTCCCTCCGGCCCCGACGACAGCGACATTCTCGAGTCGGTGCTGGCCATCGTGCGGGAGCTGGCCCGTGAGCTCGGGGGCGCCCGGGCCGAAGGTGCGGTGAGCCCGGACGCATCCCTCGATCGGGAGGTTGGCCTGGGAAGCCTGGAGCGCGTGGAGCTCCTGGCCCGGCTGGAGCAGGCGTTCGGCTGCTCCCTCGACGAGCAGTGCCTGCAGATCGACACCGCGGCCGGGCTCGCTCGGGCGGTGCGCGAGGCCGCCCCAGGGGAGGCCCTCCGGCTGCCCGAGCGTGAGGAGAGCCCGGGGGTCGCCGCCGACATCGGCACCGGCATACGCACGCTCCACGAATCGCTGTGGCGGCACGCGCGGCTCGACCCCGACCGCACCCACGTCTTCCTTCGAGAGGACGACGGAAGGGAGCGAGTGATCACCTACGACCATCTGTTCCGCGAGGCGGCGGCGGTCGCCTCCGGGCTTCGGGAGAGGGGGATCCGCCGTGGAGACACCGTCTCCCTGATGCTGCCGACGGGTCTGGACTTCCTCCGGTCGTTCTTCGGCATCCTGATCGCGCGGGCCGTCCCCGTCCCCATCTATCCCCCGGTGCGACTCGACCGCCTCGAGGAGTACGCGACGCGTCAGGCGGGCATCCTCGCCGACGCCGGGGCCCGCCTGCTCGTCACGGTCGCCCGAGCCCGGCCGGTGGCGAGCCTCCTGCGCCCCTCCGTCCCGTCCCTCGACCACGTCCTGACCGCGGACGAGCTCGCCGTCCCGGGCCCGGTCCCGGACGAGCCGGAGGGCGAGGCCTCGGATGCGGCCTTCATCCAGTACACCTCCGGCAGCACCGGCCAGCCCAAGGGCGTGCTGTTGACCCACGAGAACCTGATCGCCAACATCCGTGCCATCGGCGCCGGGTTGGAGGCGCGGCCCACCGACGTGGGCGTCAGCTGGCTGCCCCTCTACCACGACATGGGCCTCATCGGCTCGTGGCTGTTCTGCCTCCACCAGGGCATCCCGATCACGCTGCTCTCCCCCACCGCCTTCCTGGCCCGCCCCGAGCGGTGGCTGTGGGCCATCCACCAGCGTCGGGCGACCCTGTCCGGGGCCCCGAACTTTGCCTACGAGCTCTGCGCCCGGCGGATACCGGATGCGGCCCTCGAGGGGCTCGACCTCTCCTCCTGGCGGGCCGCCCTCAACGGGGCGGAGCCGGTCAGCCCCGGCACCGTCGAGAGGTTCACCCGTCGCTTCGCTCCTTTCGGGTTCCGCGAGGAGAGCTTGACCCCGGCCTACGGCCTCGCCGAGAACTCGGTGGCCCTCGCGCTGCCGGCGATGGGTCGCGGAACCCGCTTCGACCGGGTCGCGCGCCGGCCCTTCCAGGACGAGGGCCGGGCCGTACCCGCCGCCCGCGATGATCCCTCGGCCCTCGCCTTCGTCTCGGCGGGACGAGCGCTTCCCGAACACGAGGTGCGCATCGTGGACGACGACGGCCACGAGGTTGCCGAGCGCGTGGTGGGGCGGCTCGTCTTCCGGGGCCCCTCGATGACGAGCGGGTACTTCGGAAAGCCGGAGGCGACGGCCGCCATCACGCTCCCCGGCGGCTGGCTCGACAGCGGCGACCTGGCCTACGAGGCGGACGGCGAGCTCCACATCGCGGGACGTCGCAAGGACCTCATCATCAAGGCCGGACGCAACCTCGTCCCCCAGGAGATCGAGGAGGTGACGGCCGAGGTGGAGGGGATCCGCCGCGGGTGCGTGGTCGCCTTCGGGGTGGACCACCCCGAGTCGGGCACGGAGAGCCTGGTCATCGTGGCCGAGACTCGGGTGAGCGACCCCGCCGAGCGCGATCGTCTGGAGGGCGCGGTGACCGAGCGTGTGGCCGCCGCGGTGGACCTTCCCCCCGACCGCGTCGTCCTGGCCCCGCCGGGAGCGGTGCTCAAGACGTCGAGCGGGAAGGTCCGACGCGCGGCCACGAAGGAACGGTTCCTCTCCGGGGCGATCGGGCGCACGCCGCGCACCACCACCGCCCAGAAGCTCCGCCTGGCCTCGGCGGCGACGGAGGAGGCGGTCAGGCCTGCCCTCCACTGGGTCGGCCGCGCCCTCTACGCGCTCTACCTCGCCGTCCTCCTGCCCACTGTGGTCCTTCCCGTGTGGCTCATCGTGGCTCTCGTGCCGAGCCGCACGCTGGCCTTCGCCCTCGGCCGGCTGGGGACACGATGGGGCCTGCGCCTCATGGGGTGCCGCCTGTCGGCGGAGGGGCTCGAGCACCTCCCGCCGCGGGGGCCGGCCGTGCTCGCGTGCAACCACGCCTCCTACACGGACGTGTTCGCTCTCGTCGCCCTCCTTCCCCGCAACCTCCTCTTCGTGGCCAAGAAGGAGGTCCTCGGGTACCCGGTCATCAAGACGTTCGTCCGCCGGCTCGGGTACCCCACCGTCGACCGCCTGGATTTCCAGCAGAGCCTGGCCGACGCCGACCGCCTGGCCCGCGTCCTCGCCGAGGAGGAGGCGGTGGTCTTCTTCCCGGAGGGCACCTTCGTCGCCGCCACCGGTCTTCGACCTTTCCGGCTGGGTGCCTTCAAGGCGGCGGTCGAGGCGGGGGTCCCGGTGGTTCCGCTGGCGCTGCGGGGGACGCGGCAGCTTCTCCGGGGCGATGACCGATTGCCGCGTCCCGGGCCCATCCACCTCGCCGTGGGCGCGCCGGTGTCCGGCGAGGGGCGAGATCTCAGCGCCCTCATCCAGCTCCGGGACCGCGTGGCCGACGCCATCGCGGCGCGTTGCGGTGAGCCCCGCCTCGATCTGGTGGCCGCCGGTGTCGAGAAGCGTGACCGTGGCTGAGGGCCTCACGTTGGAGGGCGTCCGGGGGGCCCGGGAGAGGATTCGTCCTTTTCTCGCACCGACCCCACTCCGCCCCAGCCTCGCCGTGCCCGACGTCGACCTCCGGCTCAAGCTCGAGTGCTGGCAGCCCACGGGATCGTTCAAGGTGCGCGGCGCGCTGAGCTTCATGACCGCGCTCGACGAGGGCGCACGGGACCGCGGGGTGGTGGCCGCTTCCGCCGGAAACCACGCCCTGGGAGTGGCCTTCGCCGCGGAGTGCCTCGGAGGAACTCTCAACGCGACCCTCTTCGTGCCCACGACGGCCCCGCGAGCCAAGCTGGAGAAGCTGGAGCGCTTCCCGGTGGACGTGCGGCTGGCGGGCGCGACCTACGACGACAGCGTCGAGGCCGCCGCGGCCTTCCGCCGGGAGACGGGGGCCACGGAGGTGCCGGCCTTCGAGGACCCGGGGATCGCCGCCGGCCAGGGTACGGTCGGCCTCGAGATCGTTGAGGAGTGCCCGGGGGCCGGCACCATCGTCGTTCCCGTGGGTGGGGGCGGGCTGATCGCCGGTCTCGCGGTCGCGGCCAAGGCGATCCTGCCCGGCATCCGTATCGTGGCGGTGCAGCCCGAGGCCTCGCCCGCACTGCGTGAGTCGCTCGAGGCGGGGCGGCCACTCTTCACCTACCCGGCCCGGCCGACGCTTGCCGACGGCGTGTCCGGGGGGATCGGGCAGATCGTCTTCGACCACCGCGACCTCATCGACGACGTGGTGACGGTGACGGAAGACGAGATCGAGGACGCGATCGTGGCCCTCCTCTCTGCCGACCAGGTCGTGGCCGAGGCCTCCGGGGCCTTGGGTGTCGCCGCGGTGCGCGCCGGCCGTCTGCGGCCGGGGGACGGCCGTCCCGTGGTGGCGGTGATCACGGGCGCGAACATCGATACCCGCGTGCTCACGCGCCTTCTCGCGGCTCGCTCGTGAGGGTCGAGCGGCCCGGCGACCGGCGTTTTGCCCGGGCCGGTGGGATCCTGGCCGTCGCCGCCGGGTTGCTCGTCGGGTCCGCGCTCGCGGGTGTGCCCGGCGCCGCCGCCGGGCTGATCGCGGGGCTGCTCCTCGGCGTCGCTCTCCACCGCGTCCTCGACCACCGCACCGCCCGGCGGAGGGCCGCCCTGGCCGCGCCCTTTCCCGGTGAGTGGAGGGAGTTCCTTCTGGAGGCGTACGACCACTTCGAGCGCCTGCCTGAGGACTGGCGTCGCCGTTTCGAGAAGGACCTCCGCCTCTTCCTTGCCGAGAAGCGCATCACCGGGGTCGGGATCGAGGCCACGGAGGAACTTCGGCTCCTCGTCGCCGCCTCCGCGGTGACCTTGAGCCTCGGCTGGCCGGACTACGAGTGGGACCAGCTCACCGAGGTGCTCCTGTACGCCGACAACTTCGATCGCGACTACGCGGTGGGAGACAGCGAGCTCTCCGGGATGGCCCACCCCTGGGGCACGGTCATCCTCTCCGTGCCCGCACTCCGTCAGAGCTTCGAGCACCCCGACGACGGCTACCACGTCGGCGTGCACGAGTTTGCCCACATCCTCGACGTGGACCACACCCATTTCGACGGGATCCCGGTCGGCTTCTACGGCGCACGCGCGCGCGAGTGGGTGGAGGCGGCGGAGAGGGAGATGCGGCGCCTGCGGCGCGGCCCCTCCGCCTTCGACGACTACGGGGCGCACGACCCGGTGGAGTTCCTCGGAGTGGCGGTGGAGGCCTTCTTCGAGCTCCCCCAGGAGGTCCGTCGCCGTCACCGCGAGGTCTACTCGCTCCTCTCGGCCTACTTCGGTCAGGATCCGGCCGCCTGGGACGACGCCCGCGGGCTGGACGAGTAGTGCGCCTCGACCTCGCGCTCATCCGTGTCCACCCGAACCTCTCGCGCCGGCGGGCGCGGGCGGCGATCGAGAAGGGGCAGGTGACGGTGGACGGGACCCGCATCCGCCAGGCCGGACACGAGGTCGCGGAAGGGTCCGAGATCGCCTGGGACCCCCACCGCAAGGCCCTCCCCCGCGCGCGCTGCTCTCTGCCCATCTTGCACGAGGACGAGCATGTTCTCGTGGTCGACAAGCCGGCCGGGTTGCTGACCGTACCCACTGGACCCGCCGCCGGCGACGAGGACACCGTCCTCGTCCGGGCACGGGAGTACGTGTCCCATCTGCGCCCCCGAGGCGGGTTCGTGGAGCGGGTCCACCGCCTCGATCGCGACACGACCGGAGCGGTGGCCCTCGCGCTCTCGCGCGAGGCCCGGGCCGGACTCATCCGGACCTTCCGCGCGCACCGGATCGAGCGGCGCTACCTCGCGATCGTCGCCCGGGCACCCCGGGCCGACCAGGGCACGGTCGATGCCCCGATCCGTGACGCGTGGGTGAGCGGGCGGCGTGCGGTGGCGCGGGGCGACGAGCCTCAGAAGCCAGCGAGGACGCGCTGGCGCGTCCGGGAGCGTTTTTCCGCCGCCGCTCTTCTCGAGGTCGAGCTCGACACCGGCCGTCAGCACCAGATCCGCCTGCACCTGGCGCACGTCCGGCTTCCGGTTCTCGGCGACCGTGTCTACGGGGTGCCCACCGCAGGACGCGTGGCCCCCCGCCGGCCCATGCTCCACGCCTGGCGGCTGGCCTTCCGCCACCCGGTGAGCGGCGCACGCGTCAGCGTGGAGAGCCCGGTGCCGGCGGACTTCGGCCGCGCGCTCTCGCGGCTACGACGGGCGACCGGCCCGGTTCGTGGCGGCTGATCGGGCTCTTCGCCGGCGCCGGGCCGGCCTCGGGGGGTGGCCCCGCGGTCAGGACAGGGCGGCCAGGACGTCGAGCAGCCCCTCCGGCGAGTCCTCGAAGTGGACGCCCACCTGGAAGGACAGCCCCTCGAGACGCCCCCAGATTGCCCGCCCGGGCACCTCGACGGCGGCGCCCTTGGCCCCGTCGCGGATCGGGGCCTCGAAGATCACCGCGACGGCGGCCCCACGAGGGACGTCCTCGCCCACCCGCAGGCGGCAGCCGTATGGCGAGATGTCCATGGCGGTCGCCGGACGCCACTCGCCGTTGGCCTTATAGCGGACGGTCAGCAAGCAGGCCTTGCGCGCGGTGATCCGCCGGTTACTCCGGCTTGTGTCGATGGTCTCGTTCATCTTCGGGAAAACGGCGCCCGGAGGGATGCAAAAGTATAGCCCCGCTCACGCGGACCCGGCAAATCCCATGCTAATCTCAACGGTCGTGAAGTGGTCGAAGGCGCCTGTCCTCATATCCCTGCTCGCTCTTCCCGCTTGCGGCGGCGGCTCGTCCTCCCCCTCGGGTCCGAGCGACGGGCCGACCCCTGTCCCCGGCTACGGGGTGAGCGGGATCGTGTTCTACGACGAGAACGCGAACGGCGTCCTCGACGCCTCGGAGCAGGTTCGCCTCCCGGGGGCGACGATCACTGTCGGTGGGCGGAGCGGGCAGGCCGCGGCGGAGGGACGCTTCACCGTGAGCGGCGTCCCCGCCGGCTCCCAGTCGGCCCAGGCGGACCCCGGCGGCCTTCCCCCCTACTTCGTGCCCGGCCAGCCCGTCGGCGTGGGTGTGCCACCCCAGGCGGGCGAGGAGATCGCGGTGCCGGCCGTCCTCGAGATCGGCGGCAATCGAGCCAACCACTACCTGGCCTTTGGGGACAGCATCACGCGCGGCGAAGGAGGCTTGGAGGGAGGCTACACGAGGTACCTTCGGGCGGACCTCCGCTCTTACTGGGGCGCGGCCACGATCGCCGAGGCCGGCGAACCCGGCACGAAGAGCTATCAGGGCGAAGGACGGCTCCCGGGGGAGCTGGCCTTCCAGCGCCCGGCCTTCACGCTCATCCTCTACGGGACGAACGACTGGAACGTCGCCCGGTGCCGCAACGACTTCGACTGTGAGACGATCGACGCCCTGCGTTCGATGATCCAGATCGCCCGCGATGCAGGGTCGAACCCCGTGCTCGGGACCATCCCCCCTGCCAACCCGGCCTGGGTGGACAGAGGCGCCACCGAGCGCAACATCTGGGTGAGCCGGATGAATGACCTGCTCCGCACCATGGCCCGGGAAGAGGCCGTGCCGATCGCCGAGATCCACGCGGACTTCCTGGCCCAGCCGAGCCTCAGTGACCTCTTCGCCGACCACGTGCACCCGAACGACAGCGGGTACCAGCTCATGGCCCGCTCGTGGTGGAACGCCATCACAACGCCCCGCTCCGCGGCCGCCGGGACGAGGGCGACCGGAGGCAGGGCGTTCGGCTTCGCGGCCCCGGGGTGGCGATGAAGACGGGGCGTCTGCTCAAGTTCCAGCGCCCGGGCGGCGAGGTGCACGCGTATTTCTACGACGACGGGGGCGTCGTGCGGGCGTCGCTCTACCTGATGGCCCCGGGGTACGAGCGCTCCCCGGTGCACGAGGTGACCGGCTCCGACGCCGAGGAGGTCGAGTCCGACGTGCGGGACTGGCTCGACTGCTACTTCCCGAAGCCCTGATGGCCCACTCGCGAGCCGAGGCCGAGGCACTCCTCTTCGAGTTCACACGGTCGGACGCCCTCCGAAAGCACGGACGGGGCGTCGAGGAGGCGATGCGCGCCTACGCCGGCTGGCACGGCGTCTCCGACGCCACCGAGGTCGAGAAATGGGGGATCGTGGGGCTCCTCCACGACTTCGACTACGAGCAGAACCCCACCGAGGAGACCCACCTCCACGTGGGGGCCCGGATCCTGCGCGAGAGGGGCTGGCCGGACGAGATCGTCGAGGCGATCTGCTCACACGCGGACTACATGGGGATCCCCCGGGACACGCCGCTCAAGAAATCGCTCTACGCCTGCGACGAGCTCGTCGGGTTCATCGGGGCCTGCGTGAAGGTGCGGCCGACGAAGAAGGTCGCCGACCTCCCGGTCAAGTCGGTGACGAAGAAGCTCAAGGACAAGGCCTTCGCCCGCTCCGTCGACCGCTCCTGCATCTACGGCGGGGCGGAGGCACTGGGTCGCCCCCTACCAGAGCACGTCGAGTTCGTGATCGCGTCGCTCGTGCCCATCGCCGGCGAGATCGGCCTCTAGTCCCCACGCACCCCGCCGACGCGTCGTATCATGACGGCGGCATGGCCATGGGACGCCCCGCGCACGACGTCGGTCCGGGCCGGCGACCTCCCCTCCGGAGGGCGTGGTGAGCAACCCCACCGCCCTCCGCGTGGTGCTGCTCCCGCTGGCGGTCCTCGGGCTTCTCCTCGTCGGCGGGACCCTGGGCTATCGCCTGGTGGGGGACTGGGGCCTGTTCGACGCCCTTTACATGACCGTCATCACCATCACGACCGTGGGCTTCCACGAGGTGAGGCCCCTCGGTCCCGGCGGGCGCCTCTTCACGATGGCGCTGGCCCTGGGCGGGGTGTTCACGGCCTTCTACGCGGCGGCCGCTCTCATTCGTGCCGTCGTCGCCGGCGATATCCGAACGGTCTTCGGGAGGCAGCGCATGGAGAGCCAGCTCGCACAGCTCAACGATCACCTGGTGGTCTGCGGGTTCGGACGGATGGGTCGCCTGGTCTGTGAGGAGTTCTCCGCCGCTGGACTCCCGTTCGTGATCATCGACCGCGACCCCCGTGTCCTCCAGGACTTCTCGTTGCCCCACGGGATCCCCCTGAGCGGCGACGCCACCGACGACGACGTGCTCAAGCAGGCCGGGGTCGAGCGTGCCCGGGCGCTGGTCAGCGCCGCCGCCTCCGACGCCGACAACCTCTACATCGTCATGAGCACCCGCTTCATCAACGAGAGACTGGTCATCGTGGCCCGGGCCGAGAGCGAGAGCGCCGATCGCAAGCTCCGGCGGGCCGGGGCCACCCAGGTGATCTCGCCCTATACGATCGGCGGCCACCGCGTGGCCCAGGCGGTGCTCCGGCCCCACGCGATGAACTTCCTCGAGCTGGCGACCCAGAGCGCCCACCTGGAGCTCCAGATCGAGGAGATCGCGGTTCACGAGAAGAGCACGCTCATCGGCGCCTCGCTGAAGACGAGCCCGATCAAGAGCGAGCTCGGCATCATCATCGTGGCCATCAAGAGACCGGACGGAAAGATGGTCTTCAACCCCGTGCCCGAGGCGGTGCTGGGCGCGGACGACGTCCTGATCGCCCTCGGCCACCGCCAGCAGCTCGACCGGCTCGAGGCCATGGCCCGCGCCACCCGCTGAGCCGCCCGCCACCCGAATGAACGCCCCCGCGAGCATTCGCCGCGCGCGCGACCGCGCCGACATCGAGGCCTGCATCGAGCTGCAGCGCGCGGTCTGGGGCCTGGACGATATCGAGATCACCGGCTCGATCCAGCTCACCGCGACCCTTCACGCGGGGGCGGTTCTTCTCGTCGCCGAAGGCCCCTCGGGGGGGGTCGTCGGCTTCGCCTACGCCTTTCCCGCCCTCCGCGGCGGGGACCCCCACCTGCACTCGGACATGCTCGCCGTGCTGCCCGAGGCACGGGGCCGCGGCCTCGGAGCCCGGCTCAAGTTGGCACAGCGCGAGGAGGCCATCCGCCGCGGGATCCCGCTCATCACCTGGACGTTCGATCCCCTCCAGGCCGCGAACGCACGGCTCAACCTGCGGCGCCTCGGGGCCACCGCGGTCGAGCTACTCCCGGACCTCTACGGGACGACCGGCTCGGCGCTGCACCATGGACTGCCCACCGACCGGCTGGGCGTCCGCTGGGAGCTCAACAGCCCGAGCGTTCGCGAGCGAGCGGGTGGCGGGGTTCCCGCACCCGCGGCGCCGCTGCTGGACGCCCCGTGCGTCAACGAGGTGACCTGGGAGGGCGAGTGGCCCGTCTGCTCACTCCCCCGCCTGGATCTGGAGGCGACCGCGGTGCTTTTCGAGATCCCGGCCGACTGGGGGGCGCTGTGTCGCCACGCCCCCGGCGACGCCGCCACCTGGCAGGAGCATGCCCGCAGTGCCTTCGGGACCTACTTCGCCCGCGGCTATCGCGCGGTCGACCTGCTCACCGTCAAGGAGAGAGGCCGACCGCGCCCACGCTACGTCCTCTACCGCTTCCCCAGCTCGGCGAGCGGCGACTTGACCTTCTTGTAGCCCGTCGCGATCGTCGCGACGTCGAAGTCGGACGCGGGGATGGGTCCCGTCCTCACCTCCGTCGCCTCCCGGGAGCTCTCGAAGCCCCGGCCCATCATGCTCACCGAGGTCGTGTCGGCGAGGGTGATGCCCTCGAGCTCCTTCATCTTCTCCGCGAGCTGCCCGAATCCCTTGAACATCGGGTTGTTGGCCATCGTCGCCATCGGACCGGTGAACGAGGCGAGCTTCCGCAGGTCGGCGGCGGGGATGGGCATCGCCAGGTCGGAGGTGTTCCAGAAGGTCAGCCTGGTCCCCTCACCCATGGTCAGGACGTATTCCTGTGTCGAATACCCGGCGACCTCACGGGTTCCGCCTTTCGTCACCGTGACCTCGCCCCCCATGCCGCCCATCATCTTCGCCATCCGCTCGCGCATCGCGGCCGGCATGCTCTCCATCTGGGCCCGCGCCTGCTCCATCTGGGCGTTCATCGCCTTCATCGACTCCTCGATCTCGGCCAGCGTGATCTCCGAGTACTCTTTCTTCTTGTGGTCGATGTTCACGATCTTGCCGCTCGCGTACTCGAAGATGGTGTCCTGCTGGCCCTCGCTCGACCTCATCCGCTCGCTCGAGTAGTACTGGGTCGACGTGCCCGCTCCCTCGGGGCCATCGGTCTTGAAGACGATGACCACGTCCTCGGCGAGAACGGGGGCAGCAATCAGGACGGCGGCGGCAACAGACAGGGTCCGACCCGGGGTCTTCATCGGCGTTCATCCTCCTTGCCTGGATTCGTGAGAACGGCAAGCGTAGCACGGGAGGGTATACTCGCGGCAAGGCGGTCCCGACCGTCATCTGCGGAGGAGGAGCACCGTGCCCAGCCCCGAACGTCAGATTCTCGTCTGCATCAATGCCCGCCCCCCGGGGAATCCGAAAGGCTCCTGCAGCGAGAAGGGCGCGCAGTCGCTCTCCGACGCGTTGCGCGATCTCGTCCGCGAGCGGGGCCTCGACGGTCGGGTCATGGTGAACCGGACGATGTGCCTGAAGCACTGCAGCCGGGGACCGGTGGTGGCCATCCAGCCCGACAACGTCTGGTACGCCGGCGTGACCGCGGACGACCTGGCCGAGATCTGCACCGACCACCTCGAAAAAGGTCAGCCCGTCGAGCGGCTCCTCATGCCCGACATCCCCTGGGAGTGAGACCACGCCGCGTCCCCGGTGCTCCCGGTTGCAGAGCCGAGTGAACGGGGCAGAGCGCGCCCGGGGGCTCGGCGGGCGGGGCCCCGGCGAGGACGCAGCTGCACTTCGAAGCTCAGCGCCCGCAGACGGGGTGCACGCCGAGCCCCCTCGGGGGAACGCGCGCTCACATCAGGGGGCTGCGGCGAAGTGGCGCTATCGCCGGGGTCGGCGGGGTGGACGGCGACCCGCGGGGCGGCTGCCGCGCCGAGCCCCGCTCCGGCCGTGGATCCGGCTGAGCTCCTGCTGGAATCGGCGAAGCGGGATCTCGGCGTCGCGCAGGAACTGGCTCACCTCCCGCGCGATCTCGGCCACAACCTCCGGCTCCTTCGACGGCTCGCGATGGATGACCGTACGCCGGTGCAGCCGTCCATCGCCGATCATCTTGCGGATGAGGCTGACCCGGGCCGAGCTCCACAGCCGGTAGTTGTTGCGATTGCGGGGCGGCTCCGGGACCTTCTTCGCGTAGAGCCAGTTCAGCAGCGTCTGCTTGCTGATCTTCAGCTCGTTCGCCACCTCGAGGGTCGTGAGGTATTTCATTCCGTCGCGAGGATTCTCACCGAGGAGCTACGCAGCGTCAATGCCTGTCCCGAACGCGGCGGAAGGACCACGCGCGAGGGATCTGACGAATCGAGCTCCGTTCGAGGAGATCCGCTCGACCGGAACTCGTGCTTCATCGGGCGAAGCGCATGTCGACGGTGGATTCCGAGTCCGACGCCCATGACTACGGACTCGGAATGTCAGGCCCGCGTCCTCACGGAGGCCTTGATCGTCGCGCACTCCGAGCCGGCGGCCGGACCGTGCGGGCGGATCGTGTAGCCTCCTACGCCGCCGGGGACGATGAAGGTCTCGGCGTAGTGGACCACGAAGGGCTCGAAGGCCCGGGACGGGCTTTCGACCAGCACCTCCTCGCCCTGCACGAGGTTGAGCACGTTGACCCCCCCACCGGTGTCGTGCGGGACCGTCCCCGTGAACCAGTGCCGACGCGTCTCGATGAACCCGCGCTCGTGGAGCCCGGTGTGCTCGGCGCGCCAGCCGGGACCCGCGGCCAGGGGCTCGATGCGGTTCACGAGCTCGCGCTCGACCCAGGAAGCCGTGCGGTCCCACTGAATGCTCGCGAATCCGTGGTCGAGGTGGAGGGGCCCTGGCGTTCCGTCGAGCCCATCCCGGGCCCAGTTCCAGAGATTGAAGGTGAAGATGTACGGCGTGGCAGCGATCTCCAGCACCATGCTCCCCTGTCCCGAGCAGTGCACGGTCCCTCCCGGGATCAGGAAGTGGTCGTGCGTCCTCGCTGGCCAGGGGGCCACGTGGTGCTCGTCGGGAAAGCGGACGCCCCCCTCCCGGGCCTGCCGGAGATCGCGCACCATGGCCTCGCGATCGATGCCCTCCTTCAGACCCAGGTACACGAGCGCCCCGTCCTCCGCGTCGAGGAGGTAGTGGCTTTCGTCCTGGGTGTAGTGCATCCCGAAGCGATCCTGGATGTACTCCGTCAGCGGGTGCACCTGCAGCGAGAGGTTGGCGCCGCCCACCGTGTCGAGGAGGTCGAAGCGGATCGGGAACTCGGCCCCGAAGCGCGCGTGCACCGCCTCGCCCAGGAGCTCCCGCGGGTGAAGGTAGACGAGGTCGAGGGCCGGGACCTCGACGCACTCGCCCCCGAATCCCAGCAGCAGGCTGTTCTCCTCGGGCACGCAGTCGAAGCACCTGCCGTAGTTCGGCGCGTCGCCCGGGAGGTCGCAGACGCTCCTCATCCACGTGCCCCCCCAGGGGGCCGGATCGAAGTAGGGCACCACTCGGAGCGGACGCTCGATCGACTCGGCGAGACCCTGTCGGAAATCCCCTCCCGCGATCATCTTCGGCCGCTCGAGGTCGTTGGTGTCGAGAAGGAAGTCGAGCCGGGGCAGCATCTCCTGCTTGAGCCGGTCCGCCGCCCTCCAGTCCACGAAGAAGCCCCGCTTGTACTTCAGGCCCGGGTCCTCGGCGTGGTCGTCGACCGCGATCGCCGTTGACTCCCCCCGCCGCTGGCGCTGCTGGATCTCCCAGCGGGCCAGGTCGGCGTAGATCACCGCGTCCGGCTCCGCGAGGAGGGCGGCCCCAGCCCCCACGACGAGGGCGAGACCCGCCCTCGTCTTCTCGATGCGCGAGCGGAGACTCGCCCGGCGGCCCGGATCGAGGAAGTCGGCGAGCGAGAGGCCGTTCATGCGACCGAAGACCGGGTCGTCCCCGAGGTAGGGGGCGCAGAGCCGGTCGACGTCCGTTGCGTGTCGGTAGGCCTGGCGGACGTCCACCACCAGGATGGGGGCCAATCCCTCGATGAACGCCTGCTTGACCTCGTCCACCCGTACGCCCGGGTAGCACTCGACGGCGAGCACGCAACGGGGCCGGGCTCGCAACCCCTGCAGCCGCTCGAGGATGGCCGTCCACCCGACATGGCACTCGACGCCGGGGCCGACGGGCGCCACCGGCCGCTTGTCGTAGTTGCTGTGTCGCCTCACTGCCTCACCTCCACGAGCGCTCGATCTCCTCGGAGGCTGCGGCCCTTCGCCTCCCGCAGGCCTCTCCAAACGAGCTGGCGGCGGACGATGCGTCCGAGCTTACCCCGGCAGATGCGCGGTTGACCGCCTCGTGAGCAAGCTGCTAATCTTCCTATCTATCCTGTGGGCCTGTGGCGCAGTTGGGAGCGCGCGTGAATGGCATTCACGAGGTCGTCGGTTCGATCCCGACCAGGTCCACCAGATCCTCTTCGCCGTTCTCCCGCGGTCCCTACTGCTTGATGATCGTCCCGTCGCGGCGCCGGATCTCGCCCCAGCCCCCGTTGAGCCGCTGACGCTCGCCCCGCTCCCGGGTCCCGAAGGGGTACTTCGCGGCCGCGCGCTCGTCGACCTCGATCCCCCACCCCGGGGCCTCGTTGGCGTAGACGTAGCCGTTCTTCAGCTCCGGGCACCCGTGGAAGACCTCCCGGGTCGCGTCGTCGAAGGGGGAGTACTCCTGCACGCCGAAGTTCCAGCTCGCGACGTCGAGGGTGGCGTTGGCGGCGTGCCCGATCGGAGAGACGTCGCCCGGTCCGTGCCAGGCCGTCTTGACCCCGAAGAGCTCCCCGAGGATCGCCATCTTCCGGCAGGGCGTCAGCCCCCCGGCCTGCGACACGTGCACCCGAATGTAGTCGATGAGCCGCTCGGAGATGAGGGGCATCCACTCGTGGGGGCTGTTGAACAGCTCTCCCATCGCGATCGGGACCGTGCTGTGCTGTCGGATGAGACGGAACCAGTCGATGTCCTCCGGAGAGACGGGGTCTTCGAGGAAGAAGAGGCGGAACCGCTCCACGTCCCGGCAGAAGCCCACGGCCTGGATGGGAGAGATGCGCTCGTGGACGTCGTGCAGGAGCTCGATCTCGTCGCCCAGCTCGGCGCGGGCAGCCTCGAAGAGGTCCAGGGCCCGACGCATGTAGGCCTTCGGCTCGAAGACGGGGGCGTCGTGCAGCGCCTCCACCCGGCCCTCGCCCCGGCGCGACCCGTACCCGGCCATGCCCGGGACGCCCACCTGGACGCGCACGTGGCGGAAGCCGCGCTCCATCAGGGCTCGCGCGTTGTCGAGCGTCTCCGCGATCTCGTCACCGCTGGCGTGGGAGTAGCAGTCGGCGGCCTCACGGAGCTTGCCGCCCAGGAGCTGGTACACCGGCATCCCGGCCTGGCGCCCCTTGATGTCCCACAGTGCCAGGTCGACCCCGCTGATCGCGTTGTTGAGGACGGGACCGTTGCGCCAGTAGGAGCTGTTGTAGAGGGCCTGCCACGTGTCGTCGATCCGGTCCGCCGGCTTCCCCACGAGGAACGGCTTCAGGTACCGCTCGACCGCCGGGCCCACGAGGTCGGCGCGCTGGGTGAAGGTGGCACAGCCGTAGCCGTAGAGGCCGTCCTGGTCCGTCAGGATCTTGACCACGCACAGGCGCAGCCCGCGCGGCGCGGTGTTGATGACCTGGACATCCTGGATCTTCGGTGAGGGGAGGCCCCGCCGGGCCCGCTCGACTTCGGCCTCCGCCCGGGCGATGCGCGGGCTCAGGAGGCCCGCGACGGACCCCCCCGCGGCCAGCCGGAACGTCTCTCGTCTTCTCATGTGTCCCTCCCCCGGCCTCAGCCGGCGCATCGGGCCTGATGCTACCTCGGCGCCGTCAGCGTCGCCGGGGAGCGGGGCGGCTCCGAGGCGTCGACCGGGGTCGCGCCCTCTCGCGCTGCGCGCCCCGCTGGCGGGCCGCTTGGTCGCGGTTGAGCTGCGAGCGATCGATCTGCCGTGTGCTCGGAGCGGTGCGAGCGGTCGGCGTCTGTGGCCGAGCGGCGGTAGCGCCCGCGTTGGGACGCTGCCATGAGCTTCCCTGCCGCGTCTCCCAGCCCTCCCTGGAGGGACGGGCCACGTTGCCGCTACGGTCCGCGTAGACGTCGTTGGGCCTCCCCGTGGCCGGTCGGGCGGTGGGCGCCCGCTGGACGTCGCGCTGGACCGTGGCGCGGTCGGCCACCCGGGCCCGAGTCGCGGGCTGGTTGTAGAGGTTCTGTCGTGTCAGGCTGCGGTCGCCAATGCGCGCGTCACGCTGGATCTGGTTCGCCACGTTGACGCGGTTGCCGACGTTGACCGAGTTCCCGATGTTGATGTTGCCGGTGTTGATGTACACGGGACGACGGTACCCTCCCCCGTACCAGCCGCCGCAGCAGCCCCAGGGCCGGTAGTAGTCCCCGGGACGGTGGTAGCCTCCGCCCCAGCTCACGCCGAAGCGAAAGAAGCCCGAGCTCCAGCTCACACCGAAGCTCCAGCCCGTCCACGGGTTGTAGCCCACCTGGAAGCCCCACGTGGGCGGCCGCGGGTAGTACACGGGCCCCGCCCACCAGGGCCGGTAGTAGTAACCGGTCCCGTAGAAGGGCACGCCGTAGTAAGGAAAGGACCACAGGTAGCCGGGCGTGTAGCCGACGTACACCACCTGGGGCGTGGACTGGTAGACGTGGACGTGGGTCGTGTTGTACACGGGCGAGCTCGGCGGGATCTCCTGGATCTCGTCCTCGGGGACGGAGTCGGCCACCGCCCAGGGGCCCTCGGGCTTCGCCGAGACGAACCACACCCCGTTGTCGACCGCGTAGTACCCTCCGTCGATCTCCAGGATCTGCTGACCCGTGTTGACGGCCCAGGCCACCTTCGTTCCCGGGATCTTCTCGAACTTCGGCGGGCCGTCGTACTGGGCCTCGAACCTGGCCTCGGACCGCTTGATGGCCGCGGTCTGCGGGATCTCGGCGTCGAGCATGGCGTCCTCGGCCTCCTCGGTGCCCGCGATCGAGGTCCGCACGCCGCCAATGTCCGATCCCGGGGGGATCTCCTTGAACGCGGACGGCAGCTGGTCGGGCCGCACGAAGGTCCAGGGGCCGTTCGTCGAGGGGGCCCGGAACCATCGCCCAGAGAGGAGAACGTACATCTGCTGCGTGGCGAGCTCACGCAGCCAGGCGGTCTCGGTGTTCTCCGCGTAGAGGAGCTTCCCGCCCGGGAGGGACTGCCAGCGAGGCTCGCCGTCGGTGGAGACGACCTCGGTGGGTTCGGTGGCCACGATGATCCGGGGCGGCGTCTTCGATGCGACGTCCTCGGGATCCGGCTTCGGGGCCATCTCGACGAGGTCCTCGGGCGGGTGGGCGGTGACCGACCAGGGTCCGAGGGGATCTTCCGCCGAGTACCAGAGGGTGCCGCTGGAGAGGTAGCAGGTCCCGCTCTTGGTGTCGCGGGCCACCGCGAAGGGCGTGTTGAGGGCGCGCTCCCACGAGGTGTTCTCGATAGGCGCGAAGGCCGCCTCGCCGTCGTAGAGGAGCAAGACAGCGAGCTCCTCGGAGAAGACGATCTTCGGCGGGTCGTTCCGCAGCTCGGCCAGGCTCTTCTTCTCCCGCTCGGCCGCGGTCAGGCTGGCCGAGAGACGCTCGAGGGAGATCTCGAAGCCCTCGGGCGGAACGGCCGATTCGACGATCTCCGTGAAGCGCGTCTCGTGCTCGGGTTTCGAGTCCGGCCAGCGCACGCGCGCGATGCGGACGTCGTGGATCACGGCGAGGTCGTCCTCGTAGGACGTGTCCAGCCGCGCGGTGAACCAGAAGGCCCCGAAGATCGGCTCCTCGTGGCCCTCGATCTCGAGGGCCATGGCCGCGCGCCCCGTGATCGTGTCGCCCTTCAAGGTCTCGACCTGCGGCTGGTAGACGACGATCGTCCCCTCTTCCGCCTGGACCTCTTGGGGCCACTCGATCCCCTGGGCCGACGCCGGTTGTGGAAGTGTGGCCGCCCCCGCGAGCAGGCCGCTCGCGGCCATCAGTCCGAGCTTCGTCATGACGCCTCCATCGGAGCCGAAGTGAGATCCGTCATTGTGAGATGGCCTTCCGAGATCCCGGGCCGGCCGGCGTCACACCGGCGCCAACGAGGCTCGGATCCACACCCGCGACCGGCCTGGACTGGATGCGCGAGAGGCCGGCATCCAGGTGCGTTGCCAGGCTCTTGACGGCCCGGGTCTTGGCCAGACCCGGCAGCCCCTCCACCAGCAGGTTCCCGTTCGCAAGGAGCCCGATGAGCAGTCGCTCGACGATCTGCTCCGGCCCGATGGTCGACCGGCCCATCCGGCGCTTGAGGTCCAGAATCGTGTCACGGGTGCTCATCGGCTGCCGCCCTCCTGCTCTCCCGCGCCAATGAACATGGTTGCCCTGCCATCGCGGATGGCTCCGCCTGGCTCTTCCCCCTGATACGCCTCCGATCGGGGGGCGCGAGGTTTCGCCCCCCGACCGGAAGTCTCCGTACTTCGTCTCCGATCAGTGGCTCGTCGGGGCGAGCGTCTCCATGACCTGGTCGAGGCTGAAGCTGGCCGCCTTCTGCCGCGGCGGGAACTCCTGGAAGGTCGCCAGGAACCGTCCCACGTAGGCCTGGGCCGGCACCAGAAGGTAGGCGTGGTCCAGCATCCAGTCGTAGTAGGTGTTCGAGGTGATGGAGGCCCGCTCGTAGGGATCACGCCGGAGGTTGAACATCAGCGGAACGCGGAGCGGCACGAAGGGCTCCATCCACACCCGGAAAGTCCCCGCCGCCTTCTGCTCCATGAAGATCAGCTTCCAGTCGTCGTAGCGGAGCGCGGTCAGGTCACCGTCGTCGGAGAAGTAGAAGATCTCGTGGCGGGGGCTCTCGTCGGTCTCGCCCGTCAGCAGGGGCAGGATGTTGTAGCCGTCGAGGTGGACCTTGTAGTCGCGTCCGATCGCCTGGTACCCGCCCCTCTTCAGCTTCCCAGCGATGTCGGGCTCCCCGGCGGCCGCGAGGAAGGTCGGGAACCAGTCCATGTGGTGCACGATCTCGTTCGTCACCGAGCCGGCCGCGATCTTCCCGGGCCAGCGGACCATGGCCGGCACCCGCCAGCCGCCTTCCCAGTTGGTGTTCTTCTCGCCCCGGAAGGGAGTCGAGGCCGCATCCGGCCACGTGTTGTAGTGCGGGCCGTTATCGGTCGAGTAGAAGACGATCGTGTCGTCAGCGATGCCGAGCTCGTCCAGGAGAGCAAGGAACTGCCCGATGTGCATGTCGTGCTCGACCATGCCGTCGGAGTACTCGTCCTGCCCGGAGATTCCGCGGTGCTCGGCCTTGACGTGGGTCCGGAAGTGCATCCGGGTCCCGCTCCACCAGACGAACCAGGGCGTGCTCGCAGCGTTCTGGCGCTTGATGAAGTCGATGGCCGCCGCCACCGTCTCGTCGTCGACGGTCTCCATCCTCTTCTTCGTCAGGGGGCCGGTGTCCTCGATCCGCCCGTCGGCAAAGCTGTGGATGACGCCCCGGGGGCCGAAGCGCTCGCGGAAGGTCCGTCCATCGGCGGTCACCATGTCGGCCGGATAGTCCTCGTTCTCCGGCTCCTCCTCGGCATTCAGGTGGTACAGGTTCCCGAAGAACTCGTCGAAGCCGTGGTTCGTGGGCAGGAACTCGTCCTTGTCGCCGAGGTGGTTCTTTCCGAACTGACCCGTCGCGTAACCCTGGGCCTTCAGGAGCGCGGCGATCGTGGGGTCCTCGGTCCGCAGGCCGAGGTCGGCCCCCGGGAGACCGACCTTGCTCAGGCCGGTCCGGAAGACGCTCTGGCCGGTGATGAACGACGAGCGACCGGCGGTGCAGCTCTGCTCGCCGTAGTAGTCGGTGAAGATCATCCCCTCCTCGGCGATCCGGTCGATGTTCGGCGTCCGGTAGCCCATCATCCCGCGGGTGTAGGCGCTGATGTTCGACTGCCCGACATCGTCACCCCACACCACGAGGATGTTGGGCCTTGCGGCCTGGGCCTCGAGAGGCACGAGGCCGAGCGCAAGGACGAGAGCAGCCATGAAGGCAGACGTCACGGCTCGTTTCACTGATCCTCCTACAGGTCTTCTTCTTCGTTCTTGAGGTTTGGGTTCTGAACGGGCCTCACAGTCACTCAAAGTCTGTGCGTGGTGTCACGTCGATCTTCCGCTCGGCGGCCCGGAACAACCAGCCTACCAGCTCCCGGCCCCGAACTCGAACACGTAGCCGATGCTGTCGAAGCTCCAGACCCCCCGGAACTGGATCCCCGCGCGGAGGCCCCAGAAGCTGGTGCCCAGATTCTTCATGAACCTGAAGGGCGTCCGCGTGAGGTCGAAGCGGAACTTGATCCCGCTCTCGGTGACGGTGTAGCGCTTCGTCGACGCCATCCCGTCCTGCACCTGGTAGTCCCATTCCAGGCCCACCGCGAAATAGCCGTCGAACCACCGCGACGCCGAGGGCGAATAGTTGACCAGCCACCCGAAGTCCTCGAGTCTGCTTCCCTGGAAGTAGATCCGATGGACGAACCAGCCGCCCCCGAGCGGATCCTGAACGTTCTTGAAGACCAGCAGCGGGAAGGCGAGCGAGACGCCGAGGTCGTCGTTGGCCCCCCTCACCGCGAGGGCCCATGACTTCGCCCAGGACTCGTCGCCGAGCCAGCGCTCGAACTTCTTCAGGTCGGTGTCGGGGACGATCTCCGGCCATTCGGGGTCGCCCTTGTCGGCGATGTAGTGCACGAGGTCGGAATCCGCCCTCTCCGCGGTGGGCCAGGGCCGCAGCGCGTAGATGGCGTTCTCCGGGGCGTACTCACCCTCGATGGACCAGTCGGCCCGGAGCGGGCTGTCCGGCGGGAGCGGCGGGAAGACCCGCGTGTCGTCCTGCCGGTTCTTCGTCATCCAGGACTTGTAGTCGCCGGTGAAGAACGTGCCCGTCCCCAGCGTGTCGCGGACCCCCCAGGCGTCGTTCACGCGCTCGGTGACGTCGTATCCCGGCGTGAACTGGCCGTCGGCGTTGCGGTCGGTGCAGGAGGCGTGCTTGCCCTCCTCGACCAGGATGTGGAGGGGCAGGAGGGCGGTGCTGTCCACCTCGAGGGTGTTGTCGAACCACTGGATACCGTGGGCCTTGGCGTTGACCCTCATGAGGCCCATCACGAACGGGCACTCGGCGCAGTCCTCCGCTCGGCCCACGGCCAGTCGGGTCTCGATGTACTCGACGTCGTGCTTGTGCGGGTTCCCGCCGACGTCCATCGGGTAGTAGAAGAAGAAGTCGAGGTCGATCCCGCCCACCTTCTCGAGGTCGATCACCGAGTGTCCGCGCAGGGCGATGTCCGCGGTATACGTTCCCGGCCCCGGCTCGTCGACCCGCTGGAGGATCCGTCGCACGCGGAAATAGACGACGGGCTCCTCCGATTCCTCCTCGAAGGGGAAGGGCACGGGGAGGTTGATGTCCTTGCCCGTCCGTCGGAGCGGCCCCTCCTTGAGGAGCGGCTCGTCCGGCGAGAACCAGAGGACGGGCGCCGCGTAGGCGGCCAGGCGCTCGATGGTCATCTCCGGGTCGGAGCCGGTCCAGATGATCCCGTATTCGGAGGC
>JAJDNV010000101.1 GCA_022340545.1 Acidobacteriota bacterium | reverse complement strand
CTCGACCCGCCCACCGGGCCGGGGAAGGACAAGATCACCGTGGACGGGAACGAGATCTGCGCGGCGGCCGCACTCTTCGCCGACTGTGAGTTCTTCTCCGGCTACCCGATCACGCCCTCGTCGGAGATCATGCACTTCCTCGGGCGTGAGATCTGGAAGTACGGCGGAACCATGGTGCAGGCGGAGGACGAGATCGCCGGCGTCGGGCAGGCCGTAGGGGCTTCGTTCGCGGGCAAGAAGGCGATGACCGCCACGTCGGGGCCGGGCATGTCGCTCAAGACGGAGATGCTGGGCCTGGCCTCGATCGCCGAGCTGCCCCTCGTGTGCGTGAACGTGCAGCGGGGCGGGCCCTCCACCGGCATCCCGACCAAGAGCGAGCAGGCCGATCTATTCCAGGCCTGCTTCTCGGCTCACGGAGACGTTGTGCGGCCGGTGCTCTCGCCGATCTCGGTGAAGGACACATTCTTCCTCACGGTGGAGGCCTTCAACATCGCCGAGCAGTACCAGACGCCGGTGATCCTCCTCTCCGACCAGGAGATCGCCCAGCGGAAGGAGACGCTGATCCTTCCCGACACGTCCGGGCTCGAGGTCGTCGAGAGGCGGCGGCCGACGGAGGCCGAGCTCGAGGACTACCAGCGGTTCCGCCACACCGAGTCGTTGGTGAGCCCCATCAGCCACCCCGGGATGCCGGGAGGCAATTACCTTGCGTCCGGAATCGAGCACACCGAGAGCGGCGCCCCGACCGCGAGCGGGGAGGCCCACGCGCGGATGAACGAGAAGCGCATCCACAAGCTGGACCCCCTCAAGCACCGCCGGGATCTCTTTCTCATGGAGGGTGACGAGAAAGCGCCCCTGGCCCTCGTGGCCTGGGGGAGCGTGGCCGGCGTCGTGCGCGAGGCGTTCCGCTCCGCGCTCGAAGAGGGACTCCAGGTCAAGCTGCTCGTCCCGAAATTACTCTACCCTGTCGCCGAGGAGATCTACGAGGAGTTCTTCCACTGGGTGCAGGCGGGTCTCGTGGTCGAGCAGTCGCACCAGGGCCAGCTCTACCGCGTTATCCGGATGTTTGTCGACCTTCCCGCGAACGTGTGGCCGTTCAAGAGGAGCGGTTCGAACCCGATCCTGCCGCCGGCGGTGCTCGGGCGCCTGGAGCGACTGGCCCTCGAGCTCCAGCAGCGCCAGGCCCCCGAAACCCAGCAGGCCGACGGCTAGGAGGAGATCAGAGATGAGCAGCACGACCGCGACCCCCGTCGAAGAGCACCAGGCTGGCGACTACAAGAGCGAGCTCAAGCCGATCTGGTGTCCCGCCTGTGGCGACTACGGTGTCGTCCAGGCCATCTACCGGGCCCTGGCCAAGGTGGGACGACCTCCCCACGAGATCGCCTTCGTCTCCGGCATCGGGTGCTCGAGCCGGATCCCGGGGTACACCAGCGCGTACGGCTTCAACAGCGTTCATGGGCGGGCCCTGCCCATCGCGCAGGGCATCAAGCTCGCCAACCAACACCTGCTCGTTCTCGTGGCCGGCGGCGACGGAGACGCCTTCGCTATCGGGGGAGGGCACGTCGCCCACGCCATCCGACGCAACGTAGACCTGACGTACATCGTCATGGACAATCAGATCTACGGGCTCACCAAGGGACAGGTGTCGCCGACGTCGCCGCGCGGCCTCAAGAGCGCTTCTTCGCCGCTGGGCAGCCTCGAGGAGCCCCTCAACCCCCTCCTCTACGTGCTGGGCTACGGGTGCTCCTACGTGGCCCAGGGCACGCCCGCCAACATGCCGGGACTGGCCGCGGTGATCGAGGAGGGGATCCGCTTCCCGGGCTTCGCCTTCATCAACGTGCGGTCGCCGTGCGTCACCTACGGTCGGCCGGAGCAGTCGCTCAAGGCGCACAAGGCGACGATGGAGGCCCTGACGGACCTGAAGCACGACGCCTCCGACCGCATGAAAGCGATGGCCCTGGCCTCGGAGTACGGGACGAAGCTGTACACGGGCGTCTTCTACCGGAACCCCGAGCCTCCCCCGACGTACGGGGCGGCCACCCACGAGCGCCAGGAGCAGATGAAGGGAAGTGCGCTGCCGAGGAAGCGCATCCTCGAGACGTTCCGTTCGAGGTAGGGGGTACGCGTTGACCGACTCCCACCCGGTCGTCCTCGTGGCCATGGGGGGGCACGCCTTCATGCAGCCGGGCGAAGCCGGCACCATCGAGGACCATGAGCGCAACGCGGTCCGGATCGCCTCGCTCCTCATGAGCCTGATCGAGCGCGACTACCTCGTGTGCATCACGCACGGGAACGGACCGCAGGTGGGGAGCCTCCTGATCCAGCAGGAGCAGTCGGGGGACGACGTGCCCGCCCTCCCGCTCGACGTGCTCGTGGCGATGACGGAGGGGAGCCTCGGCTACATCCTGCAGCAGGCGCTGCTCAACGAGCTGCGACGGCGCGAGATGCGACGCTACGTGGTGACGGTGGTGACCCAGGTTGTCGTGGACGAGGAGGACCCGGCCTTCGCCTCACCGAGCAAGCCCATCGGCCCGTTCCTGTCTCGCGAGGAGGCCGAGCGACGTCGGACGCAGCTCGACTGGCGAATCGGCGAGGAAGCCGGCCGCGGGTGGCGGCGGCTCGTCCCGTCCCCGGCCCCGCGGAAGGTGGTCCAGCGCCAGATGATCCGGGAGGCGGTACGACAGGGACACATCGTGGTGGCGTGCGGGGGAGGCGGCATCCCGGTGAAGCGCCTCCCCGACGGCCAGTACGGCGGCGTCGAGGCGGTCATCGACAAGGACCTCACCTCGGCCGTCCTCGCCTCCGACATCGGAGCGGAGCTGCTGGTCATCCTCACCGCGGTGCCGCAGGTGTACGCCGACTTCGAGACCCCCAGGCAGCGGGCACTGGGCGCCGTCACCCTGGAGGAGGTCGAGCGCCTCCATCAGGAAGGCCACTTCCCGCCCGGGTCCATGGGTCCGAAGATCGAGGCCGTCATCCGCTTCCTCCGAGCGGGGGGACGGCGGGCCCTCGTCACCAACCCGGAGAGCCTGCCGAGGGCCATCGAGGGACGAGCCGGCACCCACTTCGTGGGCGGGGTCTAGCGGCAGGTTAGCCGGCGGACGCCTGGATCGTGGCGTCGATCGACGGACGAACGTCGGCGCGCAAAGGCGCCGCACCCATGAACACGACGGTCAGGTAGCCCTCGTCCGCTGGCACGCGCCAGGCCGTCAGGTGCTGTCCGGCGAGGGGCGCGGAGACCGAGCGGGTTGGGGCGTCGCGGAGCTTCTTCTCCATCATGGACACGAGACGTCCCGCGATGGCCTGGGGCCCGGGCTCGGGCCAGTCCCCGCGCGCCGCGAGAACCTGTCCGGCCGGATCCACGAGCATCGCCCCATGGGCCGGAGCGAGGGCGAGACACGAGTCGGCCACATCGTCCCACGAGGGCGCGGGGATCTCGACCAGATCCTCGGCGGCTGTCGCGGGGCCGCCTCCGGGCCCCGCGGCCTCCGCCTCGATGGGCGCCGGCTCCTCCGCGATGAGATCCTCGGGCGACACGCTCGGGGGCTCGAGGCCCTCCAGGCCCGGTTCTTCCGGAGGGCCGGTGAGTTCACTGAGCGCGTCGTCCACGAGCGCGTCGTCCACCGCCCCCCCTCCGGGTGGCTCGGGCTGGAACGATCCCGTGTCCGCAACATACCCACCGGGCGGCTCGGGTTCGAACCCCTCCGGGGGAGCCGGTGGCCCCGGCTCGAACGATCCCGTGTCGGCGGTGTATCCCCCCGGCGGCTCGGGCTCGAATGCCGGGCCCGCCTCTTCCGGCCCGGATGAAGGCAACGATCCGGTTTCGGCGGTGTAGCCCCCCGGTGGCATGGGCTCGAGCTCGGGCGCTTCGGGCTCGATCTCTGGCGGCTCGGGCTCGAGCTCTGGCGGCTCGGGCTGGAGTTCTGGTGCCTCCGGCTGGAGCTCTGGTATCTCCGGCTGGAGCTCTGGCGGCTCGGGCTGGAGCTCTGGCAACTCGCGTGGGAGTTGGCGCTCGCGTGGGGAGGCCGGCGCGGGGCTCGGGGGCCCGGACGTCAGGGTCGGAGGTCGCCCCTCGTCCGGCGCTGAGCGCAGCACGGCCGGTCCGAGGTCCGTCCCCTCGGTTCCCCGCGCGCGCTGGTGAAGCCGGCGCGCGATCGCTCGAGCGGCTTCGAGATCAGAGGAGCTGGCGGGCGGGTTGAGCTTCATGGACCTTCTCCATACCCAGGAGGCGGTTCATTCGGGCTTCCAGCTCATCGGCGAGGAGCTCGAAGCGCCGTGCCTCCGGGGCTCCCGCCCCGCCGCCGAGGAAGCCGACCGGGACGCCGAGCGTGCTCGCGTGGGCGAAAGCCTCGGTTCGGGGGATCACCGTCTCCAGCGTGTCGGGGAAGCCGTTCCACATCTCACTCAGCACGGCGTGGGTGCCCGGGCGCTCCCGCTCCACGAGCGTGGGCAGGATTCCGAGCAGCTGGAGCCGGGGATTGCCCGCCGTCTGGATGTGCTCGAGCACGCGGAGGCCCTGTCCGATCGATCGGAGAGCCAGGCTCTCGGTCTGGAAGGCGAGAACCGCAAACTCGGCCGCGGTGAGGGCCGCGGTGGTGACCCGACCCAGGCCCGACGGGGTGTCCATGATGACGATGTCGCACGCGGCCTCGGCGCTTTCGAGGGTTTCGGCGAGGACTCCGGGGCGGGACACTTCCTCCTCGAACGATGGGACGTCGGTCGCGTCGAGCCGTCCCCGCGGCAGCAGGCTCAGCCCGGCCAGCCGGGTGACGAGGACCGCCTCCTCGGGCGTGGCCTGGCCCATCAGCAGCTCGGCGAGGCCGGGGAGCTCGGTGTCGGCCTTGGCCAGCGAAAGGCCGACGGCTCCCTGCGGATCGAGGTCCACGAGCAGCGTTCGGCTCCCTCGCTCGGCCAGCGCGACCGCGAGGTTCAAGGCCACCGTCGTCTTGCCGACGCCTCCCTTCTGGCTCGCGATGACGAGACGTCTAGCCATGGGGCGCTCCTGCCGGCTGTCGTACACCCTGGGGCGGTCTCATCCGGCTGGATACTAGCACGAAAACCTCTATTTGAAGCACTGTTGGGGTGCCAGTCCTCACTTTCTTCATTACCGCTGCCGGCACCGGCCGGCCCCGGCTCCGGGGTCGCGGGGGGCCGCCCGCGGCTAGGAGGAAGTTTCGGGGGTGGGGTCGTGGCCCCGAAGCTCGGCCAGGCGCGCCACGATGATGTCGCGGCACCGCTCGATGAAGGCGGGGATCTCGTCCGGATCCTCGGGGCTCTCGAAGGGCCCGAGCACCTCCGAGTAGGCGTCCAGGAGGTGCACGCGGCAGAGGAGATCGACGAGCCTCCGTGCCCGCCAGACCCCTTCGTTGACGACGATGTAGACCGGGACTCGCTTCTCCTCAAGCATGGCTTGCAGCCCTGGCGTGCGGAATGGACGGACCTGGCCGTCCTTGCTGCGGTGGCCCTCGGGGAAGATCAGCAGGCCGTGGGGCAGCTCGCGCGCACCCCGTCGTATGGCCTCGCGGGACCCGCTGGGATCGTCCTTCGGGTCGACGAGGGGGCAGCCGAGGAGACGGATCGTGGCCGAGACGAGCGGGACGAAGCGAGCGTAGCGCCTTCGGCTCACGTAGGCGGGCGCGCGGGGGTGACCCAGCAGCGACACCTGCAGGATGTCCGTCAATGCCTGGTGGTTGCCGACGATGACGATGGGTGTCGCGGTCGGGAGGCGGCCGCGCCGCCGGAACCGCGCCCCTCCCACGGTCAGGAGCGCGAAGATCCCGCTGGACATGGCCTTGAAGTAGGCGCTGGTCAGCGTGTAGCGGTGGCGGGGCAGCAGCCAGGCCGCGGGGATCACGCCGAGCCGCAGCACGATGCTGCCGATGAGGAAGTACCCGCCCACGAGAAGCATGGACCCGAGGCTACGGGCTGCGCGGAGCACCTCGACCATAGGAGCGGCGGATTCTATCAGGCCGGGACGGCGGTGCTGCGCCGGGCGAGGAAGGCTTCGTCGAGGGCCCTCCCGGCCCGCTCGGCGAACTGGGCGAGCGGGTCCAGGGCGGGGAGCGGCTGGCCGTCGGGGGCGTCTCCGTAGAGTACGGCGATCGTCTCGTGCTGCGCGCGAACCGGGATCACCGCGGTCTCGGCGACGTCCAGCGGGCCGATGCGCTCAAGCAGGCTCTGCGTCGGCCCGTTCGTCGGGGGAGGGCCGCTCCAGAGCTGCCCGGGGGCCACCGCGGTGGCGAAGGGGGACGGCTCGTGCAGCGAGACCGAGAGCTCGCGGGCCAGCACGTCGAGGCTCGTCCCCGAATCCGTCGGCCCGAAGCCGGCCAGCCCCCGGAGGCTGTCGTCCTTCACGAGAAACAGGACGGCTCGTGAGAGGAAGGCGCGCGCCGCCCGGAGCAGGAGGAACGCCACGAAGTCCGGCTCGGGGTGCCGGGCGAGCTCCTCGAGGGCGTCCTGAATCGCGGTCTCCCGCGCCGCCTCGTCGGAGAGCGACACGGCGGTCGGGGTCGGTGCCGGCTCCGCGGGCGCCGCCGCGGTGCGCCGCATCAGCCGGGGAACGAGATCGCGGGCCAGCTTCCGGCCGAACGCGCGGAGGTCCGCGTCGTACTGAAGCGGGTCGAGCTTCGAGAGCCCGGGCTTGAGGGCGAGGATCGAGACCCCGATGCGCCGGGCCTTGTTTCGAAGCCGTTCGTCCGCGGCCTCGGCCATCAGCAGGATCTTCGGGCTCCCCTCGAAGCTCGCCGCGAACTCGGCCACCTCGAGGCCGCCGCGGAAGTTGCTGCCTCCGAGCGAGGGCAGGCCCAGGTCGGTCACGACGACGAACGGGGCGCCGGCCTCGGTGAGGCGCCTCGCCTCGGCCCTCCCGCTGCGGACGTCGGTGGCTTCGACCACGTCGAACCCGGCATTGGCCAGCTCCCCGCCGACCCGCCGCCGCACCTCCGCCTCGTCGTCCACCAGCAGGACCGGTGGCCCTCCCTGGATGTCCTGGAGAACCAGCTCGTGCAGCACGTTCTCCTCGTCCGGGTCCGGCGGAGGGGCGGCGAGGGAGGCCTCCAGGACGGCGCTGGACTCGCGACGGTCCTCGTCCAGCTGGCGGGCCAGGTCGAGCATCAGGCCTTCCGGGTTGATACCGTCCTCGAGCGTCTCCGCGCCGAGATCGCGGGAGCCGACGTGGGTGGGCGTCTCCGGCGCCACGTTGAAGACGAACTCGCCGTTGCGCAGTCGTGCGAGCCGCTGGAGGACCCCGGTGATCCGCCCGCGGATCGCGTCCTGCTGCACCTCCGTCGGGAGGGTCCGGGTCTCGGGCGCCAGGGGGGGGACGTCCCAGATGTAGCCCGCGACCACCCGTCCCTCGCGGAACACGATGCCCGCGTCGCCCTCGGGGGCCTTCACCGCCAGGTATCCGGTCCTCTGGGTGAAGGCGACGACCTGGAGGATCTCGAGAAGCGGCAGGTCCTCGACTGATCCGCTGAGACTCACTGCTTCTTCATCGCACGGAGCGCAGCGTCGCGCAACCGGGCCAGGGGTGCGGGCTTTCCGATGACGTCGTCCGCGCCCGCGCGCAGGGCCGCGACCCGGACGCCCTCGCCGAAGGCGGCGGTGAACAGCAGGACCGCAGCGTCGGCGCGCCGTTGCCGCATCCGACTGATGACGTCGATGCCTTCGCCTTTGCTTCCCGGGCCGAGGTGCAGGTCGCAGATCACGGCGTCGAAGGAGTGCGACTCCAGGAGCTCGAGGCCGCCGGACGCGTCCGCGCAGACGTCGACCCGCCACCCGAGCCCCGCGAAGTAGCTCCGGAGGAGGGCGAGGATGGCGGTGTCGTCGTCGAGGACGAGAAGCCGCGGGCTCACATGACCCCGTAGGCCGGCACGCGGCCAGCGAGGAAGCCCGACGCCAGCAGCTCGTCGCGCGGCATCGGGCGGGCGAAGTAGTAGCCCTGCACGAACTCGATGCCGGCTGACTGGACCGCCACGAGCTCGTGCGAGTCCTCCACGCCCTCGGCCACCGCCCGGGCCTCGAGGCGGCGGACCATCCGGGCGAGCGAGTCGAGGATGATCTGGCGGTAGGGGTCGTTGAACGCGCCCGCCACCAGGTAGCGGTCCAGCTTGTAGATGTCCGGCCGGACGTCCAGGATCATCTTGTAGTTGGACTGGCCCAGCCCCACGTCGTCGAGCGCGATGGCCAACCCGGCCTCCCGAAGCTCCTCGAGCGCCCGGCGGAAGCCGGGGACGTCGAGGGGGGGAGCGTGCTCGACGATCTCCACAACGAGGCGAGTGGCTTCGATGCCCGCCTTTTCGGCGTGGCTGAGGACGAACGCGGGAAAGCCGGGATCGCGGCCGAGCGTCGAGGCGTGGACGTTCAGGGACAGCCGGGGCACCGTCGGAAGCCCGGCCGCCTCACCGAGGGCCGAGGCCACGCAGGCCCGATCGGTGGAGGCCTCGGCACGCTTGCGCCGGACGTACTCGAACAGGACGGCCGGGCGCTGGGCGTTGCTTCCCCGGGGGCCGCGGATCAGGCACTCCAGCCCAAACAGCACCGGGGTGTCGGCCCCGACCTCGAAGATCGGCTGAAAAACCACCGAGAGAGACCCCGGCTGGAGGATGAGATCGAGGAGGGTGGACTCGGCTGGCATGGTCTGCGCTTTTGCATTGGGCATGCCATGAGTCGCCGCGATTGAGGCGCGACGGCCGGGTCGGTAT
This sequence comes from Acidobacteriota bacterium, assembly GCA_022340545.1. Classification (GTDB taxonomy): domain Bacteria; phylum Acidobacteriota; class Vicinamibacteria; order Fen-336; family Fen-336; genus JAJDNS01. The sequence goes on along the minus strand of JAJDNV010000101.1, from coordinate 1,141 downwards.
GTCACAGAGATGACAACACTTGGATCGGAGCCTGGGGTGGGTGCCAGGGACAATTCGTCCCGGGGCCGGACGGATGGCTTCCCGAATCGGGACTTCCCCGCGCCCCTGCGGGTCCTGCTCGTGGAGGACGACCCAGCCCACGCCGAGCTGGCTCGCCGCGCCTTCGATGCGCGTCCGGGGGGCTTCGCCGTGTCGGTGGTCGAGACGGTTGGCGCCGCGAGGGCGGCGCTGGCCACGTCCACCCCGCCCGAGCTCGTCATTGCCGACTGGCGGCTCCCGGACGGAGAAGGGGTCGACATCCTCCGGGGCGACTCGCCCCACGGGCTGCCCCCGGTCGTCATCATGACCAGCCAGGGAAGCGAGCGCGTGGCGGTGGAGGTCATGCGTGCCGGGGCCGCGGACTACCTGGTCAAGAGCGAGGCGGCCCTGGCCGACCTGCCGCACGCCGCCGATCGTGCTCTCCGGCAGCGCCGCATCGGGGACGCGGTGGGCGATCTCGCGGCCGGGACCAGCGGCGCCGGCGAGGCGTTCTTCCAGTCGACCGTCCTTCGCCTGGCCCACGCGCTGCGGGTGAAGTACGCCTCGGTGGCGGAGCTCGTGCCGGGGGAGGACCGCCTCCGGACGCTGGCCCGCTGCATCGACGGGCGCCTCGTCGAGAACATCGAGTACGCGCTCGAGGGGAGCCCTTGTGCCCGGACCGTCGAAGGCTCGGTGTGCTTCGTCCGACACGGGGTGGCCGACGCGTTCCCGGAGGACGAGAGGCTCCGGCGACTTGGCGCCCAGAGCTACGTGGGCATCGTGCTGCGGGGCGCCGACGGTCCGTTGGGGGTGGTGAACGCCATCCACGATCACCCCCTGGACGAGGTGGTTCGTCCCGAGGCGCTGGTGCAGGTCTTCGCGTCGCGCACCGCGGCGGAGATGGAGCGTCGTCGGGCCGAGAAGGAGCTCGAGCGGCAGAGGGTCTTTGCCGAGAGCCTGCTCGACATGATCGCGTCCCTCGTGATCGTGGTCGACGCGGAGGGGCGGATCCAGCGCTTCAACCGCGCCTGCGAGGCCATGAGCGGCTGGAGCGAGGAGGAGGTCGGCGGGAAGCTCTTCTGGGAGATCCTGCGGCCTCCCGAGGGCCGGGACGAGACCGCGC
>JAJDNV010000085.1 GCA_022340545.1 Acidobacteriota bacterium | reverse complement strand
GAGGGAACCCCGGGGGCGAGTCGCACGTTCTCCAGGTTGAGAATCAGAGAGGGGAGGGGTGTGTATGCTGCGAACGTCGATCGTCATGGTGGTTCTGGCGCTGGCCGCCCGGGCCTCGGCCGGCCAGGGACCGCCCGCCGCTTCGCCCGCCGCGGTGCAGCCCCCGCCTCCCCCGGTCGCCGCCACCGAGCCGCCGGCGTCCAGTCCCGATCCGTGGTCCGAGACCGAGGTCACGGTGGACAAGGCCACCCAGGTGTGGGGCGGCGTCGGCTTCGGCGGTCCCACGGGGGCCGGTGTCAGCGTTCAGTTGCTGCACGGGCTCGCGGCCGACGTCCGCGAGGACGAGGAGCGGGTGAAGGCGGTGTGCGCGGTCCCGATCCCGCACTGCGCCCAGGGCTTCCTCTTCGCCGCCGGGGCCGGCGCGGGTGGGGGCAAGCTGAGCCTCGGCGTCGGCGCCCGGGCCCGCGTGGACGAAGAGGAATTCCACGGCACCGTCGGGGTCGCGCTCCGTGCCTCGCTCGTCCGGACCTGGGGGTCGCCGATCGGGACCGAGCCGGGCCTCAGCTATCTCGGCCCCGAGCTCGACCTGTCGATCATCCGGGTCGACGTCTCCCTCGGCGTGCTCTGGCGTGTGTCCGGCCAGGGAGGGAAGTCGGCGCTCTTCACCTGGGGCGTGGGCTTCGGGCTGTAGCCCGGAGCCACTCCGCGCTCCGTCAGCCGCGAACCCGACGTGCCGGGATTCTATTTCTCCCAGGAGCTCTCGCTAAGCGACCGGCGGGTCATCCAGCCGTTGGCGGCGACGAGAACGACCAGGACCACCGCGAACTGGAAGAGCACGGTCCCGACGTTCTCCTCGGCGAAGGGGGTGAGCCAACCCTCGGGGTTCCACGTCCAGGCCTGGACCAGCCACCACGCCAGCAGGATGACCGCCTCCACGGGCACGAGCACGCCGATCACCACGTCCCACCACCACCCGATGCGGATGTCCGAGTCCGGATGGTTGATCTGCTCCTCGCGGAACCGGCGGACGCCGTAGCGGAGGATCGCCAGGGAGAAGAAGAGACCGGAGACGAGCAGCCCCACACCCCACACCCAGTCCTGGTTTTTGAGCACCTGGAGCGAGAGGGCTGATGGCACACCCAGCAGGAACGCGCCGACACCCACGAGACGGACCGCCCTTCTCCTCTCGACCCCCCCGTCCACGAGGACCCGCGTGGCCAGCTCGACCATCGCGATGAGACTGGTCATGGCGGCGAGGCCGAGCGCCGCGAAGAAGAGGAGCATGATCGCCCGCCCGAACGGCAGCGTCCCCATCAGCTGCGGAATCCAGATGAAGGTCATCCCCTCGTTCCCGGCCCCGAAGATGGTCCTCTGGAGCACCGCGGGGGTCACCGCCTCGCCCCCCTGGACCGCCTCGGCCAGGGTGGGAAAGCCGGCCAGGGCCTCGGGGTTCGAGGCCATGCTCGCCACCAGCCCCGGCACGACGGAGAAGACGGTGCAGAGAACCGTCACGCCGGCCAGCAGCGAGATCACGTTGTTGGCGATGGGCAGGACCACGGCGTTCAGGGCGGTGTCCTCACGCTCCCGCAGGTAGGCGGCGTAGCAGAGGGCCAGCCCCCAGCCCGCGCCCGTGTCCCACGCGTTCTGCGTCAGGGCCTCGATCCAGAGCCGCGCGTTCAGCAGCTTTCCCCAGTCGACCCCGAAGAGGTAGGCGAGCCCGTCGGAGGCGCCGGGCAGGGTCACCGCGCGGGCCGCGAGGACCAGGACCAGGACGATCAGCGTCGGCATCAGCACCCGCGCCACACGCTCGATCCCGCGGACGCCCCGGGAGACCACCAGGGTGCCGAGACCGATCGCGATCCCGTGGGTGACGACGGGCCACCAGGATCGCGTGTACTCCGCCCAGAACGCCCCCGGGCGGGCATCCGGCAGCTCGCCCAGGAGCGTCCCGAGCACGTAGCGGAAGGTCCAGCCCGCCACGACCGAGTAGTAGAACAAGATGGCGGTGGCGACGAACGCCACGAAGGCCCCCATCCAGGCCCACCCGGGACCCATCAGCCGAGCGAAGGCGACGATCGGTCCGGCCCGCACCTTGCGCCCCATGCCGAACTCGACCATGAGAAGAGGGATCGACCACAGGAACAGGAAGGCGACCCAGGGGATCAGGAACTCCCCGCCCCCGTTCTGGGCGGCGATCCGGGGAAAGCGCCAGATGTTCCCGGTGCCGACCGCCATCCCGAGCATGACGAGCATCATGCCCAGGCGTGAGCCGAACCGGTCCCCGTTGCTCATGCGGATTGGGGGTTCTAGGCCGACTGCGCCGTCTGCGGTGCGGGAGCGGTGCGACTCCACAGCCGGTCCCACGCGCGCTCGTCGTCCCACTCCGGGGTAGGAGCGAAGTACTCCTTCTCGGGGTCCTCGAGCATCCCCTTGACGGCGTCCTCGTTCAGCTCGATGCCGAGCCCCGGGCCGTTGGGAACCGGGATGAAGCCCTCGTTGTCCATGATGGGCTTCGGGACCCCGGTCACCAGGTCGTCGTACCAGGCGTCGTCCACGTTGTGGTGCTCCATGACGAGGAAGTTCTCGGTCGCCGCCGCGCAGTGCACGCTCGAGAAGAGGGTGACCGGATGCCCGGCCATGTGCAGCGCCATCGCGATCCCATGCTCCTGGGCCAGGTCGCCGATCTTCTTCGTCTCGAGGAGGCCGCCGGCGGTCGCAAGGTCGGGATGACAAATGGCGATGGCCTTCTTCTCAAAGAGGTCCATGAACCCCTCCTTCAGCCAGATGTCCTCTCCGGTCAGGATGGGGGTCGTGCAGGAGTTCTTCAGCCGAACGTACTGGTCGGTGTAGAACCAGGGCACCATGTCCTCGAGCCAGGCCAGGTTGAAGGGGTCCAGGGCCCGGGCCAGCTTGATCCCGTCCTCGATGCCGAAGTGACCGTAGTGGTCCGTGGCGATCGGGATCTCCCAGCCGACGATGTCGCGGATCGTGGCGGTGTAGTCCGCCATCACCTTGAGACCTTTATCTGTGATGCGGATCCCGGTGAAAGGGTGCTCGATGTGGGAGAACTCGCTCCGGGAGTACTGGCCCCAGGGGTCGACGCCCTGCCCCTTCGGCCAGGTCAGGCCTCCCTCGACGTCCCGGAGCAAGTTGATGCTGATATCCATCTTGAGGAAGGTGAAGCCCCGCTCCATGCGCCGCTTCAGCTTGTCTCCCATCTTCACCGGGTCGGGGTCTGAGGGGGTGTCGGCGTAGACGCGGATCTTGTCCCGGAACTGCCCTCCCAGCATCTGCCAGCAGGGGACGCTCCAGGCCTTCCCGGCGATGTCCCAGCAGGCCTCCTCGATCGCGACGGGCCCTCCCGACTGGCGGGCGTGGTAGCCGAACTGCTTGATCTTCCGGAAGATCTTGTCGACGTTGAGGGGGTTCTCGCCGACGATGCGGCTCTTCAGCATCAGGGCGGAGGTCGGGCTGCCGCCGTCGCGGACCTCGCCGTAGCCGTAGAGGCCCTGGTTCGTGTCGATCCGGACGATCCAGCGGCGCCGGACGCCGACCACACGCAGGTCGGTGATCCTGAGCTGCGAGGGCTCGGAGTTGGTGTTGACCCGCCCGCGCACGGCCTCGGCGTCGGCCTCGGTAGCGAGCCCGTGAAGGCCGGCGGTCACGGCGCCGGCACCAACCCCGAGGCCCTTCAGAGCGTGACGTCGATCCATGGCGGACTCCTTTCACCCGGCGAGCCGGGAGCGGCGAAACGCTGCCGTGCGCAAGATATCACCGCCGCGCCGCCGGCACCCGTTCGGACAGACCGCCGGCTCAGCGCCCGATCGCGAAGACGTGGTGGTGGGCCCGAACGTAGATCCTTCCGTCGGAGATCGCCGGCGTGCTCATCAGGAGCTCGCCGAGGCTGTTCCGAGCCAGGACCTCGAAGTCCGGCCCTGCCCTGACGGCGAAGACGTCTCCATCTTCGCTGGGGACGTACACGACCCCGTCGGCGGCGACCGGTGAGCCGCTGAAGCCGCTCCCCCGGTGCGCCAGGCGCTGCCGGTAGATCTGCTTGCCCGTCTCGAGCTCGTAGCAGTCCAGGATTCCCTGGTTCTGGACGACGTAGAGATAATGCCGGTACACGAGCGGCGTGGGCATGTACGAGCCTCGCCCTCGACGACTCCAGACGATGTCGTCGCTCGCCGTCTCCTCGTCGCGCAGCGTGATGTCGCCGGTGGCCCCGGGACGGATCACGAAGATGGGCTTCTCCGGCCGCCGCCCGCTCGCCACGACGATCAGACCCTGTTCGCAGACCGGCGTCGGCGCGGTGATCTGCGAGCTTCCTCCCAGCCTCCACAGCTCCTTTCCGGTGCGGGGGTCGTATCCGCGGATGAAGTTCGACGCGTTGGTGACGAGCTCCACGCGGTCGGGGCCCGGACAGACGGTCGGCGTCCCCCAGGAGGGGAGCTCGTCCCGCTCGGCCTTCCAGACCGTTTCGCCGGTGGCGACGTCGACCGCCAGGAGGTAGTCCTCCTTCTGCGTGTCCACCTGGACGATCACCTTGTCCTCGAAGAGGATCGGGGAGCTGGCCGGACCCCACTCGTAGTCGGGGGCATCGTAGGCCCCCACGTCCAGGTGGCCGAGATCCCTCTTCCAGGCGAATCGACCGTCGGCGTGGAACGCGTAGAGGCCCTGGGACCCGAAGAACGCGACGACGTATTCGCCGTTCGTGGCGGGCGAGGCGTTGGCGTAGCTGGCCTTGATGTGGCGCTTCTCCTTTGGCCGTCCCTCGAAGGCCACCCGATCCCACAGGACCGCGCCGGTCTTCTTGTCCAGTGCGTACACCTTCCACTGGTGAACGGAGCGGTCCGCAGCGGCGGTCCCCTCGCCGTAGAGGCCCGGTTTGAAGCTGTCGTCGCCCGCGC
>JAJDNV010000083.1 GCA_022340545.1 Acidobacteriota bacterium | reverse complement strand
CCGCCGCGTGGTGCTCCCCGATCCAGTCGAGCGCCCGGTCGAAGTACACGTCGGTGCAGTAGCCCTCGGTCGACACCTGTCGCCCGTTGTGGAAGAGGACGGCGTCGGTGTACTTCCCCTCCCCGCCGGGCGGGTCCGAGGGCTGACCGATCCCTCCCCCGCGGTGGACGAGGGCCTCTTCGAAGCCCTGATCGATGGGTCGCATGGGGTACGCATCGCCCAGGTGCCACTTGCCGAAGATGCCGGTCCGGTAGCCGGAGTCACGGAGGATCTCGGCGAGGGTCACCTCCCCAGGCTCCATCATCGCCCGCCCGACGAAGGTGTCGATGGCGCGGGTGCGGTAGTTGTAGCGGCCGGTCATGAGCGACGCCCTCGTCGGGGCGCAGACCGGGCTGACGTAGAACCGCGTCATCTCCGCGCTGCGCGCGGCCATCGCGTCGATGTGGGGGGTTCGAACGAGAGGGTTGCCCTTCACCCCCAGGTCGCCGTAACCCTGGTCGTCGGTGACGATGAGGATCACGTCGGGGCGAGACGTGGGTTCGGTGCGCGAGGCGCACCCGGTCGGCGCCAGGATCACCAGCGACGCAGCGGCGAGGGCTCCGACCGACGGGCGTATCGTCATGCCACTCCTCCGTTTCCCGCCCGGGCCGGAAGCCGCCAGGGCACGAGCATCGGCACTTGTCTCTGGTACTCACGGTACGGGTCGCCGAGATCCTGGACGAGATCGCGCTCCTCGAGCACGGTCGCCAGCACGATCCATCCCGTGAAGAGCACGGCGAAGAGCAGCCGGTCGGCGGTGACGTCCGGGCTGGCCCACAGCATCACGAGGAACAGGCTGTAGAGCGGATGGCGAACCCAGCGGTACGGGCCGCGGATCGCGAGCGAGAGGCTCCGGGGCATGGTGCTGCGGAGGTGAGCGCGGATCGGCTCCAGCCCGAACGTGTCGAACGACCCGAGCGCCCGAATCGCCCAGAGGAAGACCGGTCCGGTTGCAAGGAAGAGGCCGCGGAGGACCCAGCGCAGGGGTCCCTCCACTGACAGCAGCACGACGTTGGAGTGCTGCCACAGGCCGAGCAGTGGGAGAAGAGCGGCCCCCGCGGCGATGGAGTACACCGCCGCATGGTAGAAGACCGGCACGACGCGACCCAGACGCGCCCGAAACGGCCGGCGGATCATGCTCGAATGCTGGACGAAGAAGACGAGGCACAGCGCCGCGTCCCAGGCCAGCGCGGTGCCTGGCATCAGCTGCAGCGAGACGAACTCGAGCGGCCCCACGGCCAGGAAGAGACCAAACCCGATCAGGGACAGCCCACCCAGCAGGGCGGACAGAACGAGCACGAGATGGGGAATGAGCCTCAAGGTCGCCTCGCGGGGGCTCCGGGATGTCCGGGGCGTGAGTGTAGCCGCTCCTCCGAGCGGAATCATCACCGAACCTGGGAGGATGCTAGGATGAAAAGCGTGACGCGCTCTCCTGGGTTGCTCGCACTCGCTGCCGTGCTCGCGGCTTCGGTCCTGCCCGGTGCCGCATGCGGGAGCGGCTCCAGGGGGCCCAACGTCGTGCTCATCGTGGTGGACAGCCTGAGAGCCGACGGCCTGGGCTGCTATGGCAGCTCGCCGAGCGTGTCGCCGGCGATCGACCGCTTTTGCGCGGAGGGAGTGCGGTTCGACCGTGCGATCGCCTCCGCCTCCTGGAACCTCCCCTCGGTTACGTCGCTCGTGACATCGACCCCGCCCTGGGTGCACGGGCAGGGGGCACCGGCCGCCGGCACCGGTGAGATCGTCACCCTTGCCGAAGAATTCGCGGACGCGGGATACCGGACGGGCGCCTTCACCGAGGTGGCCTGGCCCCTGCTCCAGAGGGGATTCGGGACCTTCCAGAACACGGCCTTCGGGCACACCTACGGGGCGCCGGACGCCAACAGCGCGGCGAAGACACTCGGGGCGGCGCTCGACTGGGTGCGGGAGGATGACTCAGAGCCGTTCTTCCTCCTCGTCCACACCTACGAGGTCCACAGCTACTTCCTCGGTAAGCCCCGGCACCACGAGTTTGCCGGGAAGGAGCAACCTGGATACGACGGCCCGTTCCGGGACTGGGCGGTCCGCGACCTCACGCAGCCGGCCGGGCCGCAGGTGATCAAGGCCCTCCTTCAGGCGGACGAGGACGATCTCGCCTACGTGCGCAGCCTCTACCGCGGCGCGGTGGCGGAGGTGGACGCCGAGATCGGTCGCTTCATGACCGGCCTGGACGAGGAGGGGCTCGGCGACCGGACGATCCTGGTCTTGACCTCGAGCAACGGCGAGGGATTCCGCCCGGATCTCAGACGCGTTCATCACGGCGGCCGCCTGCACGACGATCTCCTTCACGTGCCCCTGATCGTGCGGTGGCCGGGGCATCTCGAGCCCGTCGTGGACTCCTCGCTCGTGAGCACCCTCGACGTGGGACCGACGCTTCTAACGTTGGCCGGGCTCCCCGGGGAACCGCGCTTCGCCGGACGAACGCTGGTCACCCGGGAGACCAGCATCCTCCCCTCCTTCGGCGGACCCCGCTTTCGGGTGCCGAAGCGTCCAAAGCGTCCGGTCGTCGCGGAGGAGGCGGCCTTCCGTACCCTGCCCTCGGGAGAGCGGGAGAGCGCCACGACCCCGCAGCTCGCCCTCTACTCGGACTGGGTGGTCTTGATCGACACCGGCGACGACGCCGAGCTCTACGATCTCAAGGACGACCCCGAGCAGGAGAAGGACCTCTCGGCCGACTACGCCGACGGGGTCGAGAGGCTCCGCAAGAGGGTCCACCGGATCGCGGAGCAGGCCGGCTCCGGCATCACCGCCCCTGACGCGGAGCAGATGGAGCAGCTCCGCTCCCTGGGCTACGTCCAGTAGACGGCTACCGGACCCTCATCCCCGGTTCGGCGAGGGGGCGCGTCACTTGGACGAGCCGGCCGAGGCCCGGTTGCGGTAGAGCTGGGGATCGACGACCGCGGCCATCGCCTCGGCGTCCAGGTGGCCGCCCAGGAAGGCGCTGACCCGCTGCGCGCCCTCGAGGGGGCGGGCGAGGATGTCGGTGTACTGGACCTCGAGCATCTCGAAGCAGGGCCGGTGGGTCAGCTGGTACCGGGCGCGCCACAGGTCGTCCTCGAAGTGCTGCCGCATCCGCTCGGGGGCGGTGTCGTCGGTTTCGCCCCGCCGGGTCAGCATCTTCTTCTGCGAGGCCAGGATCTCGGCGATGTCCCGGCGGACGAAGATCACCCGGTAGTTGAGGTCGGTCGGGAGCGAGCGGAGCAGAAAGGAGATGACCTTGATGCCCTTGCCCCGGGCCTCGGCGAGCCAGCTGCGGTCGGTCTCCTCGGCCAGGTTCTTGACCCGCTCGAGCTCGTAGTAGCCCTTCGGGTTGTCCTCGTCGGCGGTGCGCAGACCGTCGGTGACGATGGGCACCCCCCCCGCCTCCAGCATCTTCATGAGCATGGAGGTGCCCGAGCGCGGCAGCCCGGACACGACCACGATGGGCTCGCCGTACCGGAGGCGGCGATAGAGGCGACGGAGGGCAGAGGTCATGCGCGCGGTCCTCGGTTGGGTCCGATCGGTCAGCATAGGATAAAGTAGGACGGTTGGGGAGGCGATGCCGGTCCTCCCTGGCTCGACCCCGGCCGCGGAGAGCCTGCGAGCCGGAGACCACGAAGAGGTGCACGACCCGTGACGACGACCCACCGCGGCCGGGTACAACTCTGGATTGTGGTGCTGGTGCTTCTGGCGGCGGCGCCGGCCCAGGCCTACATCGGGCCCGGGGCGGGTTTCGCCCTGCTCTCCTCTTTCCTGGTTGTCTTCACCACCCTCATCCTCGCCGTGCTCTCCCTGCTGACCTGGCCCTTCCGCACGCTCTGGCGCATGCTCCGCCGGCGGCAGCGGGGCCGGCCATGGATCAAGCGGCTGATCGTCGTCGGCTTCGATGGGCAGGACCCGGTCCGGACCGAGCGGATGCTGGCCGAGGGCAAGCTGCCGAACCTCCAGAAGCTCGCCGATCTGGGGTGCTACACCCGCCTCCGCACCACCTACCCTTCCATCTCGCCGGTGGCCTGGTCCTCCTTCGGCACCGGCGTCGAGCCGGCCAAGCACCGGATGTTCGACTTCCTGGAGCCGGACCGGAAGAGCTACCTGCCCCTCCTGGCCTCGACCCGCATCCGCCCGGGCTCGCGCGTCCTCAAGCTCGGGAGGTTCCGGATCCCGCTCCAGAAACCCGAGATCCGGCTCACGCGGGGCTCGAAGGCCTTTTGGTCGATCCTCGGCGAGGCCAACACCTGGAGCACGGTGCTCCGCGTCCCGATCACCTTCCCGCCCGAGAAGTTCTACGGGGCCCAGCTCTCGGCCATGTGCACCCCCGACCTGCTGGGGACCCAGGGGACGTTCCTCCTCTTCTCGACACGGCCCGGCGGCGAGAAGTTCAAGGAGGGCGGGGCTCGCTTCCCACTCCGGCAGAACGGGAACGGCTACGAGGGCACGATCGAGGGGCCCGAGAACACCTTCCTCGAGGGAACCCCTCCCCTGACGCTTCCCCTCGCGATCCGACCGGACGCCGCCAGGAAGGGCGCGCGGGTGAGCGTGGGCGACGAAGCGGTCGATCTCGAGCCCGGCCGGCTGAGCGACTGGGTGAGCCTGGTCTTCCCCGCCGCTCCCGGGGTCAAGGTGCGGGGCATCTGCCGGATGATGCTGACGGAGATGAACGAGCACGTCACCCTTTACGTAACGCCGCTCAACATCGACCCCGAGAACCCGGCGATGCCGATCTCCCACCCCTCCTACTACGCCACCTATCTCGCCAAGAGGGTCGGCCCGTACGCCACCCTCGGCCTCGCCGAGGACACCTGGGCCCTCAACGAGGGGGTCATCGACGACGGGACCTTCCTGAAGCTGACGTACGACATCGACCGCGAGCGCAGGGACATGTTCATGGCCTCTCTCGAGCGCCAGCGTGGGGGCACCCTGACCTGCGTCTTCGATGCCACCGACCGCATCCAGCACATGTTCTGGCGGTACACGGAGGAGGATCACCCCGCGGCGCGCGGCAAGGACCCCGGTCCCCACAAGGACGCGATCGAGAAGCACTACCTGCACAACGACGCGTTCGTGGGCGAGGTGATGGGCCGTCTCCGCAAGGGCGACCTGCTCATGGTCCTCTCGGACCACGGCTTCACGTCCTTCCGCCGCGGCGTCAACCTGAATGCCTGGCTGCTGGCCCACGGCTACCTCAAGCTGAAGGAGGGCACCGACGGGTCGGCGGAGTGGCTGCGCGATGTCGACTGGTCGGCGACGAAGGCCTACGCCCTGGGCCTCGCGGGGATCTTCCTCAACGTCAAGGGACGCGAGGGAGAGGGCATCGTCGAGCCCGGCGAGGAGGCCCGGCAGCTCAAGAAGGAGCTGATCTCGCAGTTGAGCGGCCTTCGGGACGAGGAGAAGAACCAGACGGGGATCCGCGAGGCCTTCGACACCCCGGGGCTCTATCAGGGGCCGTACGTCAGCGAGGCCCCCGACCTGCTGATGGGCTACAACCACGGCTACCGTGCCTCGTGGGACTGTGCCACCGGCGTCGTCTCGGGTCCCGTCTTCGAGGACAACACCAAGGCCTGGAGCGGCGACCACACCGTCGACCCACGCCTCGTCCCCGGCGTCCTCTTCTGCAATCACGCGATCGACGCCGAGGACCCGGGGCTCATCGACATGGCGCCGACCGTCCTCCGGCTCTTCGGCCAGACGCCGCCGCCGCACATGGACGGGAAGCCACTGTTCGAGCGCCCCCCGGGAGAGAAGAAGAGGAGCGCCGCCGCGCCACCGAGGGCCGCGTGAGAGCGGCCGTTCTGGCTCTTGCGACCGTCGTGGCCGTGGCGTGCGGAGAGGGCTCCGACCCCTCGATGCCGCGGGTCGTCATTCTCGGTCTCGACGGGATGGACCACGAGCTGACCACGCGGCTCATGGCCGAGGGACGGCTGCCCGGCCTCTCGCGGCTCGAGAAGATGGGCGGCTACGCCCCACTCGGAAGCTCGATCCCCGCCCAGAGCCCGGTCGCCTGGTCGGACTTCATCACGGGACAGGACGCTGGCGTTCACGGCATCTTCGACTTCATGCACCGTGACCCCCAGACGATGCTGCCGTATCTCTCGACGAGCCGCACCGAGGCCCCCGAGCATGTCCTTCGTCTCGGCGACTGGCAGTTCCCGCTGGACGGGGGCAAGGTCGAGCTCCTCCGCCGCGGCCGGGCGTTCTGGGAGATTCTCGAGGAGCACGGCATCCCCACCACGATCGTCCGGATCCCCGCCAACTTCCCGCCCTCGGGTACGGCGAGCCGGGAGCTGTCGGGCATGGGGACCCCCGACATCCTTGGGAGCTACGGCACGTTTTCCTACTACACGACCGACCGTCTCGCCTTCCTGGGCAAGGACATCGCGGGCGGGAAGGTCTACACGGTCGAGGAAGAGAACGGCGTGATCGCGGCCGAGCTCGTCGGGCCCGATCATCCCTTGAAGACCATCCGCGAGCCGCTGACCACCCCCTTCACCCTCCACGTGGACCCCGATCGCCCCGCGGTCAAGCTCGAGGTCGGCGACGAGGAGCGGGTCCTCGAGGAGGGCGAGTGGAGCGACTGGGTGACGGTCACCTTCGATCTGATCCCGACCCAGACGGTCTCGACCGAGGCCCGCTTCTACCTCCGGCAGGTGCGTCCCCACCTGGCGTTGTACGTGAGCCCCCTCAACCTGGACCCGATGGCGCCGGCGCTGCCCATCTCGACCCCGGAGTCCTGGGCGAGCGAGCTGGCCGCGGCCACCGGCCGCTACTACACCCAGGGCATGCCCGAGGACACTGCGGCGCTGGCCGCGGGGGTCTTCACCCGTGAGGAGTTCCTGGCCCAGGCCGAGATCGCGGGCGGCGAGGTCCTCGATCAGTTCCCGTGGGTGCTGAGCCGATTCGACCGGGGGCTGCTCTTCTACTACGTGGGCAACGGCGACCTCGTCAGCCACATGATGTGGCGACCGATGGACCCCGACCATCCCGCCTACGATGCGGAGAAGGACGCGCCGTTCGCCGACGTGGTCCCCCGGGTCTACGAAGAGATGGACGGACTCGTGAGCTACGCCCTCGACCACCTGGGCGACGACACGCTCCTGATCGTGATGTCGGATCACGGCTTTACCAGCTGGCGCCGCACCTTCAACTTGAACGCCTGGCTCCACCAGAACGGCTACCTCGCGGTGAAGGACGAGACGTTGCCCGAGGGAATGGAGCTGTTCCAGAACGTGGACTGGTCGGGGACGCGCGCCTACTCCATCGGCATGAATGGCCTCTACGTCAACCTGAAGGGACGGGAGAAGGACGGCATCGTGCCTCCCTCCGAGCGTGGTGCCCTCCTCACCGAGATTGCGGAGAGGCTCGAGGCCACGATCGACCCCGAGACCGGGAGCCCGGCGATCAGCCGGGTGTACCTGCGTGACGAGACCTACACCGACGGCGGCCAGCGCGAGATCGGCCCCGACGCGGTGATTGGCTACCGGAAGGGCACCCGCGGCGCCGACGCGTCGGCCCTGGGCGAGGTCGGCAAGGAGGTTCTGACCGACAACGACAAGCCCTGGAGCGGGGATCACGAGATGGACACGCCGGCCGTCCCCGGTATCCTGGCCACCAGCCGCCCCCTGAAGCGCCCGGCCCACAACCTCCGGGAGTTGCACGCGTCCGTACTGGCCGAGTTCGGGGTCGAGCCCGACGAGGCCATCCCGGGCAGGAACTGATACCAAGGAGCACCCGATGTTCAGCACCAAGTCCGTCAAGCTCGACAAGGACCTCGTGGCGAGGGTGAAGCGTTACTCCGAGATCGCCGGCTACTCGTCGGTCGAGGAGTTCATCGCCCACGCGCTGGAGAAGGAGCTGAGCAAGCTCGACGGCGCCGCCTCGGAGGAGGAGATCAAGAAGCGCCTGCGCGGCCTCGGCTACATCTCCTAGGCCGACCGCACCCGACCCGATGTCCTACGTGAACGCCGCTCTGCGGCCCGTCTTCGACCTTCTGCTCGCGCCCTTCGCCGGGCTGCCGCCCATCGTGTCCCTGATCGTCGTGTCTCTCCTGACCGCCGTTCTCATGCTGGTCGTCTTCAAACGCACGTCGAACCAGACCGCCCTCGCCGGGGTGAAGCGCCACATCCACGCCGGCCTCTTCGAGATCCGCCTGTTCAACGACGACCTCCGCGCGATCCTGCGAGCCCAGGGCGAGATCCTGCGCCACAACCTGACCTACCTCCGGCTCAGCCTGGCCCCGATGGTCTGGATCCTGCCGCCCCTGGTGCTGGTGATCGCCCAGCTGCAGTTCCACTACGGCTACGAGGGACTCCGGCCCGCCGAGGCGACACTGCTGAGGGTCGATCTGAAACCGGAGACCGTCTCGGCCGGGATCCGGCCGGAGGCCGCCCTCGACCTTCCCCCCGGTCTGATTGCCCAGACCCGGGAGGTCTGGATTCCCGACGAAGCGGAGCTCGCCTGGCGCCTCGTCGCCGAGCGGGAGGGGGACTTCGAGATCGGGGTGCGGATCGATGGCGCGCCGCTCGTGACCAAGACGCTGCGGGTGACCCGTAGGGTCGTCCGCCTCTCGCCGGTGCGGGTCGAGCCCGGTGTCCTCGCCCAGCTGATCTACCCGGCGGAGCCGCCGCTGCCCGCGGACAGCCCCGTCCAGGCCATCCACGTCGACTACCCGGATCGCGAGGTCTCGGCGCTCGGGCTGGGCCTGCACTGGATGATCCCCTTCTTCGTGCTCTCGATCGTCTTCGCGTTCGCCCTCCGAGGGTGGTTCAAGGTCACGATCTAGGGACGGAAAGGATCCCCCGATGCCTTCGAGTCTGGTCTCGCCTCATGGCGGGCGGGTCGTGGATCTGCTGGCGGCACGGGAGCGCGCCGCCGAGCTGAAGGTCGAGGCCCGGGAGATGCCCTCGTGGGCGCTCGGGCCCCGGCAGCTCGCCGACCTCGAGCTTCTTCTGGGCGGGGCCTTCTCACCGCTGGCCGGGTTCATGGGACGCGGGGACTACGAAGCGGTCCTGGACGGGCTGCGTCTGGCCGACGGGACCTTATGGCCGGTTCCGGTCACGCTCGACGTGCCGGAGGACCTCGCCGCGTCGCTCGAGCCCGGGAACGCTCTGGCCCTGCGTGACGTCGAGGGATCCCTCCTGGCGGTGCTGCGGATCGAGGAGATCTGGACGCCCGACCGGGAGGCCGAGGCACGGACCGTGTGCGGAACAACGGACATCGCGCACCCGGGCGCGAGACGCCTCCTGCGCGAGACCGGCTCGGCGTGCCTCGGCGGGCGGGTCGAAGGGGTCGAGGCACCCCATCACTACGACTTCGTCGAGCGGCGCGCGGCCCCGGCAGACCTCAGGAAGCGGTTCGCGAAGTGGGGCTGGCGGAGGGTCGCCGCCTTCCACAGCACCGGGGTCCTGCACCGCGCGGAGCAGGAGATGACGTTCTCCGCTGCTCGCGAGCTCGAGGCGGCCCTTCTGGTGCAGCTCGGCGTCGCCCGCACCGACTACTACGATGTGAGCCACTACTCCCGTGTCCGGTGCGTCGAGGCGGTGATGAAGACGTACCCCCTCCGCACCGCGCACCTCAACCTGCTGCCGCTGGCCACGCGCGACGCGGGGGCACGTGACGTGCTCCTGAATGCCATCGTGGCCCAGAACTACGGGTGCAGCCACTACCTCGTGCGAGGAGCGGCGACCGGCGCCGGGGACGATCTCTTGACGCGGAACGGTGACCATCTCGAGGTCGAGCTGGTGGACGCCCCGGAGCGCGTCTACCTCCCCGACCGTGGCGGGTTCGTGGCCGTGCCGGACGTCCCCGAGGGAGCCACGGCCCAGAGCCTGGCCCCCGCGGAGCTCGCGGAGCGGCTGGCCTTCGGGCGAGAGATCCCCTCCTGGTTCTCCTTCGAGGAGGTCGTCCGTGAGCTGCGGCGCTCGACTCCACCGCGCTCACGGCAGGGTTTCACGGTCTTCTTCTCCGGGCTCCCGAGCTCGGGCAAGTCGACGCTTGCCAACGTGCTCCTCGTGAAGCTCCTCGAGATGGGCGGGCGCCCGGTCACGCTCCTCGACGGCGACATCGTCCGCAAGAACCTCTCATCGGAGCTGGGCTTCTCCCGCGAGCACCGCAACCTCAACATCGCGCGCATCGGCTTCGTGGCCTCGGAGATCACCAAGAACGGCGGCATCGCCATCTGCGCCCCCATCGCCCCCTACGACGCCGTGCGCAAGGAGGTTCGGACGATGGTCGAGCCGGGCGGGGGCTTTCTTCTCGTGCACGTGGCGACCCCGCTCGAGGTCTGCGAGCAGCGCGACCGCAAGGGGCTCTACGCCAAGGCGCGGGCGGGGATCGTCAAGGAGTTCACCGGGATCTCCGACCCCTACGAGGAGCCGGAGGACGCGGGGATGACCATCGACACCACCGACCGCAGCCCCGAGGAGTGTGTGCAGGCCATCCTGCTCCACCTGGAGAAGGAGGGGTACATCGGGCGGCCCGCGCGCGAGAACGGGGCATGATGGACCCGGACCGACTGCCGGCGTTGCTCGAGGAGGTGGGCGACCTCGCCCGCCGCGCGGGGGAGGCCATCCTGGCTACCGTCCACAGCCTGGGCGACATCGAGGAGAAGTCGGACGGGTCCCCCGTCACCCGGGCCGACCGGGCGGCGAACGCCGTTCTCGAGGAGGGGCTCAGCGCGCTCGAGCCGAACCTGGTGATCGTCTCCGAGGAGGGCGACCTCGAGGAGACCGTGGGCGCGGCGGGCGCCGTCTACTGGCTGGTGGATCCGCTGGACGGGACGAAGGAGTTCGTGGCCGGCCGGCCCGAGTACACCGTGAACGTCGCGCTGGTGGAGGAGGGCGAGCCGATCCTGGGAGTCATTCAGGTCCCGGTCAGCGGCCGCGTCTACCTCGCGGCACGGGGCGTCGGGGCGCGTCGCGTGGACGGGGGATCCAGGACTCCCCTCCGCCCAGCCGCCGTCGACCGGCCGCGAACGGCCGTCGTCTCACGCTCGCACCTGACCCCGCCGACCGAGGCGTTCCTGACACGCCTGGGAATCGACGAGACGACGCCCTGCGGGAGCTCGCTCAAGATCTGCGCCGTGGCCGAGGGGGTGGCGGACGTCTACCCGCGCTTCGGCCCCACGTCGCTGTGGGACACGGCTGCCGGCACCGCCATCGCCACCATCGCCGGCTGCTCCGTCATTGATCTCTCCGGCCGGCCCCTCCGCTACGACCCGGCGAAAGGGCTCACGCACCCGGGCTTCGTGGTCGCCGCCCCCGGTGGCTGCCTCGAGGCCTGCCGGTCCGCCCTCACCCCCACCGACTGACGAGGCTGCCGCCGCGAGATAGCCGTCAACGCGGCACGCGGGGCGGCACGGGGACGTCGACCTCGTCCGGTGGCTGCCGTTCCAGCTCGTCCAGAAGGACCTCGACGGCCTTTTCAAGCGTCGGATCGTGCCCGCGGGCAACGAGGTCGGGACGATCGACGACCTCGATGTCCGGCGCGACGCCGATGTTCTCGACGTCCCATTCCCCTTCGGTGTCGAAGAAGCGGAACCGTGGGACGGAAATCGTGCCACCGTCCATGAGCCCCGGGTTGCCCTGAAGCCCGATGAGACCACCCCAGGTCCGGGTCCCGATCAGCTTGCCAAGGCCCAGCTTCCGGAAGTAGTACGGGAAGGCGTCGCCGCCCGACGACGAGAGACCGTTGATGAGACACGCCTTCGGACCGGTGTGGGCGTAGGCGGGAGTCCGCATCGGCTGGATCCCCCGGCGAGCCCAGTAGCTGAGCTGGGTCCGGGTCGCGAGCTCGATCATCCGATCCGGTATGAACCCGCCGCCGTTGTAGCGGGCGTCGAAGATCAGCGCGTCCTTCTGCGACTGGGGGAAGAAGTGCTTCTGCAGCTCGCGATTGCCCTCCTCCGCGGTGTTCGGGAGGTGGATGTAGCCGATGCGCCCCCCGGACAGCTCGTCGACCCTCTCCCGTCGGGATCTGACCCAGTCGAGGTAGCGCAGGTTCGTCTCACGGGGCACGGGCCGCACCCGGGCCTCTCGTGAGCCCTCCGTCGTGGGCTCGTCGTTGACCCGCAGCACCACCGTCCGGTCCGCCGTATTCTCGAGCAGGCGGTAGAAGTTCGGGACGCCTCGCGTGGATTCGCCGTCGACAGACAGGATGAGGTCACCCTCTCGCACGTCGACTCCGGGCTCGGTCAGGGGAGAGCGGAAGCCAGGGTGCCAGTTCTCCCCGGCGTAGATCTTCGTGACACGAAAGTAGCCGGAGGTGTCGGACTCGATCTCGGCGCCGAGAAGGCCACCGTCAATGCGTTTCGGGCGGGGGAAGTCGCCCCATCCCACGTAGTAGTGGCCAGCGGACAGCTCTCCCCCCAGCTCCCCGAAGATGTAGTCCAGGTCGGCCCGGTGCGCGACGTGCTCGACGAGGGGGGCGTACAGCTCCCGCACGGCCTCCCAGTCCACACCGTGCAGGTTGGGGTCGTAGAACCAGTCTCGGGTGATGCGCCAGCCGTCCAGGAAGATCTGCTTCCATTCGGCCCGAGGATCGACCTTCATCTCCAGCCCGTCCAGGTTCAACGCGCCGTCGCCGACCTTCTTGTCCGGCCCCAGCTCCACGATGCCGTACTTGTCGTCGGCCCGATAGAGCACCTTCTTCCCGTCGTCGGAAACATCGTAGAGCTCGATTCCCTTGAGGATGACCTCGACCTCCTCCTCCTCGAGCTTGAAGCGTCTCAGCTCGGCGTCCTCGCCGTCTCCCACCAGGTAGAGGACAGAGTCCGCGGTGGCCTCGAGAGAGCGGTAGTCGCCGGCGGGATCGGGAAGCGCCACGACCCGACCCCCGAAACCGGCGACGTCGATTGACAGCGGCTTCGGTGCCTCCTCGTCTTCCCTGCTTGGCGTCTCCTTCTTCTCGCCGTCGGCTTCCTCGGGCTCTTCTTCGTCGCTCGTGGGCGCCAGGAGGGGCGGCCCGTCGGCCTGGAGCGTGGCCACGTAGACCCGCGTGGTGTCGGCGTAGAGGTAGTTGAACTCGTAGCCGCTGAACGTCAGGTCGTAGTCGCGGTCCGACAGGAAGTACAGATACCGTCCTTCGGGGTCGAAGACCGGCTGGTAGTCGTTCGTCAGATCGTCGGTGAGCCGATGGACACGCTCCTGCTCCAGCGAGTAGACGTAGATCGAGGAAAGGAACGCTTCATCGACCTTCGTGTAGACCAGCCACCTCGAGTCGGGAGACCAGCGATAGTCCTGGATGTCGTTGCCTTCGCTGGTATCGACGTCCACCACGCTCCCGCTTTCGACATCGACGTAGCGCAGGCGCTGCTTCTTGTCGCCGAACGCGAGCCTGGTGCCATCGGGAGACCACCGCGGCGGGAAGCGCCAGGTATCTCCGTCGTGTGTCACCTGGCGTTCTTCGCCCGACCCGTCCTGGGCACGCGTGTAGATCTCGTATTCGCCCGACCGGTCGCTCAGGTAGGCGATCCAGCGGCCGTCCGGAGACCAGGTGGGGTCCATCTCGCGAACACTCGCCGTGCGGGTCAGGTTGCGCACCTCCCCCTTCTCGGCCGGGGCGGTGAACACCTCGCCGCGGGCGCCAAGGAGCGCACGCTTGCCGCTCGGGGAGAGGCTGGCGCTCGAGATGTTCTCGCGGACGTCCCTGAACCGGGGCATCGTGTTCAGGAAGTCCCCGGAGATCTGGATCGGGATCCGCACGGACGTGCCTTCCTCGGGGTCGAAGCGGTAGAGGAAACCCCCGCACTCGTAGACAACCTGCTCGGGGCCCGCGCTCGGCCAGAGGACGTCGAAGTCCTCGTGGTGCGTCACCTGACGTGTCTCGCGGCTGGCGGTGTCGTAGGCGTAGAGATTGAGGCGTCGGTCGCGATCGGAGGTGAAGTAGATCGTGTCGCCGACCCACGTCGGCTGATTGTCCGTACCTTCGAAGTCCGTGATCTGCTCGGCGGCCCCGCTCTCGAGATCGAAGATCCAGACGTCCTGGGCCCGTCCTCCCCGGTAGCGCTTCCAGGTGCGGAACTCGCGGGAGAGAGGTGTGTAGACGACCCGGGTGCCGTCGGGAGAGAACATCCCGGGGCCGCTCTCCGGGATCGGCAATGGCCTCTCCATGCCTCCCTCGGCGGGAACGAGATAGAGGCGTCCCATGCGGACCCCCCAGGGCAGACGGTTCGCGCGGATGAGGATGTGCTTCCCGTCGGGGGTCCAGTCGAGCACGCGGTAGTCGAAGCCTCCCCGCGGTGGCATCGGTCCCACGTCGTTGTAGAACGTGAGCTGCCGCGGCAAGCCGCCGTCGACGCTCATGACGTAGACCTGGCGGCTCCCGGAGTACTCGGCGGAGAAGGCGATTCGGCGTCCGTCGGGAGAGAACTTCGGGAACAGCTCGAGGCCCTCGTCGGAGGTCAAACGCTCGGCCCGCCCTCCCCCGGAGCTCGCGACCCAGATGTCGCCCGCGTACACGAAGGCCACCTTGTCCCGGTGAATGTCGGGGAAACGGAGCAGTCGGGCCTCCTCGGCCATCGCGGGTGCCGCGACCGCGCAGCAGATCGCAAGCGTTGCTGAGCACAGGAATCTCTTGTCCACCGGAACTCCTCTCCCTGCGCCCGGCCTCGATGCCCTCGGGGGGTGGCGTGGGTCGGCGCGGGCGGGCCGGATTATCGCATGCGGCAGCGCGCAGTAGAATGGCGTTCCCAGGGAGGGCGTGTGGGTATCGTCGTTCAGAAGTACGGGGGCTCGTCGGTCGCCGACGTCGACAAGATCAAGCGCGTGGCCGATCGCATCGCCGCGACGCGCGCGCAGGGCCAGCAGGTGGTCGTGGTGGTGTCGGCCATGGGCCACACCACGGACGAGCTGCTGGGGCTCGCGCGACGTGTCTCGGAGAGCCCGGCCCGTCGCGAGCTGGACATGCTTCTCTCCGTCGGCGAGCGCATCACGATGGCGCTGCTGTCGATGGCCCTCAACGCCCGCGACATTCCCGCCGTCAGCTTCACCGGGTCCCAGTCCGGCATCATCACCACCGACTCCCACAACAACGCCCGCATCGTCGAGGTGCGGCCGTTCCGGGTCCAGGACGAGCTGGCCCGCGAGCGGGTAGTCATCGTCGCCGGGTATCAGGGCGTCTCCTACAAGCGTGAGGTCACGACCCTCGGGCGGGGCGGTTCCGACACCACCGCCGTCGCCCTCGCCGCGGCGCTCGACGCCGAGGCCTGCGAGATCTACAGCGACGTCGACGGGGTCTACTCCGCCGACCCCCGGGTCGTGCCCGAGGCCCGCCGGCTGGGCGAGCTCTCGTACGAGGAGATGCAGGAGCTGGCCGAGGCGGGAGCGAAGGTCCTCCACGCCCAGGCCGTCGAGTTCGCCAAGGAGAGGGGAATCGCCCTCTACTGCCGGGCCACGGCCGGGAGCGAGGGGGAGACGGTGGTGCGGCGCTCGCCACCCACCCGGGCCGGGGGAGCCGTGGGCGTGGCGAGCGAGAAAGGCCTGGTGCAGCTCAGCACCCGGTCCGGGGAGCTCGACGCGCTGCGCGAGGTGCTCGCATACCTGGAGGAGCACCAGGTGACGGGCAAGGAGATCCAGTACCGCTCCCCCGGCGAGGGGTCGAGCGGACAGGCCTCCCTGCTGCTCTCCCGGGAGAATCTCCACGACCTCACGTCGATCGTCGCCCGGCTCGAAGGACGTGCCGGGGGTGTCACCCTGCGCGAGGGAGTGGGGGCGGTCTCGGCCATCGGCTCCGGCATCAACGCGAGCTTCGCGAATCTCCGCAAGGCCCTCGACGCCGCCGCCGCGGTCGAGGCCGCGGTGCTGGGCATCTCGACGTCCAGCTTCCGCATCAGCGTGCTGGTCGAGGAGAGACACCTGCCCGAGCTCACCCGGGGCTTCCACCAGGCCCTGGTCGAAGATCGCTGAGCACCTCCGTCCGACCGCCGAGGTGCCGGGGCGGTCTCAGATCTGGTCGCCGTAGGGCCAGTTGGGGAGGGTGAAGGCGCCCCCGTCGACCCAGATCGTCTGGGCGGTGATGTACTCCGCATCGTCCGAGGCCAGGTAGGCCACGGCCTTCGCCACGTCCTCGGGCAGACCCACCCGCCCGAGGGGGGCCTGCCGGCCCCAGGTCTCCGCGTAGTCGGGGGCCTCACGCTTCGTCCGCTCGATCTCGATGGCCCCGGGAGCCACGCAGTTGACACGAATCCCATGGCGACCCAGCTCGACCGCGGCCGAGCGAGTGAACATCTCGATCCCGCCCTTCGAGGCCGTGTAGCTCACCAGCCGGGGGAAGGGGACCTTGTTGCAGCCCGAGCCGATGTTCACGATGCTGCCCTTGACCCCG
Organism: Acidobacteriota bacterium; assembly: GCA_022340545.1. GTDB lineage: Bacteria > Acidobacteriota > Vicinamibacteria > Fen-336 > Fen-336 > JAJDNS01. The sequence goes on along the minus strand of JAJDNV010000083.1, from coordinate 15,276 downwards.
TGCTCGATCATGAGCGCCGCGCCGATCTGGGTGCAGAGGAAGGTGCCTTTGAGGTTGGTGCGGATGACGCGGTCCCAGTCCTCCTCCGACTGCTCCAGGAGCGGCCCCCAGGCCTGGACGCCGGCGTTGTTGACGACCAGGTGGGGTGCACGACCGAAGTGCCGGACGACCTTCTCGAAGAAGGGCGCCACCTGGTCGCGGTAGCCGACGTCGCACTGCTCCACGAGCGCACGACGGCCCCGCTCCTCGATGGCCCGGGTCGTGGTTCTCGCGCCCTCGTGGTTGTGGCCGTACGTGGCCGCCACGTCCCACCCGAGCCCGGCCAGGTGGAGGCAGATCCCCTTGCCGATCCCCGAGCTTCCTCCGGTCACCACCGCGACGCGCCGCTCCGCCGACATGGCCCCTCCGTGGTCTGGTGCGCGAGAACGACCCTACTTCCCCCCGCGACGAGCGGTCAAGGCCTCGAACACATCGGGAGCCAGGCGCGTCCTTGACAGGCCGCGGGGCTCTGGCGATCATCACTCCCGGGGTCGGAGCGATCTGACCGGGGAGGCCAGAGTGGAACACGTGCGACGGGCGGGTCTGGTCCTGATTGCGCTGGCGCTGGCATCTGCGCCGTCGATGGGCGGACCGATTCCATCGAAGGCCGCCGACACGCGCGACGCCGACCTCGCCAAGTTGGAGTCCTTCTTCGCCCGCGACCAGGTGGCGCAGGCCCTCGCCGCCCAGGGATTGAGCACCGAGGAGGTCGAACAACGCCTCGCTCGGCTGTCCGCCGAAGACCTTTCGGCGCTCGCCGCCAACGTGGACCAGATCCAGGCGGCCGGTGCGGTGCCGAACTACATCTGGATCCTCCTCGCGATCCTCATGGGGGTGACGATCCTGGCGACGGTCTTCTGACCCGGCCTGTCGCTCGTCGTGCCGTCGCGGCGCTGCTCGGGCTCCTCCTCGGACTCGCCTGCGCCACGCGACCGCCCCGCTCCCAGGCCCCCAGCCCCGACGCGACGGTCCTGGGGCACGTTCCGGTCCGCGAGTTCGAGGACGACAACTGCGGGCCGGGCAGCCTGTCCCTGGTGCTGAACGCCCTGGGCGACCCGGTTTCGCAGGCGGAGCTCGTGGCCACGGTGCCTCGTGCGCGCGGCGGCGGCGTTCTTTCGGTCGATCTCCTTCTGGCGGCACGGCAGCGCGGGTTCGCCGCCTCTCTCGTCAGCGGGAACGAAGCGATGGTGCGAGAGGAAGTTGGCGAGGGACGGCCGGTCATCCTCCTGCTCAGGCTGCTGAACGCCCCCGGCCGCGGCAAGGACATCTACCACTACGTGGTCGTGGACGGCGTCGATCCGCGACGCGATCTGCTCCGGTTCCAGTTCGGAGACGGGAAGGTGCGCTGGGCGGCGCTCGAGTCGCTGGAAGGGGCCTGGAAGGGCGCCGGCCATGCCCTCCTCACCGTTCGACGCCGGGTGGACACGAACCTCCTTCACGAGGCGATCGCGCTGGAGCGGGAGGGGCACCCCGAGGAGGCAGCGGAGCGATACCGACTGATCCTGGAGAGGCATCCGGAATCCGTGCGGGCCTGGGTCAACCTCGGCAACGTCAGTTCGCGGCAGGGCCGGACGACCGAGGCGGAGCGCGCGTATCGGCGAGCCCTCGACCTCGCTCCCGGCGACACCGATGCCCTCAACAACCTCGCCTGGCTCCTTCTGAAGAACGGCTCGGGGCTCGAAGAGGCGGAGTCACTCGCCCGCCGGGCCGCCACGCGACCGGGGCCCGACCGCCCCCTGGTTCTGGACACGCTCGCGCGGATCCTCGGAGCCCGGGGCCGCTGCGACGAGGCGGATGCGACCTTCCGGGAGGCCCTGGACCTGACCGACCTGTCACCCGAGCTTCGGTCCGATCTCGAGAGGGCGCAGCGCGCTGCTCGCCAGGACTGCCGACCGGATCGCTGAGAAGGGGAGTGGCGCGGCCTGCTAGGGCAGCTTCCCCCGGGCGATCGCAGCCTGGACGGTGTGAAGGGCCTTCTCCATCGCGCTGCTCACGGCCTCGTCCTGCTCGGCCTTCGGAAGTCCCTTCGCCAGGATCTCGGCGGTGCTCATCTTCTTTTGCCACACGATGCCGCCGCCGGAGTGGACGCGGACCTCGAAGCTGGCCTGCTCCTCACCCAGGTCCTCGACCTGAACGTGGTACTCCTTCCCCTCGTGCTCGAAGATGCGATTCAGCCCGACAATCACCTCTGGCTCCCTCTCGCCGGAGTGTGTCCCGGGAGCATTGTAGATGAAACGAGGCCGGCCGGTGGACGCGCATCCGGGGGAGGTGCACTTGGAGAGGGAGGCCGGGCCCTGTAACCTCCCACCGAGAGAGGAGAGCGGATGCATCGCCCTGGCGCCTTCTACGTCGGCGTGTTCCTGACCACCCTGAGCGTCCTCGTCTACCAGGTGGTGGCCACACGCGTCCTGAGCGCGCTCACCTGGTACCACCTCGCGTTCCTGTCGATCTCTCTCGCGATGCTCGGAATGACGGCAGCCGGACTCTACGTCTACCTCTGGGCTCCACCGCCCACCCCCGAGAGGACCCGACGGGTGCTCGTCTCCCACTCCATCTGGTTCGCCGCCAGTGTGCCCCTGTGCCACATCGGTTTGATCTCCCTCGTGTTGCCCGTCGACCAGCTCGGGGCGCGCGGGCTGGCGACCCTGACGACCGCGGTGGGACTCACCGGGTTGCCGTTCTTCTTCTCCGGAGTGGTCGTCGCGGTGGCCCTCACGGAGACTCCCCTTCCGACCGGGCGGATCTACGGGGTGGACCTGGTCGGAGCCTCGCTCGGCTGCCTCGCCGCGGTTGCCCTGCTCGAGCTCCTGGATCCGAGCACCGTGTGTCTGGTCATCGGCGCGCTCGCGGGAACCGCTGCCGTCGCCTTCTCGGTGGGTGCGAACGGGAGCGTCCCGAAGCTGGCGGGCGGAATAGCCCTGGCCCTCGTCGTTCTTGCCGTGGCCAACGCTGTCGCCTATCCCCACCTCATCTGGATCTCGCGGATGAATCAGTGGCCCGTTCCGACCGAAGGGCTCGTGGTGGACCGGTGGAACAGCCACTCGCGGGTGGTGGCGTGGGAGGTCGGCACGACCCCGCCGCATTTCTGGGGACAGGGGGCGACGAGCCGGGCCGCCGACGCCCTCCCGGAGGTGGAGGTCGTCGGCATCCAGATCGACGGAGCCGCCTACACGGCGGCGACCGGCTTCGACGGCGACCCGCAGACCCTGGACTGGGTGCGGCACGGAGTGACGAGCGTGGCCCACCAGATCCGAGGCGGGGGAGAGATCGCGGTGATCGGCACGGGAGGGGGCCGAGACGTCCTCACCGCGCTGGGCTTCGGGGCCAGAAGGGTGGTCGGCATCGAGGTCAACGGAGTGCTCGTGGACCTGCTCCGGACGAAGCTTCGGGGCCTCACCGGGCTCGTCGGGCGCGACGATGTCACCCTGGAGCATGACGACGGCCGGAGCTGGATGGCGCGCACGGATCAGCGCTTCGATCTGATCCAGATGGCCCTGATCGACAGCTTCGCCTCGACCAGCGCCGGGGCCATGACCCTGACGGAGAACGGGCTCTACACGAGAGAGGCATGGAGCCTGTTCCTCGACCGCCTTCGGCCCGGCGGCGTCCTGTCTCTGTCGCGCTACTACCACCCTGGGCGCATCAACGAAACGGCGCGCGCGCTCTCTCTGGCCGTCGACACGCTGCTCCAGCGGGGCGTGGAGGACCCGGCCGCCCACATCATTCTGGTCAGCGCCGGCAATGTCTCGACCCTGATCGTCGGCCGGGAACCGCTAACGCCCGAGGACGTCAACACCGTGCGATCGACGTGCCGAGCGGAGGGATTCAGCGAGGAGGTGCTTCCCGGCTACATCACGAGGGACCCGACCCTGCGAGGGATCAGCGAGGCGCAAAGCCGGGCGGATCTGGAGAGGGCGACCCGTCATCCCCATTTCAATCTCGGGGCCAGCACGGACGATCAACCGTTCTTCTTCAACATGCTGAAGCTCTCGGCATGGCGCGATGTGCCAGACGAGAGCTTCGGGGTCGGAGTCGTCGCCGGGAATCTCCGGGCGACCCAGACGCTGGTCGGCCTGCTCCGGATCGTCGTCGTCCTGGCGGGCCTGACGATTCTCGGCCCCTTGTTCCTGCGTGGCCGCCGGCACGGGCTCCCGACGCGCACCTTTCTCGCCGCGAGCGGCTACTTCTCCCTGATCGGCCTGGGCTTCATGCTGGTCGAGATCGGCCTCATGCAGAGGTTCTCGATCCTCCTCGGGCACCCGCTCCATTCGCTGGCCATCACCTTGATGTCAATGATCCTGGCGAGCGGCCTGGGCAGCTTCGCCGCGGACCGCATCGCAAGTGCGTCACCGAGGCGGCTGAGCCTGCTTCCGATAATCGCCGCGTTTCTCATCGTCGCCGGCGCCACCACGGTCCAGGGCGCCATCGACCTCGCCATCGGGGCATCGCTGCCGTGGCGGGCGGCGATGGTCGTGGTCTTCACGTTCCCGATCGGGTTTGCCCTGGGGTTCTTCTTCCCGCTCGGCCTGAAGCGGCTCAGACACGAAAGCCCCGTGGCTCAGTCCTGGATGTGGGGCATGAACGGCGCCTTTGGGGTCCTGGGAAGCCTGGCGTCCATCGTGATTTCCATGAGCTTCGGCATCCGCGCCTGTCTTCTCATCGGGGCGGGCTGCTATCTGCTCCTGTTCCTGCCCGCGCACCACCTCTACGGCCTGGCCATCGCGGGGCGGGAGATCACTCGATGAGCTCGAAGGCCCCCTCGAGTCGGATGTCGCGGGACGAGGCCCCGACGAGCACCTCGAAAGCGCCGGGCTCCGCAACCCAGTCCCCCTTGCCCGGGTCGAAGAACGCCATGTCCGGTCGGCCGAGCGTGAACGTCAGCGTTCGGGCCTGACCCGGCTCCAGGCTCACCCGGCGGAATCCCTTCAGCTCCTTCGGCGGACGAGGCAGGCTCGACTCCACGTCGCGAAGGTAGAGCTGGACCACGTCGGCCCCGGCCTGGCTCCCGCTGTTCCGGACTCGCATGCTGACCTCGACCGTGCCGCCCGCCTCCACCGTGGGGTTGGAGATCTTCAGGGCGTCGTACTCGAACGTCGTGTAGGAGAGCCCGTGTCCGAAGGGGAAGAGGGGCTCGATCTCGTTCTGGTCGAATCCGCGGTAGCCGACGAAGATGCCTTCTGCGTACTCCACGTGCAGGTCGACACCGGGATAGTGGCCGTGGGCCGTGGAGTCCTCGATCCGGCGGGGGAAGGTGACCGGCGACTTCCCGGAGGGAACGGCCAGGCCGAAGAGGAGATCGCCTACGGCGTGGCCCACCTCCTGGCCGCCGTACCAGGCGTAGAGGACGGCGGGAACGTTCTCGATCCAACCGGTCATGGCGATGGGCGCCCCCGCCGAGACCACGACCACCGTCCTCTTGTTCGCAGCCGCCACGGCTCGGATCAGGTCGTCCTGGTCGGCCGGCAGATCCATCGAGGCCCGGTCGAAGCCTTCGGATTCCAGCCTGAAGGAGTAGCCCACCAGCACCACCGCCGCGTCCGAGCGAGCGGCCAGCGCCACCGCCTCGTCGCGCGCAGTGGCGACGTCGACCTCCACGTCCTCGCCTTCCATGGCGGCGCCCAGGGCGTAGCCCACGTCCACCCCGGCGCCGGCGGCTTCCTTGATCCCGTCGAGGGGCGTGACGGCGTACGCCGGACGAACGAGGGAGCTGCCGCCGCCGCCGGTGCGCGCCACCGCAGCGCAGGGGCCGATGACGGCCACCGAGCGCATCGCCTTCGAATCGAGCGGGAGCAGCGGCCCCTCGTTCTTCAGCAGCACCATGCCTTCGGTGGCCGCGGCGCGCGCCGCCGCGCGCTGCTCCGGTGTGTCGACCTCACCGCCGCCGGTATGGGGCTGGTCGAACAGCCCCGCCGTGAACATGACGCGCAGGATGCGCCGCACGCTGTCGTCGACGGCGCTCTGCTTCACCTCCCCCGCGGCGACGGCGGCCAGCACCTTCTCCTCCGTGAGCCACCCGCCGCTGTTGCCCGCCTCCTGGGTGCGGGGCTGCTCGAGCCAGCGGCGCATCGGCTCGCCACCGGGCATCTCCAGGTCCATGCCCGCGTCAATCGTTCCCGCCGTGCTGTACGTGCTGCCCCAGTCCGAGATGACGAAGCCTTCGAAGCCCCAGCGCTCTCTGAGGATCTGCGTGAGCAGGAACGGGTTCTCGGCGCACCATTGACCGTTCACCTTGTTGTAGGCGTTCATCACGGCCCAGGCCCCGGCCTCCTCCACCGCGGCCCGGAAGGCGGGGAAGTAGATCTCGTGCAGGGTGCGAAGATCGATCTTCTCGTCGATGCGGTGCCGCTCGAACTCCTCGTTGTTGGCCACGAAGTGCTTGACCGACGGGATGACGCCCTCGCCCTGTACGCCCTGCACGAAGGCGACGCCCATTCGTGCGGCGAGGTAGGGATCCTCTCCGTAGCCCTCGAAATTGCGGCCCCAGAGAGGAGTGCGGGCGATGTTCACGGTGGGAGCCAGGATCATGTCGCGCCCCAGGGCCTTCACCTCCTGCGCGATGATCTGCCCTTCCCTCTGGACGAGGTCGACGTCCCAGGTCGACGCCATCGCGACGCCCGCGGGGAACGCGGTGGCGTTGACGGCGCGCGCCCCGGCCGCGTTGGTGACCGCCGAAGAGCCGGCCCAGTTGCGCACCCCCATGGGGCCGTCCGCCATCTTGATGGAGGGGATGCCGAGCCGCTCGTTGGGCTGGCTCTCCATCCAGCCCGCACCGGACAGCATCCGTGCCTTCTCCGCAGGCGTCATGCGACCGAGCAGATCGTCCACCCGCTCCCCCACGGAGAGCTGAGGATTCCGGTACGGCTCGTCACCGGTGCCCCGAGCGCAGCCGCTCAAGGCCAAGCCCGACAGGCCGAAGGTGGAGCAGATGGCGACAGCAAGGAACACGCGAGTCATCGCGACCTCCCGTTGTGGGTTGAACCGATCGAGCTTCCTTCCGCACTCATGCGGCCGGCGCGCGGCCGCGTCTCCAGGAGTCTGACCCCGCGGGCGCGGGCCGTCAATGAGTCATGCTCATCTCGTCGAGGAGCAGCGCGGGCCTCACCACCTCCACGCTGCCGGTGAGCCGGATATCGCGCGAGCTCGAGCCGACGAGCAGCTCGTAGGTGCCCTTGGCGACGCGCCAGCCCTTCGCCACCGGGTCGTAGTAGGCGAAGGCACGCGGGCCGAGGTCGAGCGTGACGGTCCTCGTCTCGCCGGGCTCAAGCGACACGCGCGCGAACGCCTTCAGCTCCTTCTCGGGCCGCTCGACCGGCGGCTTCACCGGCTTCACGTACACCTGTACGACCTCGGCGCCCTCGCGCTCGCCCGCGTTCGTGAGCTGGAGGGTCAGCGTCGCGCTCGGGCCGTCGGCTCCGGCCGTGATCTTCGGCTCGAGTGAGGCGTACTGGAATGTCGTGTAGCTCAGGCCGTGGCCGAACGGGAAGAGCGGCTCGACGCCCTTGGCGTCGTTCCAGCGGTAGCCCACGAAGAGGCCCTCGTCGTACCAGACCTTGCCGCCCTCGCCGGGGAACTGCCGAGCGAGACCGGCCGCGTGAGCGGGGGAGTCGGCGAGCTTCCTCGGGAACGTGCACGGCAGCTTGCCGGACGGGCTCACATCGCCGAACAGCACCGAGGCGAGCGCGTTCCCGGCCTCCGAGCCGCCGTACCACGCCTGCAGGATCGCCGGCGTCTTCTCGAGCCACGCGGTCATGTCGACGGGAGAGCCGGCGATCAGCACCACGGCCGTGCGCGGGTTCGCCTCGACGATCCGCGCGATGAGGTCGTCCTGGTGCGCGGGCAGCAGGAGGTCGCGGCGGTCGACGCCCTCGTCGTCGGCGAACGCCTGGTGCGTGAGGCCGCCGACGAACAGCACCGCGTCGGCGCGACGCGCGGTCTCGACCGCGCGGTCGGCCAGCTCCTTCGCCTCCTCCGCGGACGCCGCGGTCAGCTCGCTCGTGCGCACGCCGGCCACGTCACGCGCGAGGCCGCGGCGGCGCTCGGGCTGGCGGTAGCCCTGCGAGAAGACGACGTCGGCCCGGCCACCGACACGGGCCACGATCCCGTCGAGGGCCGTGATCTCGTGAAAAGCCTTCACGCCCGCGGCGTTGCCGCCGGCGGCGAAGCGGCGCACGGCGTTGTCGCCGATCACCGCGATCGTCTTCATCTTTGCGAGGTCGAGCGGGAGGACGGACGGCTCGTTCTTCAGGAGGACGATGCCCTCCTGCGCGGCACGCCGGGCCACGTCCCAGTGCTCCTTCGTGTTGATCGTGCCCGGACGCCGGCCGTCGAGCCCACCCGACGCGATGAGCATGCGCAGGTTGCGGCGCACCTTGTCGTCGAGCACCGACACCGGGTACGTGCCGTCCTTCAGGCCGGCGAGAAACGGCCCGGCGAGAAAGTACTGGTCGTAGGGCTTGCCGGTGCCCATCTCGAGGTCGAGGCCGTTCAGCACCGCCTGCCGGGTGTCGTGCGTGCCGCCCCAGTCGGAGATGACGCCGCCCTTGAAGCCCCACTCGCCCTTCAGCACCTGGTTGAGCAGGTAGTCGTTGTGGCACATGTGCTCCCCGCGGACCTTGTTGTAGGCGCCCATGACCGCCAGCGCCCCGCCCTCGCGGACTCCCGCCTCGAACGCCGGCAGGTAGATCTCGCGCAGCGGGCGCTCGTCGACCTGCACGTCGATCGAGCCGCGGTCCTTCTCCTGGTTGTTGGCGGCGTAGTGCTTGAGGCAGGCGATCGTCTGCCCGGCCTGCATGCCCTTCACGTAGCCGACCGTGATGCGGCCGGCGAGCCACGGGTCCTCGCCGAAGTAGTCGTAGTTCCGGCCGCAGAGCGGGGTCCGCTGGATATTGAGGGCCGGTCCGAGGATCACGTGCTTCCCGCGCGCGCGGGCCTCGTCGGCGATCGTGCGGCCGTAGGCCTCGGCAATCTCGGTGTCCCACGTCGCGGCGAGGGCGATGCCGTCGGGCATGGCGGTCGCGAAGTCGGTGGTCCAGCCGGCCGGCGCCCAGGAGTCGATGCCAACCTCCTCGCGCACGCCGTGCGGCCCGTCGGCGGTCCAGAGGTAGGGGATGTTGAGACGCTCGACGCCGCCCGCGCGGAACTTCCCGTTCGCGTGGACGAGAGCGACCTTCTCCTCGAGCGTGAGCCGACCCAGCAGGTCGTCGATGCGCTCGTCGATCGGCCGGGCGGGGTCCAGGTACGGCGGTCGCCCGTCCGCAACGACGGTGCCGCGCGGCCCCGACGGGAGCCCGGTCGCTGCGCCGAGGACCAGCAAACCGAGGACGAGCGCAGCCCCACGTCGTCCCGCGGCTCCGTTCATGGCCGGCAGCAGGTTGTCCTTCTCCATCAGCCCCTCCGTAGCGGTGGCGGCCAGAGCTTCATCCGACCGACGTGGCATTCTGTCGATCGGGACAACCGATGGCAACCCGCGGCGGTCCTTGAGTGTTGTATCCATAGGAAGTCTGTTTGCGGCCCGCCGGAAGGTGCCCTTCAGGTGAGGGTCAGCGGCGCTATCGCGGGTCCGAGGCTCGATCCCGCGGCCTCATGAAGGGGCTCGGAAGCCAGTGCGTTCGTTGATAGGATTGGGCGGCGGTGAGTGGCGTTCACGAAGACCGCGGCGCGGGCGGAGCCATGAGGGCGGGAGCCGTCGCCGCGGTCGCCGACGACCTGACCGGCGCCGCCGAGCTGGCCGCGGTGGGGTGGCGTCGGGGACTGGAGGCCGAGGTCCATACCGAGACCGGGTGGCCTCCCCTCGCGCCGCTCACGGTTCTCGACACGGACAGCCGCACGCGCGGGGAGTCCGAGGCCCGGGCCAGGTCCCGGTCGGCAGCGGCCTGGCTGGCCGCACGGCGCGCCGACCTCGTCTACAGGAAGGTCGACTCGGTTCTGAGGGGCTGGGTGCGGCCCGAGCTCGAGGAGTTGCTCGCGGGCCTCGGGTGGGGACGCGCCTTGATCGTGCCCGCCAACCCGGGGCTCGGCCGAGTGATCCGCGACGGACGCTACTACGTCGAAGGACGGCCCGTCCACGAGACGGACTTCGCTCGGGACCCGCGGCACCCGATCCGCTCGTCCGACGTGCTGGCGATGTTGGGTGAGGGGGGCGCGACCGCGGCCGTGGTCAGCCGGGTCGGACCGGCCGCCCTCGCCGACGGCTTGACCATCGGAGAAGCGGCGTCTCGCGACGATCTCGTCTCCTGGGCGGGCCGGGTGGAAGAGGGGCTTCTCGCGGCCGGCGCCGCCGAGTTCTTCGACGCCCTGCTGGAGGCGAGAGGGCTGGCCCTGCGCACGCCCGCCCCCGCCCCTGCCGCCCCGGGGTCCTCGGAGCGGCGGCTGTTCGTGTCCGGGACAACCTCCGACTGCGGCCGGGAGGCCCTCCAGAGGGCCCGCGACCGCGGCTTTCCCGTACGGCCCATACCCACGGACCTCTTCCATGATCGCGGGCTGCCCGCCGATCGGGTCCAGGGCTGGGCGGAAGACGTGCTGGCGGCCGTCGGCCGCTCGCCGGCGGTGGTGGTCACGATCGACCGGCCGGTCTCGAACGACCCTGGCGACGCCCGCCGCCTGGAAGGGCTCCTGGCCGACGTCGTGGAGCGGGTGGTGCAGCGGCAGGCGGTGAACGAGATCTTCGTCGAGGGAGGGGCGACCGCGGCCACGGTGATCCGTCGGCTGGGGTGGACGCGGCTGACGGTGCTGCGGGAGATCGCCCCCGGAGTCGTCTCCCTCCGCCCAGATTCGCCGCACGCACCACCGCTCACGATGAAGCCGGGCAGCTACGCCTGGCCGGAGGCGGTCTGGGGCTGAGTGTGGGATCATGGGCCCACGCGCGGATCCCCCGGAGGAAGCTCGTATGAGTGGCGCCAAGGAGCGTCCGCTGCTGGCCATCACGATGGGTGATCCGGCCGGTACCGGTCCCGAGATCCTGACGAAGTCGCTGGCCGAGGCCGAGATCCGGCAGGTGTGCCGTCCGGTGGTGATCGGCGACGCGGCCACGATGAAAGAGGCCCTCGCGATCACCGGATGCCCGGGAGAGGTTCGGGCGATCGAGGACGTGTCCGAGGCCCGCTTCGACCCCGGTCTGATCGAGGTGGTGGACCTCGCGAACGTGGATCTCGGACGGCTCGAGCGCGGCCGCGTGAACGCCATGTGCGGACAGGCGGCCTACGAGTCCATAGAGCGCGCGACCCGGCTGACGCTGGCCGGGACCGCCGATGCGATCGTCACCTCGGCGATCAGCAAAGAAGCCCTCAACAACGCCGGCCACCGCTTCGACGGACATACGGGCCTCCTCGCGCACCTGTGTGAGGCCCCCGACGTGACGATGATGCTGGTGGCGGGGACGCTCCGCGTCGCCCACGTCTCGACCCACGTCGCGCTCCGCGAGGCGATCGAGCGGGTTCGCCCTGAGCGCATCCTCAAGGTGCTCGAGCTCGCCCACGACGGCATCCGGCGGCTGGGCGTCGAGAGGCCCCGGCTCGCGGTGGCCGGCCTCAACCCCCACGCCGGCGAGGGGGGTCTCTTCGGCGACGAGGATTCGAAGCACATCACCCCCGCCGTCGCGGAAGCCCGGCGGCGGGGCTTCGACGTCTCCGGGCCCCACCCGGGCGACACGGTCTTCTTCCGGACCCTGCAAGGGGAGTTCGATGGCGCCATCGCCATGTACCACGATCAGGGGCACGTGGCCGCCAAGATGCTGGGCATCTGGCTCGGGGTGAACGTGACGCTGGGGCTGCCGGTCATCCGTACCTCGGTCGAGCACGGCACCAGCTTCGACAAGGCGGGTCAGGGCACCGCCGATCCTCGGAGCATGAATGAGGCCCTCAAGCTGGCCAGCACGATGGCGATGACGCGCCGGTCCGACAGCAACGGCTCGTAGACCCCGTCTCGGCAGGAGCTCCTGCAGCCGGTTGAGGGCGCGGACGCCGCAGGACTCACGGGGAGCATCCCGTGATACCGTTCGCCCCGACGGGGGCCTCGCCCCGTCGAAAGGGGGCCACCATGAAGGTCGCCGCGTCGGCCGCAATCCTCATCCTCTTCTCTCTCGCCGTGCCTCCCTCCGCGCCGGCCCAGCCGTCGGGCGGGCCCTACGGCCCGGTCCCCCAGAGCTACCCGGTGCCCCGGGCGGAGCACGTCTACTACGTTGCCCCGGACGGAAACGCCGACGCCGCGGGAACGACGCTCGCCGAGCCGACGACCCTCGAGGTGGCGTTCGAGAGGGTCGTGACCGGGGACGCGATCGTGATGCGCGGCGGCACCTACCGCACCGGCAACCTGCGCCTCAACCAGGGCATCACGCTCCAGCCGTACCTCGACGAGCGACCGGTCCTCAAGGGGACGCGCGTCGCGACCGAGTGGCAGGCCCTGCGCAACAACGTCTGGAGGACCTCCTGGAGCACGCTCTTCCCGGCCCCGCCGCTGGGCTGGTGGCGGCGCGAGCGGGAGGGCATGCGGACGCCGCTGCACCGATTCAACAACGACATGGTCTTCGTCGACGGCGAGCTGCTGAAGTCGGTTGGCTGGGAGGGAGAGCTGGACGAGGACTCCTTCTACATCGACTACCAGGGCGGCCACGTCTACATCGGCGCCGACCCGACGGACCGCCTCGTCGAGATCACCGCCTTCGACAACGCCTTCATCCGCGTGAGCCGGCCCTGCCACGGCAAGGAGTCGGACAAGAAGGGGCCGACGATCCGCGGGATCACGTTCACCCAGTACGCCTACCGCGCGATCGACATCGAGGCGAAGAAGCCGGCCACCCTCGTCACGGAAGAGCCGACCGACGATCCGGTGGGTCCGGCCGAGCCCGGCACGTACGGTCGGGAGGTGGTGGGCACGACGCTCGAGAACGTGACGATCTCCTTCTGCTCGCGCGTGGCCGGCTACTTCCGCGGGGACGGCCTCGTCCTCCGGAACTCCCTCATCAGCGACACCTCGACCGAGGGCTTCTACGTCATCGGCTCCTCCGACGTGCTCCTGGAAAGGAACATCTTCCGGCGGAACAACATCGAGCAGCTGACGGGCTATTACCCGGCCGCGGTGAAGATCTTCAACCAGTCCCACCGCGTCACCTGCCGCGACAACCTGGTGATCGACAACCCCCACTCGAACGGCATCTGGTACGACGTGGGAAACCAGGACGGCGTCTTCGTGGACAACTGGGTGGAGAACGCGCTCGTCGGCTTCTTCTTCGAGATCTCCAAAGGGGCGACCGTCGCCGGGAACGTGTTCGTGGGCTGCGACAGGGGCATGTGGGCGCTCAACAGCCGGGACGTGCACGTCTACCACAACACCTTCGTGGACAGCGTGGCGTCCTTCGGGCGCACCGAGAGAAGCGCGACCGGCGACCACTTCGGCTGGCACCCAAGCACGGGCCCGGACGTCGACGAGCGGCAGGGGCACGTCTTCGTGGGGAACCTCCTCGTGGCGAGCAAGGGCTTCGAGCAGCCGCTCCTGCAGTTCCAGCAGGCGCGGGGGCTGTGCGGCCGGCTCACCGAGCCGCAGGCGGCGGAAGTCGACGGCAACGTCTACGTGCGCGCGGGAAGCGGCGGAACCCTCATCGTGTGGAGCCCGGTGGAGGGCGAGGGCTGTCATGCCGACGTCGCCTCGCTCGAGGAGCTGAGGACGCTGGCCCCCGGCCTCGAGTCCCGGGGGCGCTCCTTCGACGGGTACGTCGGGGCGCTCTTCCGCAGCCCCGAGCTGCGCCGCCTCGAGCTGGCTCGGGTCCTCCCCGGCCTCGCGGACGTCGACGATCTGCCGGCGGAGGTGAGGCGACTTCTCGGCTGGCGGGAGGGCGACGCGCGGGCGCCCGGCGCCTACCCGTATGGGGAGTCCCCGTCGAAGCGCTAGCGGTTCCGTATCCGGACGACGGCGGGAAGGCGACGCCATGATCGGAGAAATGGTCTCTCACTACCGAGTCCTCAAGAAGCTGGGCGGCGGGGGGATGGGCGTCGTCTACCGGGCGGAGGACCTGCGCCTGAGCGCCATCAGGGGAGGGATCCCGCGTCGTGAACGAGACGGAGCTCGCGCGATGGACGCGTGACTGGCCTCTGGACGAGGAGGAGCTTCCGCCCGTCCGGGAAGACATCGTACGAACGGCCGAAAGGATGAACGTCCCCCTCGAACAGGAGAGCGGGCTTGCCCGTCTGCGGGGGAGCCACCATCCACCGGTTGCCGTCCCGATAGAAGAGCTCGTCGCCGCGCGGCGACCACGACGGTTCCTCTCCACCCCGGACTGAGATCCTCTGGCGCTGACCGGAGCGGGGCCAGCCCTCGATATAGATCTCGGGCCGGCCCGACTCGTCGGATACGTACGCGATGGAGCGACCGTCGGGAGAGAAGACGGGCACGGACTCGTGAAAGGGGCCCCTTCGAAACGGCTCGGGTGTTCCACCCGGTGTCAAGGGAAGAAGCCAGATGTCGCCCTGGCCCTTGCGGGAATACTGGGTGAAGGCCAGCCATTTGCCGTCCCGCGACCAGGAGAAGGGGACCTGCCTCTCGGGGCTTCGAGTGAGCCGCTCCGGAGTGCCGCTTCCGTCGGCGCGCCTTCGGTAGAGATTCCACTGCCTCGATCGATTGGACACATAGGCCACCCAGCGACCGTCGGGAGACCAGAGAGGAAAACCGTTGTCTCCGTCGAAGGTCAGACGCCTTCGGGAGAGGCTCAGCAGGTCGAAGATCCAGATGTCGTGGCTCCCGTCCTGGATTTCCGCCGCGAGTTGCCTCCCGTCGGGGGACAGGCGGAAGGTCCCGTAGGCCTCCGCGGGCAACTGGAGCGACTCGACATTCCCGTCACGATCCACCTGAACGAGAGATCCATCTTCAGCCGCCGAGCCCGGCAGGTACACCACAGAACCATCGTCGGCCACCCCCCAGTGCGCCGTGCCGTAGAGCTCCGTTCGGACGTCATCGAGGAAGACGACGGGAGCGCCCTCGAGACGGAGCCGCGTGTCGTCGAAGGCGACCGCCATCAACCTTCCCGGAAGCGCATACACGAGGTCCCCCGTGGGAAGTCGCCGTGGCTGGTGACCGTGATCGAGCAGTTCAACTTCCTCGCCGGCACGCGTGGAGACCAGGGCGAGGCCGCCGCCCAGCCGGGAGACGAGCACCGTATCCCGTCCTTCGAGAGGCTCGGGCCACAGGTAGCTCTTGCCGGATGCCAGCGCTTCGGGCTCGCCACCCTCTTCGGGGATTCGACAAAGGGTT
>JAJDNV010000360.1 GCA_022340545.1 Acidobacteriota bacterium | reverse complement strand
CTGCTGATCGTGGTCCCGATCTACAACTGGGTCCTGCCGACCCGGGTCACGCCATTCAAGGGGGGGTACTACTCTCTCTACGCCGTGCCGTGGTTCCTGCACAACGGGCTCTTCTACCTGGTCCGGTACACCTTCCTGCCCTTCGTGACCCTCACCCCGTTCGGGATCTGGTTTCTGAAGGCCATGGGGATGAAGATCGGCCGCCACGCCTTCGTCAACACGGAGTACATCTCCGACCCGCAGCTCCTCACCCTGGGCGAGGATGCGGCCCTGGGCGGAAGCGTCCGGATCTTCGCCCACTACGGAGGTGGCGGGAACTTCGTGGTCGCACCCGTCGTCATCGAGCCGCGCGCCACCATCGGCCTTGGGGCCACCGTCATGGGCGACGTCCGGGTCGGAGAAGGGGCGACGGTCCTGCCGCACTCGGTCCTGCTGCCCGGCTCGCGCGTGGGTCCGGGCGAGACCTGGGGCGGGGTCCCCGCCCGGCGGATCCCCAGGGAGGAAATGGAGCGCTTCAAGGACGGCATCCGCGGAGCCCGAACGGTGGAGCTGCCCTGAGCCCAGGTGGATCGCTGCCTCGAGTCAAGGGGTCAGGTCGCCGGCGGCGGGCGCGTCCTTCTGGCGGTCGACCAGGCTCTGGATCACGAAGTACAGGAACGGGATGAAGAAGATGCCGATGACGGTCGAAGCGAGCATTCCGCCGAAAACCGCGGTGCCGAGAGACACGCGGGAGCGGGCGCCGGCGCCGGAGGCGATCACCAGCGGCATGACGCCGAGGATGAACGAGAACGCGGTCATCAGGATGGCTCGGAAGCGGAGCCGCGCCGCGGTCATCGCGGCGTCGTAGATCGATTTGCCCTCTTCTCGGAGCTGCTTGGCGAACTCGACGATCAGAATCGCGGTCTTGGCCGAGAGGCCGATCAAGAGCACCAGCCCGATCTGGAAATAGGTGTTGTTGTCGAGGCTGCGGGCGAGTGACAGCCAGCCGGCCCCGAGCATGGCGATGGGCACCGTGAGCATGACCGCCACCGGGAGAGCCCAGCTCTCGTACTGGGCGGCCAGGAAGAGGAAGCCAAAGATGAACGCCAGCCCGAAGATGAAGGGGGCGAGGTTTCCCGCTGCCTTCTGCTGCTGGGTGACGCCCGACCACTCGAAGCCCATCTGGGCGGGGAGGACCTGGCGGGCCAGCCTCTCGATCTCGTCATTGGCGCCGCCGGTGCTCACCCCGGGCCGCCCCTGGCCGGTGACCGTCGACGATCGGAACAGGTTGAAGCGGTTCACGTTCTGGGGGCCGACGGTGTCTCGGATCTCCACCAGGGTGCCCAGCGGGACCATGTCCCCGGCGGCGCTGCGGACCTCGAGGCGGTTGATGTCGCTGACCCTGCTCCGGAACTGCTGGTCGGCCTGGACCATGACCCGCCACGTGCGCCCGAAGAGGTTGAAGTCGTTGACGTAGGCCGAGCCCAGGTTCGACTGCAGGGTGCTGAAGACCGTCTGCAGGGGGATCCCCAGGGACTTGGCCTTGTCCCGGTCCACGTCAACGTAGACCTGGGGGACGCTGGCCTCGAAGTTCTGGTTCATGCGGGTGAGAAGCGGGCTCTGGTTCCCGGCGACCACGAGGTCCCGGGCGAAGGTCTCGAGGTTCCCGAGGCCGATTCCCCCGCGGTCCTGGACCTCCATCTGGAAGCCGCCCGCCGCGCCCAGGCCCTGCACCGCCGGAGGCGGGAAGCCAAAGACGAGCCCCTCGTCGATCTCCACGAACTGCGCCTGGGCTCGTTGCAGGAGGCCCCACATGCTGTTCTCGGGACCGGGCCGCTCCTCCCACGGCACCAGTGTCACGAAGGAGAACCCGTAGTTCGGCCCCTGGATCCCGTTCAGGAGCGAGTAGCCCCCCACCGTGGCCACCGCCCGCACGTTCGGGAGCGCGAGCATCTTCTCGTTGACCTTGTCCATCACCTCCTGGGTCCGCTCGAGGGAGGCGCCGTTGGGAAGCTGGGCGTTGACCATAAAGTAGCCCTGGTCCTCGATGGGCACGAAGCCGCCGGGCAGCTGCATGAGGCCAAACCCGGCGAGGCCGAGCAGGCCCACGAAGACGAAGGACAGGACCCCGGCCTTGCCCAGCATGCCGCCCACCACACCGGAGTAGCGCTCGGTTCCCACCTCGAACGTCCGGTTGAACCACGAGAAGAAGCGGCCCTTCTTCTCGGAGGAGGGGCGGAGGAGCAGGCCGCACAGGGCCGGGCTCAGGGTGAGGGCGTTGAGCGAGGAGAACATCGTCGCCACCGAGATGGTCACCGCGAACTCCCGGTACAGCCGTCCGGTGAGCCCCGGCATCACCGTCGTGGGCACGAACACCGCGAGGAGCACCAGGGTGGTAGCGACGACCGGTCCCGCCACCTCGTCCATCGCCTTGGCGGTGGCCTCCTTCGCGCTCAGGCCCTCGGTGTCGATGAGGCGCATCGTGTTCTCGACGACCACGATGGCGTCGTCGACGACGATGCCGATGGCGAGCACCAGCCCGAAGAGGCTCAGGTTGTTGATGGAGAAGCCCATGGCCAGCATGGCGGCGAAGGTCCCGATGAGCGACACCGGGATGGTGATGGCGGGGATGAGCGTCGTCCTAAAGTCCTGCAGGAAGATGTAGACGGTGAAGATCACCAGGAAGATCGCGATGATCAGCGACTCGACCACCTCGGCGATGGAGGCCTGGATGTACTCCGTCGTGTCGTAGGGGATGCTCCACTCGAGGCCCTCGGGGAAGGCGCCGGAGAGCTCCTCCATCGCCGCCCGGACCCCCTCCTTGACCGCGAGGGCGTTGGCCCCGGGGATCTGGTAGATGCCAAGGAGGCTGGCCGGCTTGCCGTCGAGCTGGGCGTACCAGGTGTAGCTCTGGGCCCCGAGCTCGACCCGGGCCACGTCGCGGACCCGGACGAGCTCTCCCTCGGAGCCGCTCTTCACGATGATGTTGGCAAACTGGTCGACATCGGACAGGCGTCCAAGGGTGGTGAGGGTGTACTCGAAGTTGGTGCCGGTGGCCGATGGCGGTTCGCCGATCTTGCCGGCGGCGACCTGGACGTTCTGTTCCCTGAGTGCCCCGACGATGTCGTCGGCGGTGAGGCCCCGGGCCTTGAGCCGTCCCGGGTCCAGCCAGACCCGCATCCCGAAGTCCTTGGCTCCGAAGATGTTCACCTTGCCCACGCCCTCGACCCGGCCGAGCACGTCCTTGATACGGGTGGTGGCGTAGTTGGAGAGGTAGACGTCGTCGTAGCGCCCGTCCGGCGAGTTGAGGGCGGCCATCAGGATCATCTGGGTCGAGCGCTTCTCGACCTTCACCCCCTGGCGCTTCACCTCCTCGGGGAGCTTCGGCTCCGCGATCTTCACGCGGTTCTGGGTGAGGACCGTGGCCATGTCGACGTCGGTGCCGACCTCGAAGGTGACGGTGAGCTCGTAGGATCCCGCCGCGGTGCTCTTGGAGGACATGTAGAGCATGTCCTCGACGCCGTTCACCTCCTGCTCGATGGGGGACGCGACCGTCTCTTCGAGGACCTCGGCGTTGGCCCCCGGGTAGGTCGCCGACACCGCCACCGTGGGTGGGGTGATCTCGGGCATGCTCTCTACCGGCAGGAGCGGGATCGCGATGGTGCCCACCAGCACGATGACGATGGAGATGACCAGCGCGAGGACCGGCCGGTAGATGAAGAGCTTGGAGAAGCCGCCCACGATCTAGCCCTGGCTGCCGGCCGCAGCGCCGGCGTCGTCGTCCTCGTGGGGCTCGGGGGTGACCGGAAAGCCCGGGCGGGCCCGGAGGAGACCGTTCACGATGTAGCTCTCGTCGCCCTCGAGTCCGCTCGTCACGACCACGAAGCCGTCCTCCTCCCGGGGGCCGAGCTCGATGTAGCGCTGCTCCACCACGTTCTCGTTGCCCACCACCATGACGTACTTGCCACCGAGGTCGGTGCCGATGGACCGCTCGGAGACCAGGATCGAATTTGGCATCAGGCGTCCGGGCACCCGGACCCGGACGAAGACACCGGGCAGCAGCAGCTGGTCGCCGTTGGGAACGACGCCCCTCACCTCCACGGTGCCGGTGGCCGCGTCGACGGCGTTCGAGAGGAAGTCCAGGTGGCCCGCGTGCGGGAATCCCTCCTCGACCTGTGTCCCGACGAAGAACTTGAGGGTCTCCTGGAACTCGGGGTCGCGGATGTCGCTGACGTCCTCGACCCCCAGCTTGCGAAGATCGGCGAGCATCCGGAGCACGATGGTCTCCGGGAGGTCGAAGTAGACCCAGAGCGGGTCCATCTGCACGACGGTGGTGAGCAGGGTGGCCTCGGTCTGGCCCACCAGGTTGCCCAGGTCGACGAGGTTCCGATCCACCTTGCCGGCGACCGGCGAGCGCACCTCCGTGTACTGCAGCTGGATCTTCGCCTGGGCCAGCTCGGCCCCCGAGGAGAGCACCGACGCCTCCGCCTGGGCCAGCTCGGCGCGGGCGCGGGTGACGTCCTGCTGGCTCACCGCGTTGGTCTTGATGGCCTCTTCGAGGCGCTCCAGATCGGACTGGGCCCGGTCACGGTTGGCCTCCGCGGACTTGAGCGAAGCCTCCGCCTGGTCCCGCTGGGCCTGGTAGGGCTCGGGCTCGATCAGGAAGAGGAGCTGGCCCTTCTTCACCATGTCCCCGGGCACGAAGTTCATCCGCTGGAGGAAGCCGGTCACGCGGGCCCGCACCTCGGCTCGCTGGACCGAGGCCGTGCGCCCGGTGAAGTCCTGGTAGAAGGTGACGTCCCGGCGGAGGGGCGTCGCTACGCTCACCTCCGGGGGGGTCGGGGGCGGCGGCTCGGGCTGGCCGCAGGCCGCCGCGCCGAAGGTGGCGACCAGCGCGACGGTCAGCCCGGACCAGGGCGTGCGCGATCCGCAACAAGTGTGCTTCATGGTCTCCCCGTTTGGGTGAAGCGGCGATGTTAGCACGCGGTCTCCGAGGGAGACTTGGGCCCACCGGTCGCGGCATGTCACAATCCGGGCCATGAAGCGCCTGGGAGCGTGGGTTCTGGCAGGAGCTCTTGGCGTTCCCGCCTGCACGGTCGGGCCGGACTACACCCGCCCGGTCGTGACGAC
>JAJDNV010000356.1 GCA_022340545.1 Acidobacteriota bacterium | reverse complement strand
GCTCGGACGGTGGAGGCGGAGCGGGCGGTGCCGCTGTGGGTTCGTCTTTGAGGAGGGAGAGGGCACGTGCCGCCTCCAGGGCCGACGTGAACTTCTTGGGCGCGGGGGACGGTGCCGGCTCGGTCTTCGACTCCGGGGCGGCCGCGGCGATGGGCTCCGGCCCGGGCTCGGGCGGTGGCGGCGGAGCGGGCGTGGCCACGGGTTCGGGCTTGGGCTCGGGCGGTGGCGGTGGAGCGGGTGTTGCGACGGGCTCCGGCTTGGGCTCCGGCGGTGGTGGTGGAGCGGGCGTGGCCACGGGCTCCGGCTTGGGCTCCGGTGGCGGTGGTGGGGCGGGCGTGGCGACGGGCTCCGGCCTGGGTTCGGGCGGTGGAGGCGGAGCGGGTGTGGCGACGGGCTCCGGCTTGGGCTCGGGCGGTGGTGGCGGAGCGGCCTTGGCCGCCGGCTTGGGTGTCTCCGCCGCCGGGGGGCGCGACGGGATGACGACCCGCCGCGGCCGAATCCGGATCGTCGGTGGGATCTCGTCTTCGGGCTCCGTTGGCGGCGGCGGGGCGGCCACGGGTTCGGGTGGTGGTGGTGGCGCGGGCGCAACCGGGGTCTCCGGCCGGGGTTCAGGCGGTGGCGGCGCGATCTTGACGACGGGCTTTGCCGCTGGCTCCGGCGGTCTCGCGGGTGTGGCGGGAGCTGGCGCCTCCGGCGGCTGCGGGCTCGGCACGCTCACCTTGGCGGGAGTCTTCTCCGGCGACGGCTTTCTCGCCTCCGCCGGGGTCGCCTCTCTCTCGGTACCGCCGTAGAAGTCCGAGAGCCACATGAAGAGGGCCTTCGTGATCCCGCGAAGGGTGTCTTCGACGCCCTGCCCCTGGAACGCGACCGACTCGAAGTAGGGAACGTTCCGTGGGTTGAGCCGCGCATTCAGGACCGACACCGGCAAAGCGGTGGGCAGATCCCGCTTGTTGTACTGGAGGACCATGGGGATCGAGGGATCGATCTCGTTCGCCAACAGGTTGCGCCGCAGGCTCTGCAGGCTCTCGAAGTTGGCGTCCAGCATGGCCGCCTGGCTGTCGGCCACGAAGACGACGGCGTCGCAGCCCTTGAGCACCATGCGTCGCGTCGCCTCGTAGAAGACCTGCCCGGGGACGGTGTAGATCTGCATGCGCGTGCGCATGCCGCGGATGGTGCCGAGCTCGACGGGGAGGAAGTCGAAGAAGAGCGTCCGATCGGTCTGCGTGGCGAGCGAGACCATCTTGCCCTTGCTCTTGAAGGTCAGGTTGTCGTGGATCCACTGCAGGTTCGTCGTCTTCCCACAGAGCCCGGGCCCGTAGTAGACGAGCTTGGCCGTCACCTCCTTGGTGGCGTGATTGAACAGCGCCATCGCGGAGGAGGACCTAGCTGCCGCCGCCGGTGGGCGTGGTCGGGCTCGCCGGCTCCTGGGGCGGCAGGATCGGCGGAGCGATCGGAGGGGGAAGCGGGACGACCGGTGGCGCCGGCTCGGACGGCCCCGGCATCTCGGCGACCTGCAGCGGCGGCAGCGGGAGCTCGTCGACGGTGACGGTGTCCCCGCAGAGCCGGGCCATCGCCTCCTGCCTCTGCTCGCGGACGAACCTCATGGCCTCGATGGCCTTGTCCTGCGAGACCGGCCCGTTGGGGCCGGGCTCGAGACCGAGTCGCCGGAGCGTCGCGACGTAGTCCTCGGCGGAGTCCTTCTTCTTCTCGATCCGGATCTGGTCCAGGGTGGCCGCGTTGCCCAGGCTGACGAGCAGGGTGTGGCGGCCGGCGGAGAAGGACTGGCTCAGGATCGGTCTCCAGCCCACGCGGTCACTCGGGCACACGATGGCCTTGCGACATCCGTCGACGAGCCAGCGCTGGCCGGTCCCCGGATTCACGAATCCGGAGATGCTGTAGAGACCGGTCTCGGGGATGTCGAACGAGACGGACGCGCGCAGCCCCTTGCGGCTGGCCCGCAGCGACTGCTCGGCGCGCGTGTCGGCGGCGGCCCAGGCCTCGACCGCCTCCGGGGGAGCCTCGACCTGGAAGGCGGCGGAGGGGATCTCGATCGGCGTCGTGTCCGGAGGCAGCTCATACTCCATGTCGAGCGCCTTGAGGGCGGTCATCGCGAGGTCCAGCCCCGTCGTCACCCCGGTGGGCTGCCAGCCGCCCGCGGGCTCGATCGGGTTGAGGCACGGTGGGGCGACCTCGACCCGGCTCAAGGTGCAGCCGGGCGGCAGCAGGACGGATGCGCCGTACGCGCCGGGATCGAGATGAGCGGAGCCCCCGAAGACCCACTCGGGGGTGTTGGCCGGGTTGAGGGTGAAGGTTTTGAGGGGCGTGCCCCCGGCCAGCGGCACCACCTCGGCCGAGGCCGGGGTGCCGGGTGCCCCGGCGAGCCGCGCCCGCAGCTGGTAGTCCCCCGGCTGGGCGACGGCGAGGGCGTAGACCACCTCCGCCGGGCCCGCGGCGGGCACGACGACGGTCTGGCCGGCCTGCTCCTCCACGACGGCTCCGTCGGCCCGGAGGTACTGGTCCGCGGGATACGAGAGGCTGTCCCGCCACGCCAGCGTGCTGAACACCTGCGACGCCTCGCTGCTGGTGCGGACCGCCTGGGTCATCTCCATCGACCGCAGCAGCATGCGGGCCCACAGAGGATGAGTCACGGGTGTCACTCGCGGATCGCCAAAAAGCGGCACGAGGGCGGCGGACACCACCACGGCCGCGAGAACGAGCGTCTTCGGCTTACCCCACATAGACTCCTCCACCCGTCTTCTAAGCAAGACGAGGGCCAGCGTCTCCTGCATTGTAAACCACTCATCACCGGGCAGCGAGACCGTTTTTCGGACAGGAATACCTGAAGCCGGCCCCCCGCGACCGGCCTGTGGACAATAAAGCACCACAGTTGGGTACCCTATCCCCGGCACGGCCGTTGCTACTCTAGGCCGGACGGAGGTGATTCGTGGGCTCGAGCGTGCCCTTCTTCCTGGGGTTGGCCATCACCGCGGGGGTACTGATTCCTCTCCTGCTTCGGTTTCGTGCGTCCGCCGCCGAGGCGCGGGCGGAGTCGGAGGCGGTTGGGCCGCAACTCCAGTCCCTCAGACGGACGAACAAGCAGCTTCAGGACGACCTGGGCTTTCTGACCCACTTCCTCAAGGACTATCCGCGGCTCGCGCGAGAGCTGTACAGCGGCCTGGGGGAGCGGCAGATCCCGGGCGTGCTGCTCAACATCGTCCAGCGCAGCCTCGAACCCCAGCAGGCAGCGATCCTCGTCCGGCGCGAAGAGAGAGCCGCGGACCGGGGGAAGGCGCCCCCGCGCCTGGTCGTGACCGCGGCGTACCCGGAGGGCGCGGCGGTGAAGAAGGGGGCCGAGGTGCCGCTCGAGACCGGCGAGATCGGCTTCGCCGCCGAGGCGCAGATCGTCGTCAACCGGAAGGACCTCCAGGCCGAGGAGACGGCGAGCCAGATCAAGCCGGGCTCCGTGCTTCCGGGTCTCCCGGAGCCCGACATCATCGCCCCGCTCGTGTTCGACCAGGAGACCCTCGGCGTGATCCTGGTCGCGAAGCCCCGCAAGAGCGGCGACCCCAAGGCCGCCCTGCGCCTCGTCGCCCAGAGCGGGGCTCAGGTGCTCCATACCGCGGCGCAGGTGAGCCGCATGAGGCTCACCGCGGAGATGGATGGCCTCACGCGGGTCTTCAACAAGAAGCACATGGAGCAGACGCTCAACGAGCGCGTCTACCGTGCCGCCTGCGCCGCCTACGACCAGCGGGGCGGGGAGCGGGGAGGGCCGGCGGGGACGCTGTCGATCTTCCTCTTCGACATCGACCACTTCAAGAACTACAACGACCAGAACGGCCACCTCGCCGGAGACAAGGCGCTCCAGGAGCTGGCCGCGCTCACCCAGAGCCTGGTCCGCAAGGACGACATCTTCGGCCGGTTCGGCGGCGAGGAGTTCCTGCTCATCCTGCCCCACACCAACGCCACCCAGGCCCTGTTCGCGGCGGAGAAGATCCGCACCGCCATCTCCAAGCACTCCTTCCCCTTCGCCGAGAAGCAGCCCCTGGGCGTGATCAGCATCAGCGGCGGCGTGGCCGAGTACCCGCAAGACGGACTCGACGCGGCGGGGCTGCTGGCCGCGGCGGACGGCGCGCTCTACAAAGCGAAAGGTCAGGGCCGGAACCGCACCATGGCTGCGGCGCGAGAGCCGGCCGCCCCCGCCGCCGGGGCCGCGGGAGAGGCCGCCCGGCCGTGACCACGTCCACGCAGCTCTCCGGAGGCCCCCAGCCTCAGGACCCGGTCCCCTATCGGGAGCGGGTCGGGGAGCTGCGACAGGTGCTGCTCGAGCAGGGCAGCCTGGGGTTGCTGCTGATCGACGTCTCGGCCCTGGCCCAGATCGAGCACCAATACGGGTCGAGCTCCTTCGAGCGGGTCATGATGGACGCCCGCGATCTGGTGCTCGAGCTCCACGGTCACGAGGTGCGCACAGAGGACATCCTCTGTCTCAACGACCGAGGCGGCGACGCCTTCCTCATCTTCTTCTCGCCCAAGCGACGCGACGGGCCGCTCAAGATCGCCGACCTGCGGGCCGCGTCGGAGCGCGTCGAAGGCCACCTCAACCGCAAGCTCGCCCGGCTCGCCTCCCCCTACCTGGGGAGCCTGCGCCGGGTCACGGTGGGCTTCGCCCTCGCCTTCTACAACCCGCTGGTGATGCCGGAGCGCCTCGTGTCGCGACTCGTCGAAGAGGCCTGGTCCTGCGTGCGAGTCCAGCGCGCGCAGCGGGAGCTGCAGAGCCGGTGTGACCTGCAGGAGGTCTTGCTCGCCGACCAGCTGAGCACCGTCTTCCAGCCGGTCATGGACCTCCGCAACCGGACGGTGCTCGGCTACGAGGCGCTCTCCCGCGGTCCGGCGGGCAGCGTCTACCAGATGCCGCTCCGGCTCTTCGAGATGGCGGAGCGGGCCGATCTCGTCTTCGAGCTCGACCGGAAGTGTCGGCGGCGCGCACTGCTCTCGGCGAACACGATTCCGTCGTCGGCCAAGCTGTTCGTCAACGTCTACCCGTCCGCGATGTACGATCCCGAGTTCCAGGGTGCGGCCCTCGTCCGTCTGGTCGAGGACCAGGGGCTGAGCCCGGACCGGCTGGTTCTCGAGATCACCGAGAAGTCGGCGATCGAGAACTACGAGGTGTTCGCCGAGGCGCTCGGCGAGCTCACCCGTCTGGGCTTTTCGATCGCGGTGGACGACGTGGGGGCCGGCTACTCGGGCCTCGAGAAGATCGCGCATCTCCATCCGCGGTATCTCAAGTTCGACCGGGAGCTCATCCGCGACATCGACTCGAGCTACATCCGGCGCGAGATGACGCGCGCCCTGAAGAGCTTCGCCGACAGCATCGACTCGGACATCATCGCCGAGGGCGTCGAGCGCCAGGGCGAGCTCGACACCCTGATCGAGCTCGGAGTGAGGTACGGGCAGGGGTTCCTTCTCGGCCGACCGGCGGCCACCTTCATGCCTCCCTCTCTCCCCGCCGCGGCCCGGGTCGCCGGATAGCCGCGACCCAATACCCGATTTGAGGACGCTGCCGAGCTGTTGGGGGCGACCCCGGGCGTAGAATTCCCTTGCGTGCGTGACTCGCAGATCCACCCGTCGTCGATCCTCGCTCTCGGTGTTCTGGTGGCGGTAGCCGTCATATCTCCCTGGCTGTTCGGGGCGGTGCAGCCGTGGGCGATCCTCACCGTCACCGCGGTGGGTCTCCTGGTCGTGGCCCTGGCTTTTGGCTGGAGCGCCCTGGGCCCCGGGGCGGAACGGCCCGCTCTGCCGCTGTGGCCGCTCCTCGCGTTCGCCGCGCTGGGTCTCGCGCAGCTCGTTCCGCTCCCCCCCGCGCTCCACGCCCTCCTCGCCCCGGGTTCGTACGAGGTGTGGCACCCGGCGCCGACCGCCGCCGCCGAGGTCCTCGGGGAGACAGCCCACCCCGTCTCGCTGGACCCCGATTCGACTCTGCGTTCGGTGTCCCTCGTGTTGGCCCTCGCTCTTCTTGCGTTCCTGGCGGCGCCGGCGCTGACCCGCGCCCGACCGGCCGTGGCCGCGGTGGCGGCGGTGGCCGCGGGGGGGTTCGCCCTCTCGGCCTACGCGATCTTCGCGCGCAGCCGGTTCGGCGTGCTCCTCTACGGACGCTTCGAGGTCCCGACGATCAATCCCTTCGGCCCCTTCGTGAGCAAGAACCACTTCGCCGGGTACGTGACCATGGCCGCGCTGCTCGCGGCCGGTCTGGCCATCGGTCTGGCCGATGGCGCGCGCCGTCGCGACCGGGACTGGACGACCAGTCCGCGGGCGGGGACGGTCGTCCTCGCGATGGTGGCGGCGCTCGCCATGGCGCTCGCCGTCCTGGCCTCTCTCTCGCGCGGGGGAGCGATCGCCCTCGCCGCGGGGGTGGCCTCGCTGCTGGCCCTGCTGGTGGTTCGCGCCCGCGGGGGACGAAGGCGAACCGGCCTGCTCCCGTCGCTGGCCCTCGCCGGGGTCCTCGGCCTCGCGATGGCGGTCATGGTCCCTCCCGCGACGCACGAGCGGCTTCGCGACCTCGGGGGCGCCTCCTTCCGCCTCGACACGTGGCGTGATGCGTTCCGCATGTCGCTGTCCAGCCCGATCGTGGGGCAGGGTCTCGGTGCCTTCCACGATGCCTACCCGCGCTTCAAGGAGGGACACGGGCGGATCCGGGTCGAGCACGCCGAGAACGACTATCTCGAGACTCTCGCCGAGTCGGGTCTTCTCGGCCTCGGCGCCGTCCTGCTCGGCAGCGCGCTCCTGCTCGTGGGAGGGGGTCGCGGGACCCTGTCGGGATCCGACCGGGTGGTGCGCGGGATCGGCATCGGTGCGCTGGCCGGCCTGATCGCCCTGGCCGTCCACAGCGCGGTCGACTTCAACCTGCGCATCCCGTCGAACGCCACCCTCGCCGCGGTCCTCGCCGCCACCGCGGCCGGGGCCACGGGAGTGAGCCGACGACCACTTTCCCGATCCGCGTCGGTCGCCCTGGCCGTGGGGGCACTGGGGCTCCTGGCCGCGGTGGCCACGCGGCCCGCAGATCCGTCGCTCTCCGCCCGTGAGGAGGCACGCCTCGTCGGGGTTGCTGCGACACCGGAGGCGCGGGCCCTGCGCCTCGAGCGAGCGGAGAGGGCCCTCGGCCGCGTCCTGCGGCGCCGACCGGCGCACGCCGAGTCGTGGCTCATGCTCGCGGGGGTCCGCGGGGCCGCCGGGGACCTGGCTACCGCGTCGTCCCTGGCCGCCCACGCCGTGGCCCTCGATCCCGAGCGGCCGTCGCTGCGCGAGGCGGCGAGCCGACTGATGCACGACGGGTCTTCAGTCTCTCCTTGACCACGAGAGGCCGTCGAGCTAGCGTGAGGCCGCTCCGACCATGAACGGCTGGAAACGCGGATGGCGCTCCCTGGCGGCCCGGTTCCGCGGCCGAGGGCCCGAGGAGCGCTCGGCCGAGCCTCCCGAGACCGGGAAGGTCTCGGGCGCGGAGTCCCCCCGGGACACCGACGAGGAAGGGACGAAGGACGCGGCCCCACCAGAAGGCGCGGGCGAGACCGCAGCCGAGACGGAGGACGATGCCGAATCGGCCGCGAAGGCTGGTGACGAAGCCGAGACGGAGAACGAAGCCGCCGCCGAGGCCCCCTCGGCCGAGGAAGAGGTCGAAGACGAGGAGACGGAGCCGTCGCGCGAGGAGAGGCTCGAGCAGGAGATCCGGGACCTCCGCGAAGAGGTCAAGCGCCTCGAGACCGATCTGACCGAGCAGCGCGCGGCCCGCTCGCGGATCGAAGAGGAGGTTCGGGCCCTTGGCGAGCACGATCCGCTGACGGGGGTGACGAGCGCCCGTCGCTTCGCGGATCGCCTCTCCGTGGCGATCGTCCACGCCCAGCGCTACAAGGGGCGGCTCGCGGTCGTGCAGCTCGGCCTCGATCGCTTCCAGAAGATCAACGAGCGCCTTGGCCGCGGCCTCGGCGACGACCTCCTGAAGAGCGTGGCCCTGGCCCTGGAGAACTCTCTGCGCCAGGGAGACACCATCGCCCGCTTCGGTAGCGACGTCTTCACGATCCTGCTTCCGGGGCTCAAGCGGGACGAGGACATGACGGTGATCGCGGACAAGCTCCGCCTCGCCCTGCGCAGCCCGTTCTCGATCGGGGGGCACGATCTCCTGATCACCGCCAGCCTGGGGGTCGCTCTCTTCCCGGACGACGGGCCGGACGTCGAGTCGCTCCTCGAGAGCGCCAGCGTGGCCCTGAAGCGGGCAAAGGAGCGAGGAGGAGACTCCTGGGACGTGCACTCGCCGCGCTCGCGTGCCCTCGCCGCAGAGCGCCAGGCCAAGGAGGGCGCCCTCAGAAAGGCCCTCGTCCAGAACGACCTCAAGCTCTACTGGCAGCCCGTGGTGGAGTGCGAGACGGGGGCCATCGTGGGCGTCGAGGCGCTGCTGCGCTGGGCCGACCCTCGAGGGGTGGTGCCCGCGGCGGACTTCATCTCGCTCGCCGAGGTCAGCGGCCTCGCGGTTCCGCTGGGGCACTGGACGCTGCGCGCGGCCTGCCAGCAGGGCCGAAAGTGGCACGAGGCGGGGCACGAGGGTCTGGTCATCTCCGTGAATGTCTCCGAGAAGCAGCTCCAGCACCCGGCGGTGGTCAAGCTCGTCCGCCGTGTGCTCGACGAGACGTCGCTCCCTCCCTCGTGCCTCGAGCTGGAGGTCTCGGAGGCGGAGCTCATGCGCAACCCGGAGCGCGCCATCGAGCGGCTGACCCAGCTTCGCGAGCTGGGCCTGCGGGTTGCCCTCGACGATTTCGGAAGCGGGGAGAGCCGGCTCGGCCTCCTCTTTCGCTACCCGATCGACACCCTCAAGATCGGCGGCTCGGTGGTGAAGGAGGCGGCCTCCAGCCACGATCACGAGGCGGTCATCCGGGCTGCGGTGGCGCTCGCACACTCCCGCAAGCTACGCGTGGTGGCGGAGGCGGTGGAGACGGAGGCCCAGCGGGTCCTGCTCGTGCGGTGGCAGTGCCACCGGATGCAGGGCCACCTCTCTGGCCCCCCCGCGACGGCGAGCGAGACCGAGCAGCTCCTCCTGCGCCAGCGCAAGGCGGCGCGGGCCCTCTCGGAGGACGACTCGGACGAGGTCCGCCGGCTGCTCTGAGGCGAGACCTTGCCTCCCGGGGCATACTGGGGGGCGTGCCTGGCTTGTTGACTCGGGGTCGGCGCGAGTGAGCGAAGACGACACCAAGGAGATGGAGCCTCTTGCCTCCCCCCGCGGCTCGGGGTGGTTCCTCGAGGAGTGGGTGGAGGCGGGCCGGCTCCGCCGCATCTCGATCCACACGCTGCCCTTCCGCGTGGGCCGGCGGCACGGCCTCGAGCTCACCCTGCCCGCCGACTCGGTGTCGAAGACTCACGCCGAGATCTATGAGCAGGGGTCCGGCCTGGGCCTGCGCGATCTCGGGAGCAAGAACGGTACTCGGGTCAACCGCAGCCTCGTCAAGGATGCTCCGCTGAACGAAGGAGACATCCTCCACTTCGCTGACTTCGAGTTTCGGGTGGGCCGAACCAGCGAAGGCGAGACCGCTCCAATCGGGACGTTCGAGCAGCGTCCAACCACGGTGGTGCCGGCGCGGCGCAAGCTGCCTCACCACTTCGCCGAGGGCACGCGGCAGCTGCGCAAGCTCCTGAGCGAGGGCATGGTCACGATGGTGTTCCAGCCCATCGTCCTCCTGCCGCTGGGGACGGTGGCCGCGTACGAAGCGCTGGGGCGGGGCCGTCACCCGCGGCTGCCGGAGCACCCCCTCGATCTGTTCCGAATCGCCGAGAGCATCGACGCCGAGGCCGAGCTCAGCCGGCTGTTCCGGAGAAAGGCGGTCGAGCTCGCGCGGGAGCGGGACGACCTGCCCACGATCTTCCTCAACACCCATCCCATCGAGCTCGAGCGCCCGGGCTTGCTGGAGTCCCTCGAGGAGCTGAGAAAACTCGCTCCCCAGCTCGACCTCGCCCTCGAGATCCATGAGAGCGTCCTCACTCGGCCCGCCCAGATCGCCGAGCTGCGGGCGCTGCTCCTCGAACGCAACATCGCCCTCGCCTACGACGATTTCGGCGCCGGTCAGGCCCGCCTTCTCGAGCTCGCCGACGCGCCCCCGCACTACCTGAAGTTCGACCGCCGCTTCGTCTCCGGTCTCGACCAGGCCACGCTGCCCCGGAAGAGGCTCCTGAACTCGCTCCTCTCGCTCGCCCGGGACCTGCTCGTCAAGTCCGTTGCCGAGGGCATCGAAACCCCGGCCGAGTCGGCTGCCTGCGCGGAGATCGGCTTCACCCACGCCCAGGGCTTCCACCTGGGCCGCCCGCGTCCGCTCGACTGACCCC
>JAJDNV010000353.1 GCA_022340545.1 Acidobacteriota bacterium | reverse complement strand
GACGAGATCTCCGAGATGAGCCTCGGCCTGCAGGCCAAGCTGCTCCAGGTGCTCGAGGCGAAGAGCTTCCACCGGCTCGGCGGGGTCGACGAGATCAAGGTCAACGTGCAGATCATCGCCGCCACCAACCGCAACCTGGAGGAGGCCATCTCGGCGGGTCGATTCCGCAGCGACCTGTACTTCCGCCTCAAGGTGATCGAGCTGCACCTTCCTCCTCTGGAGAAACGCCGTGACGACATCCCGCAGCTCGTGGACTACTTCCTCTGCCGTCTCTCGAGGCAGTACTCCCGGCCGATCCCGCAACTCACCCCGACGTTGCTCGACGCGCTCCGGAACGCTCGCTGGAGAGGGAACGTCCGTGAGCTGGAGAACACTCTCCGGCGGCTGATCATCCTGGGCGAGGAGGGGCCGATCCTGGAGGACCTCACGCGCGGCAACGGGCGCCCCTCGGGCTCGGGCGACGAGGCCTCGATGGCTGAGCCGGCGGACGACACCGGGGGGCCCCGTGCGAGCCTCGACCTGAAGGCCGCCGCCCGTCGTGCCGCCCGCGGGGCCGAGAGGGACGCGATCGTCACCGCCCTGAACCGAACACGCTGGAATCGAACGCAGGCCGCGCGTCTGCTGGGCGTCAGCTACAAGACACTGCTCACGAAGATGAAGGACCTGCTGCCCCCGGGGCCGACGCCGGACTGAACACTGAATCGCGCGAGAGCTCGACGCCGCCCGGTGCTCCGAGGCGCCGATGGGTGAATCTGATCCGGCGGGTTTGACAATGGTAGAGACCGTGCCAGCCAGAAGCCGGGGAAGCGGGCGCATGCCGGTGATCTTCGCGGCCCACGGCGCGCCGATCCTGCTCGATGACGCCGCATGGATGGGAGAACTGGCGGCGTGGGCGAGCGCCATGCCAAGGCCCAGGAGCATCCTCATGGTCTCAGCCCACTGGGAGGAGCGACCGGTGACGCTGGGCGCCACGAAGACGGTGCCGCTCGTCTACGATTTCTACGGCTTTCCCGAGAGGTACTACCAGACGAAGTACGCCGCCCCGGGGGCGCCCGAGCTTGCGGCGCGGGTTCGCGAGCTGCTGGGCCGGCGAGACATCGCGTTTACGGACGATCCCGGGCGAGGACTCGACCATGGAGCGTATGTGCCGTTGGTGGCTATGTACCCTGGCGCCGACGTGCCCGTTCTCCAGGTCTCGATGCCCAGCCTCGACTCCCGGGAGCTGTTCGATCTGGGCCGGGCGTTGGGTCCCCTGCGCGACGAGGGGGTGCTCGTCTTCGGCAGCGGCTTCCTCACCCACAACATGAGATACGCATTTCGGCCGGGGACGCCCTCGTGGGCCAGAGAGTTCGACGCCTGGGTGGCGGAGGCGTTATCGCGCTTCGACGTGGACGCCCTGCAGGACTTCCGTCATCGCGCGCCGGCGGCGGAGCTGGCTCTACCGACGTGGGAGCACTACGCGCCGGTACTGCTCGCCGCGGGCGCGGCGTCGGACGAGCGGCCGAGTGTCACCTTCCCGATTACCGGCTTCTGGCTGGAGGGGGCGTTCACGCGGCGATCGGTCCAGCTCGATTGAAGCCGAACGTGGAAAGGAGGTTGCTACTCGGCTGGAGGCGGGACAGGCTCCCCAGCTCGGCAACCGGGAGGTCCTCCGGGGGGACCATGTGCCACCACCGGGTCGGGTTGGGCTCCACCGTCTCAGTGCCTCGATGGACGGCACGTTCTCGCCCAGGCAGTGAGAGCGCGGCGCGGTGGCCCCGCTCTTGCCTCCCTTGGCGGAATACCGATCGTGAGGAGGCTTGTGAACAGAGCCACCGTCGTTCTCGCTACCCTCGCAGTGGCCTCTCTCCAGGCCGGCGAAGTGCCCGCGTTCGGGACCCTCGCGCTGGTGAGCTGTGTAGCGACCACGGCGGCGGCGCAGGGTGAGGTGTACGTCGTGGACACGAAGGCGAGCAGCGTCCGCGTGCACCTTGGGAAGGCAGGTCTGCTCGGCTTCCTGGGCCACGGCCACGCGATCGAGGCCCCCATCTCGGAGGGCTGGATCGACGTGAAGCCCGGGAACCCGGGGGCCTCGCGCGTCGACCTGCGGTGGGAGGCCGCCGCGCTCGCCGTGGTGCCCGGGACGGAGCCTGCCGAGGACATCCCCGAGGTCGAGGAGCGGATGCGCGGCCCCGAGGTGCTCGACGCGGCGGCGCACGCCGAGATCCGCGTCTGGTCGTTTGACGTCCGCGTCGAGGACTCCGACCCCGAGGCCGGGCGCTGGCACCTGCACGTCAAGGCCGGACTTGAGCTCAAGGGGGACCGTCACACCATCGAGCTTCCCTTGGAGGTTCGACGTGACGGCGACACGCTGGTGACAACCGGGGAGGCGAAGCTCCGCCTGAGTCAGTTGGGCGTCCCGCCGCCGTCGGTGGCGGGCATGGTCAAGGTCAGCGACGAGTTCCGGGTCAGCTTCGAGATCCACGCCCGGCACAGGACTACGGGATCGTCTGGTCGGGAGTCGCTGCCCGGGGTCACTCGCCTCCAGTCCGAAGGCCGACGAAGCGGGGGACGCGCCGACAGTACTGGTCGTACTCTGCGCCGAACACCCGTTGCAGGTGCTCCTCCTCCGTGTGCACCATCAGGCGAAGGAGCACCACGAGCAGGACCAGGGAGACAAGGTTCTTCCAGCTGGGCCACAGCGCGAGGTTCCCGATGATGGCGGCCACGAACGCCACGGCCTGGGGGTTTCGGCTCCACCGGTAGAACCCGGACTGCCTCAGCTGCGTCACGCTCCGGCCGTGCGAGCGACCGAATCCCAGCGAGGTCATGCTGAGCAGGGTTAACGCGAGCCCCCCGTAGAAGAGGATCGAGCCGACCACCTCGAGCCCGGGGCCTACGTGCACCGCCGGCCAATCCCGCGGGACGTTCGCGTAGGTGAAGCCGACCCAGGAGCCGATCGCCACGTACTCCATGAAGACGGCGAGGGGGGTCAGCTTTCCATGACGCTGGTAGTCGCGGCGGACGACGACGCGGAAGACCGCCCAGCTGACGATGAGCACGACCAGGGCCAGGCTGGCGTAGGTCAGAGGACGCATCGGGCACCTCCGGGCGCTGACGGCTGGACGCGACGGCCCCGCGTTACGCTGAGCCCTCGGCCGGGCCTGGGCGCGCGCTACGCTTTACCGACCCGTCGGTGTGGACGGAGCCTGGCTTTCGAGGATCTTGTCGCGCCGCACCAGCAGGGCGTCGATCTGGCGGTCGCTGATCAGATCCCCCAGGAGCTCCTCGAGAGAGTCCCGGTCGAGACCCCGGAGCGCGGCGAGCAGCTGAGGGTCGACCGCGAGGGGCTTGTCGCCTTCCGCGGGGAGCTCCGGTGACGTCGAGAACGCCTGGGAGTGGTCGATCAGCAGGAGCCGTTGCCGGGTCACCGGGCAGAGATGGTCGTTGGGCCCGCGATCGAAGTTCCCGATCAAGGCATCGAAGACCCTTCCCGTGTCGAGCTGCTTGCTCATCGCGTCCGTGTTGAAGAGCGCGAGGTTGTAGGCCTCTGCCTCCTCCTGGTCGACCGCTCCCTCGATCCACGCCTGCAGCGAGCCCCGCTCACCGTCGAACTTCCTGACGACGGTCACGGGCACCATGTTCAGGCCGAGCTTCCGGTCCAACCGATAGGCCGCCACCTCGTGCTGAAACCGGTCGGTGGCCTCACCCGGGCTCGGGTTCTCGCCGTCCTCCACCGTCTTGAAGATCCCCCGCCGGCGTTCCTCGCCCATCTTCAACACCAGCAGACGCGGCCGCGTGGTGCCGCGCCCGAGATAGCGCGAGTCGACGATCTCTCCCTGCGTCAGGAACTTCTCGAGAACGCTGTCCGGAACTTCCGCGGCGGCGCGCGGGTCGATTCGTCCCGTCGGGAGCTCGCTCTGGGCTTCTGTCGTCCGGCCCTTCGCGGCATCGAGCACCATGATCTTGTCGCCCTCGACCACCAGAGCCTGGAGGTTCTCGCTTCCACTGATGTTGTGATCAATCCGAAAGAGCTGGCCGTGGAATCGCGAGGTGATCCGCTTGCTCTGGGTCGGGCTGTGGGCCACCACGATCGCCCTGGCATCCATCAGCTCGAGCGCCTGCGCGACCATCTCGCCCTCGATCCGCTCGTCCTCGAAGGAGCCGCCCCGGTACCACAGGGGACCCTCTCCTTGGAGCAGAGGATTCCGGACCGACTCGTAGAGCTCCTGCGCGGCCTCGCGCAGGGGCCGGGAGAGGCGCTCCGGTCGGGCCACCCCGTCCCGCGCCACTGAGAGGATGTCGACAAACGTCATCACCGGTGTGACGACCCTCTTCTTCTCCAGGGCCTCACGCGCCTCCAGATGCCGTTTCAGCAAGGCTTGCACTTGTCGATTGATCTCATCGACACCCAGGGCCGCGGTCTGCACCGTCAGACCACCGTGGACGAAGACCACACCGTTGATCTTCACAGTGGTCGGGAGCCCGAGCAGCCAGCGGCCGTACTCGCCATCCCGGTCGAGGCTCTTCTGCCGGGCGAAGTAGCCGGGTGGGTACTTCTTCTCGAACTCGTCTCTGGTGGACGCCTCGTCGGCGTTGCCGGCCGCGGACTTGGAGAAGATCCGCCAGGCCGCGCGACGATCCGCTTCCTTCTCCTCGTCGGCCCAGGCGCGATAGGACTGCGCGTTGACGTAACGATGATCCCGCATCAGCATCATGACTTCGTGGTTGCCGAGCAGGATGTGGACCCTTCCCCCGGCCGCCTCACTTTCGGTCTGCAGCCGCCGAAACAGATCCATCAGTGCCCGGTCACCCACGCCACGATCCACGAAGTCACCCACCACGACCAGATGCTGCGCCCCGCCGATCCACCGCAAGTCCTCATCCAGCAGATCCGCAGCCTGTAGAAGGCGAATCGCCTTGTCGTAGCTGCCGTGGAGGTCGCCGACCGCGATCACCTTGGACGCACCGGTCCAGGTGCCCGGAGCCTGGAGCTCAGCCGCCGCGGTCACCCCCGGTAGGGCCACGACCCCAAGGGTGAGGACACCCATCAGGGCGATCAGCATTCGATGAATCATCCGATCTCGGCTCGACATCGCGGAGGCGATTATGTCACGTCGCAGGTCTTTGGCCATCCTCCTCCGATTCTGCCAGGTTGCCGACAAGCTTTCTAGCACGCCGTCGCGCGGCTGAGACCGGTGGCGCGGTCCACCGGGTCGGGGCGGAGGCCTGCGCGGCTAGGGCTCGCAGGTGATGGCGACCAGGAACGGGGCCACCCTGGTCATTGCCGAGACGAAATCGATCGCCTCTATCTCGACGTCGGGCCGGGGGTTCGTCCAGGTGTACTTGAAGAGGCTGACCTTGCTTCTGCTGTGCGACCCGTGCCAGGCGATTTCCGCGTCCGTCGGCTTGTCGGTCGCGTTCGTGACCCACCAGTCGATGAGCGACCGCCGGTAGAGCAGGGGGATCGAACGCTGCTGACCATCGGCGTAGTGCACGACGTACTCCCCGACCTGCTCGCCGTCTCCCACGCCCCACGCGGACGCCTGCAGGAAGTGGACTCTCTCTGCCCTGAGCCTCACGGGTATGCCCCGGACCGCCCGTGGATACTGCTTCGCCTTCTCCTCCTCGCTCAGCACCGACTCCGCGAGCAGCTGAGTGCCGGCCAGCTGGACGATCCCCCGGACGTCGAACTTCACTCCGGCGAGGGTCTGGATGCCTTTGGGCAGGTTCCC
>JAJDNV010000348.1 GCA_022340545.1 Acidobacteriota bacterium | reverse complement strand
TCGGCTCTCCCCAAGAAGATCTACGAGGGGGAGCTCGCCCGACTGCACGTCGAGCTGGTCAAGCTCCAGGAGTGGATCAAGGCGCGGGGCCTGAAGGTCGTCGTGATCTTCGAGGGCCGTGACGCTGCGGGAAAGGGCGGCACCATCAAGAGGATCACCGAGACCCTCAACCCCCGCGTGTGCCGCGTCGTCGCCCTCGGCACCCCGACCGAGCGCGAGAAGACCCAGTGGTACTTCCAGCGCTACGTGCCGCATCTGCCGGCGGCGGGGGAGATGGTCCTCTTCGACCGCAGCTGGTACAACCGGGCCGGCGTCGAGCACGTCATGGGGTTCTGCACCGAGGAGGAGTACCGCGAGTTCCTCCGGTCCTGCCCGGAGTTCGAGCGGATGCTGGTGCGCTCGGGCATCACCGTGATCAAGTATTGGTTCTCGGTGAGCAACGAGGAGCAGGAGCGCCGGTTCCAATCCCGCATCGACGATCGGACGAAGCGGTGGAAGCTCAGCCCCATGGACCTCCAGTCGCGGGCCCGCTGGGTCGAGTACTCCAAGGCGAAGGACGACATGTTCGCCTCGACCGACATCAAGCAGGCCCCGTGGTACGTGGTCAACTCCGACGACAAGCGTCGGGCGCGCCTCAACTGCATCTCCCATCTGCTGAGCCTGGTTCCCTACAAGGACCTGACCCCGGAGCCGATCCGGCTGCCTCCCCGCCAGAGGAACAAGGGCTACGTCCGTCCGCCGATGGGCGACCAGACGTTCGTGCCCGAGAGGTACTGACGGGCCGACCCCCCGACCGGTCGGGGAGTCGAGACCGGCGAGCGACGGAGGGACCCCCTGGGGGAACGGATCAGTGACGCGACGATCAAGACGCGTGCTCCTCGGGCTGGCCGCGGTGCCGGTCGCTTTGCTCATGGTCGCGGCACTCGTCCTCGGCCTGTCCTACCGGGGACGCCTGTCGGCGGACTGGGGGGCGGCCGTCATCCTCCATCCGCTGAGGCGCCCGCTGACCGGCCGACCCGACATGCCCTTCGAGGATCTCGCGTTCAGGAGCGGCCAGGACCGTCTCGAGGGCTGGATCTTCCGAACCACGGTGGAGCGCCGGGGGCTCGTCGTCTTCCTCCACGGAATCGGCCACAACCGTCAGGCGGGCATCGGCGTGGCGGAAAGGCTGGTGCCCCGCGGATATGACGTCCTGGCCTTCGACGGTCGCGCCCACGGGCGGTCGTCCGGTGAGGCCTGTACGTACGGAGTCCTCGAGCGTCACGATGTCAGAAGGGCCTTGGACGCGATCGACGCACCGCGCGCGATCCTGCTCGGCCACTCCCTCGGGGCGGCGATCGCCCTTCAGGCGGCGGCGGTGGATGGCCGGGTGGAGGGAGTGGTCGCGGCCTCACCCTTCTCGGACCTGGCGACCATCGTGCGCGAGCGGGCGCGATGGTTCCTCATGCCCGAGCGGTATGTGGAGGCGGCGATCAAGCGCGCCGGAGAGCTCGGTCACTTCGCACCAGCCGAGGCCTCTCCGCTCTCCCTCGCCCCGAGAATCACGGTTCCGGTGCTTCTCCTCCACGGCGAGGACGACCTCAAGACGGTTCCGGACCACTCACGGCGCATCTACGAGGCGCTGGGGGGCCCCCGGTATCTGGAGATCCTTCCCGGAGTCGGGCACGACGAGATCCTCGAGCACGAGGAGACCTGGGAGAGGATCGAGGAGTTCCTCGAGGCGCTGGCTACTCGTCCGCGTGCTGCGGGTAGAACTCGAAACCCGGCGCCAGCTGCTTGACGATGAAGAGGATCTGACCGGTGTGCTGGCTGGCGTGCTCGACGGCGTGGTAAAGACCGGCCAGGCCGTCGACGTCGTACCCCTGGAGCGACAGTCGCTTGTCCAGGTTCACGTTGGACAGGACCGCCCGACATTGCTCCACGGTCTCGGTGAGATACGCAAGGAGCTCCGCCTTCGACCGGGAGTGGCTCGCCCGAAACTCGTTGGCGCGATCCCGCTCGTAGTCGATGCCGCCGAGCCCCTTGAGGACCCACAGCGACAGATTGCCGCAGATGTGGAGCACGAGGTTGCCGGCGCTGTTGCATTCGCGGTTCGGCCGCCACCAGACCTGCTCTTCGCTCAGCCGCCCGAGGCCGATCCGGATCTTGTCGGCATACTCCTGCAGGAGCGCGGCGGAGAGCTCGGGAAAGCTCCGGCCCACCTCGCCCTTGAACGCGTATCGCGGGAGCTCCATACCCCCCCTTGTATCCGTCCTCGGGGCGCCGGCGCAACCCGTACCCTTCCACGGTGGGAGAATGAGTCGATGAGACGACGCCGATGGAAGCCCCGAATCCGTTGAACGCGTTCCTGGAGGCTCAGGGCCTGGTCATTCTCGACGGCGGCCTGGCGACCGAGCTCGAGACCCGCGGCCACGACCTGTCCGACGCCCTGTGGTCCGCCCGGCTGCTCATCGACGAGCCCGAGGCGATCCGCGACGTGCACGCGGCCTACCTGGAGGCGGGCGCGGACTGCGTGGTGAGCGGCAGCTATCAGGCGACGGTCGAGGGCTTGCGCCGGCGGGGGGTCGGCGCGGAGGAGGCTCGCGAACGCCTGTGCCTCTCGATCGAGCTGGCCCGTCAAGCGCGGGACGGCTTCTGGAGGTCGGCCCCCGAGGATCGCCGGCGTCCCCTGGTGGCGGCCAGCGTCGGACCGTACGGGGCGGCCCGGGCCGACGGCTCGGAATACACGGGGAGCTACGACCGCGACGAAGCGGGCCTCCTCGATTTCCACCGAGAACGCTTTGCCCTGCTCGCCGGGGCCGGGGCCGACCTGCTGGCCTGCGAGACGCTCCCCTCCGGCGTGGAGGCGCGGGCCCTACTACGCCTGCTCGACGAGACGCCGCGAGCTCGCGCCTGGTTCAGCTTCACCGCTCGCGACGCCGCTCACATCAGCGACGGCACGCCCCTGGCCGAGGTGGCGCGGGAGCTCGACCACGAGCGGATCATCGCCCTCGGCGTCAACTGTGTCCCCCCGTCGCTCGTGCCGGGCCTGCTCGCCGAGCTGCGCGACGCCACCGACCGCCCCCTCGTCGTCTACCCGAACTCGGGAGAGGTCTGGGACGCCAGAGCGAGGCGCTGGGGCGGGGCCCCGGAAGGGTACGACCCGGCCGAGGCCTGCCTGAGCTGGCGGGACGCCGGGGCGAGGCTTCTCGGGGGGTGCTGCCGGGTGGGGCCCGCGGCGATCACGCGCATGCGCCAACGGCTGCTCGGCAAGAGTGGCGGGTGCCCCGAGGTCGGTTAGGCTGTCGCCCGACGGGCTGTAGGAGTCGCAGTCCAGTGACCACCGACCTGCGCCGATCCAGGGCACCGTTCGTCGAGTTCGTAGCGCTGATGGCGACGCTGACGTCGCTCGCCGCGCTCTCGATCGACGCCATGCTCCCGGCGCTCGGCGAGATCGGACGAGATCTCCACGCCGCGCACCCCAACGACATCCAGCTCGTCGTGGCGCTGATCTTCTTGGGGATGGCGGCGGGACAGCTGGCCTATGGACCGCTGTCGGACAGCCTCGGCCGAAAACCCGCGCTCCTGGCCGGCCTGGCCCTGTACATGGCGGGCTGTCTCGTCTCGCTGTTCTCCCAGTCCTTCTCCGTCATGCTCGCCGGGCGCCTGATGCAGGGTCTGGGGGTGGCGGGGCCGCGAATCGTCTCGATGGCGTTGATCCGGGATCAGTACGAGGGTCGGCTCATGGCGAGGGTCATGTCGTTCGTGATGGCGGTCTTCATCATCGTTCCCGTCATCGCGCCGCTCATGGGCCAGGCAATCCTGCTGATCGCGAGCTGGCGCGCGATCTTCGGCGCGTTCCTCGTGATCGCGGCGGCGGCCTCCGTGTGGTTCACGCTCCGTCAACCCGAGACCCTGGCCGTCGAGAGGCGCATCCCGTTCACGGCCTCTCGGATCGGCCGCGGCTTTCGTGATGTCCTGAAGACGCGCGCCGCGCTCGGGTACTCGATCACCGCGGGGCTGGTCCTCGGTGCGTTCGTCGGCTATCTGAGCACGGCTCAGCAGGTGTTTCAGGAGCAGTATGGTCTCGGAAAGCTGTTCCCACTCTACTTCGCGCTGCTCGCCATGGCGCTGGGCTCGGCCTCCCTTCTCAACGCGCGGCTGGTGATGCGATTCGGAATGAAGCCCCTGGTGCAATGGGCGTTGTCGGCGATAGCCGGGCTGTCCATCGGGTTCTTCCCGATCGTCTACCAGAGCTCCGGGCACCCGGCGCTGTGGGCCCTGGTGACGTATCTGCTCGCCGTGTTCTTCTTCGAGGGGACCCTGTTCGGCAACGTGACCGCGCTCGCGATGGAGCCGCTCGTCCATGTCGTCGGCATAGGAGCCGCCGTGGTGGGAGCGGTGTCGGTCTTCATCTCGGCCCTGGGAGGGATCATCATCGGACGAGCCTACGACGGCACGATCTTCCCCCTGGTGGTCGGCTTCGGCGGCCTCGCCGTCGTGTCGCTCGCGGTCACGCGTTGGACGGAGTCCGGGTCCCGCGTCGGCACACCTGCCATCCGCCCCCGCAACGAAGCAGACTGACCCCCCTACGGGAGAGGCTGCAGCAACCGCTGCGCTCCCGGCCGCAGGCTCGGGACGACGTCGAGCGCGTGCGAGGTGCTATCGGCTCGGGCTGTCGTCGGCCTCGAGGTCGCCCAGTGCGTACTGCACGCCGGCCAGGATGTGCTCGAGCATGGCCGGGTTGTTGTAGTAGATCGACTCGTCATGGCCGAGAGCCTGGTAGAACACGCGACCCTTGCCCTCGCGGCGAATCCAGCTCAGGCCGTAGTCGTGATCCGGCCGCGGGTAGCTCTCGAGCCCCTTTTCGCAGTCGCTCAAGGTCGAGTAGTCGAGGCTCATCAGCACGTGCACGTTCTCACGCGACCACGAGGCGTCGTTGAACGTGTAGACCTCGTCGGCCACGTTGAACGACCGGCCGTGGAACGGCGCGGTGATCGGGCTGTCGGGGTCGTCGATCTTGACCGTGATGGCCGTGGGGTTCATCCAGTGCCACTTGAAATACCCGCCCATCAGCTTGATGTAGTCGTCCCAGAGCGACACGCCACCGCCGCCGCCCGGCGTCGGAACCCGGGCCGTGCACGGCGGGGGCACCGCGTTCCGGTCGAAGGGTGGGCGAGTGCGAGGGCCCACCCGACCGTGATACGCGTCACAGGCGGCGTGAATGCCGGCAATGCCCTTGCCGCCGCGGACGAAGTCCAAAAACGCCTGCCGCCGCGCGTCCGTCACTCCCTGAACCGCCTGTTCTTCGAAAGGATTCGGCTCGTCGAGGAACGTGCCGGTCGTGTGCGCGAGGAAGATCGCGTCGTACTGCTCGAGATTCTTCGCGTTGATCGATCCGGCGTGGTAGCTGACGTCGGTCGTCCATGCCCCGGTCTTCTTGCCCATCTCCTCGACCGTGCGTACGGTCAGCGGAATCGACGAGTGCTGGAAGCCCCGCGACACACCGAGCACGAGGACCTTGCGTGGCTTGGCCGGCGTGGCCGGCGCCGCCTCCGGGAGCGCCAGGAGCATGCGGGCCACGTCGCGCTCGCAGGGGACGGTTGGATTCGGGCTCCGTCCGCCGCACTCGTCCGTCAGGCTCGTGTCCAGTGCGGTGTCGGCGAGCGGTTGGTCCCCGCGTTCCTGCGCGAGGCTGCCCGCCGTGGCCAGCCCAATGGCGCAAATGACTACAGCGATAGTCCT
>JAJDNV010000340.1 GCA_022340545.1 Acidobacteriota bacterium | reverse complement strand
TCGCGACCCTCGCCCGTCGCGGGCGTGGGCTGCACCTCGTCCGCAGTCCCTGGGTCTTCGACATCCTCTGCCAGTTCGTGCTCCAGCAGCGCGTCTCTTTCCGGGACGCCGCGCGGGCCCACCGCCACATCGTCCGGGCGACCGCCGAGCCCGCGCCCGGCCCCCCGGGACTGCTCCTGCCTCCCGCCCCCCACCACTGGCTCCGCGCATCGTCGGAGGACTTCCGGCGGGCCGGTGTCGATGGCCAGAGAGCCGGGCGGCTTCGAGCGGCGGCGCGGGCGGCAGAGATCGTCGACGCCGCCTTCGACCGTGAGCCGGCCTCGGCGCGGGCGGCCCTGGGCCGCATCCGCGGATGCGGACCGTGGACGGTGGAGATGGTCATGGGCTTCGGCCTCGGCGACGCCGACGCCGTTCCCGTGGGAGACCTCCACCTGCCCAGCCTCGTCGCCCGGGCCCTCGTCGGCGAAGACCGGGCGGACGACGCGCGGATGCTGGCCCTGCTGGAGCCCTATCGTGGGCACCGGTTCCGGCTCATCCGGCTCCTCCTCGCCAGCGGTCGGATCCAGCTCGGGCGCAGCGTTCGGGGTTGAGGATGTCCTCGGCGGCGCCCGGCACCGCGCGGTGCTTGACGCGGATCCCGGCGCAGAGCAAGCTACGCGTCGTGGCCCATCGGAGCGGCGGGAGCGGCCGGATCTCGTGAACCCGCGCACGGCAGCGCTGCTGATCGCGAGCGTCGCCGCCACGGGCTGCGGTCCCCGCGCGATGCCGTCCGACGGCGAGCCCTCCATCGACGTCGCCCACGGACGGCCGGTCGTCGTCCTCGGGGGCCGCGGCGAGGGTCGGGTCCTCACCGATGGACGCCTGGCGACCGAGGGCACCTTCCCCCGCGGCCACTCCGTGGCCCTCGATGGCGTGCGCTCCGCCGCCATCGTCGACCTCGGGGGCGCCCGGCGAGTGGGCGCCCTCCTCCTGCAGGCCAGCACCTCGGACGTCTACTTCGTGGAGTCCTCGACCGACGCGGTGAGCTGGCGCGTCGTTTGGCGGGTGCCGGGCGTGCCCGGACGGCCCGTACTCCGCACGTGGACGACCGTCCTGCCCCGGGCCGTTCCCGCCCGGTGGCTGCGAGTCCGCGCCACCACGTCGCGATCCGCCGCGGTGTCCGAGCTCCAGGCCTACGAGACGTCGACACCGGTGTGGCCCCTTCTCAACACCGCCCCTCCCGGCTCCCCGCTCCCGCTCTGGCCCGCGCTCAGCCCCTCGAGGCTGGCCGCGGTCTACGAGGCGCTGGCCGCCCTGCTGATGCTGGTGGTGGCCTGGGGCCTGCTCGCGCGCCGCTCAACGCCCCGACCACGCGAGGAGCGGGTCCGGCGTGGGGCGTTTTTCACGCTCGCCTTCGTCTCGCTCATGGCGTGGCCCTATTTGTTCAACTTCCACTTCCCACGCTTCGTCCACGCCTCCGAGATGTTCCACTACTACATGGGGGCGAAGTACCTTCCCGAGCTCGGATACACACGCCTCTACGCCTGCACGCTCGTCGTCGACGCGGAGGATGGCGTCGACCTCACAGACCGGGTCGTCCGGGATCTTCGCGACAATCGGAGGGTTCCCGCGGCCAGCCAGCTCGAGCGATCCGCCGAGTGCCACGCCCGGTTCACCGCGCGACGCTGGGAGGCCTTCCGTCATGACACGGCCTTCTTCCGGAACGCGATGGGCGAGCATGGATGGTTCAGGGCCCGCGACGACCACGGATTCAACGCCACCCCGGCCTGGGCGGTGCTGGGTGGTCTCCTCGCCGGGCTGACCCCGGCATCCTGGGCGCAGGTCGTTCCTCTCGCCCTTCTCGACCTTGCACTCCTCGCCGGCCTCTTCATCATGATCGGGCGGGGGTTCGGCGCCGAGGCGGCGGCCCTGGCCGCCGGCTACTTCGGCCTGAACTTTCTCTCCCAGTTCGGTTGGACGGGAGGCAGCCTCCTCCGGTACGACTGGCTCTTCCTGCTGGTCGCCGGCGTCGTCGCCCTGCGGACCGAACGGCCGGCTCTGGCCGGGTTCGCCCTCGCCTCGTCCACGCTGCTGCGCGTCTTTCCCGTCTGCGCGTTTCTCGGACTCGGCCTGAAGGCGCTGGCGGAGGTCGTTCAGGGCCGGAGCCTCAGGCCACTCCTCCGCTACCGGCGGTTTGCCGCCGGGTCCCTGGCCGCCGGAGTTCTCCTTCTCTCGACCTCCGTGCTGCAGAACGGGAGGGCACGGATCTGGACGGAGTTCGCCGAGAACACCACGAAGCACATGGCCACGGAGTCGGTCAACTACGTCGGGCTGCCGATCTTCCTGGGCTACGACCCCGCGAGCCGAATCGAGATCATGACCGATCCCCTCCTGCCGGACCTCGT
The DNA here is from genome assembly GCA_022340545.1 of Acidobacteriota bacterium. Taxonomy (GTDB): domain Bacteria; phylum Acidobacteriota; class Vicinamibacteria; order Fen-336; family Fen-336; genus JAJDNS01. The sequence goes on along the minus strand of JAJDNV010000340.1, from coordinate 3,174 downwards.
CGCGGCGTGGAGGGAGCGTGTCGCCGACTCGGAGCAGCGGGTGCGCGGGGCGCACTGGGCGGCGACCGCCGCATTCCTCCTGCTGTTGACGATGGCCGTCCGGCGCGCCTCCGACTGGACGGCGGCGACTCTCGGCGTGGGCCTGATGCCCATTCTCCTGAAGCTGTCGGGCTACTACTACAGCGGCTGGCTGGTCTACGCCGTGTTGTGGCCGGTGAGCGCGGGCTCGGGCCTGGCCCTCGCGGTGTTCGTCTGGGCGACGAACGTGATCCCCCAGGTCTGGCCCGGGGCGGACGAGATGTACGCGTGGCTCTCGCTCGCGGCGGTTATTCTGGCCGCCGGCATCACGGGCGCCTTCGCCTGGCGGGGACGGGCGGATCGTCCCATCCCGGAGTAGAGCGTCACTCCCCCGTTGTCAATGGGCGGCGGGGGACCGTGGTTGGTCGAAGAGTCAGGCGCGGCGACGGGCGAAGGCGTCACCAGGAGCGCCAGCCCTGGACGTCGAGGTTGGTGAGGCCGGCCTCGCGGGCCCAGCGCACCGCCTCTTCGTACTCGTCGCGGGTCAGGCGGCGGGCGATGTTCGGGTAGTCGAAGGCGAGATGCATCGGTCGGTACTGCGACATGATGTTGACGTACGTGTCCTTCGGCAGGTGGCGGGCGATCCACCCGACGACCTCCCGCGTCCCGCCCACGCGGTTCGGCATCACCAGGTGGCGGATCATGAGCCCCCGGTACATGAGCCCATCCGCGGCCGGCCGGGCGACGCCGACCTGGCGGTGCATCTCGAGGAGAGCCTTCTTCGTCAGCTCAGGGTAGGTGTCGGCCGTCGAGGAGTAGCGGGAGGCCATCGCGCCGTCCCAGTACTTGAAGTCCGGCAGGTAGATGTCGACGACGCCGTCCAGCATCTCGAGGATCTCGAGGCGCTCCCATCCGCAGGTGTTGTAGACGAGGGGAAGGCGCAGGCCGTCCTCCGCGGCCAGGTCCAGGGCCCGTACGACGTGGGCGGAGTAGTGAGTGGGGGTCACGATGTTGATGTTGTGGCAGCCCCGCTCCTGGAGCTTCAGCATCATCCGCACCAGGTCCTTCACGTCCCGGTCGTGGCCGTCGCCGCGCTGGCTGATCTCCCAGTTGATGCAGAAGACGCACCGGAGGGAGCAGTGGCTGAAGAAGACGGCACCGGAGCCACCCCGACCCACGAGCGGTCGTTCTTCCCCGAAGTGGGGAACGGCCTGGGCGATCCGCAGCTGGGCCGAGGCCCCGCAGAAGCCCCTCTCTCCGGCCCGGCGGTCGAGCTGGCACTCGCGCGGGCAGAGCCGACAGCTCCTCATGATCTCGAACAGGGCGTCCCCGCGGCGGCGGAGCTCACCAGTGCGGTGGAGCTTCAGGTAAGGAGGTTCGAACGCGGGATCGAGGTCCGCGTCGCGGCCCCGGACGAGAGCGGCCGGCAGCAGCAGGGCCGAGCAGCGCTCGAGGAAAAACCTTCGGGACGGGGTGGAGGACATGGCTTCTTCCCACCCCTCAACTTAGGCGGGCGCCCCCGGTTGTCAACGTCGCCCGGCCGGGCGAGCCCTCAGGCCCGCCGCCGGACCAGGGGCCAGGCGATCTCGCCGAGGAAGCCCTCGGGCATCGTCTCGTCCCCGGGGTAGCCGAGCCTCTCGGGGCTGCGGTCGCGGGGCCAGTAGGCCGTGCCGAAGACGAAATCCCAGAGCGAGAGGACGATGCCGTAGTTCTTGGCCACCCCGCCCTCGTCGGAGGCGTCATGGTGCCACAGGTGCATCCGCGGGTTGTTGAAGACGTAGCCCAGCGGCCCGAGGCCCACGTTCAGGTTCGAATGGTTGAGATCACCCCAGAATGTGGAGAAGACGAACACCCAGAACGTGGCCCGGGGTGAGGCGCCGAGGAGCGCCAGGGGGAGCCATTGCACCGTCTTGTAGACCATGATCTCGAACCAGTGGAAGCGGAAGTTCCCGAAGAAGTCCATGGTGTGGATCGCGTGGTGAACCTTGTGGAATGTCCAGAGGAACGGTACCCGGTGGAGGAGGTTGTGTACCGTCCACTGGAGGAAATCGGACAGTACGAAGAAGACCAGGAACTGGACCCAGAGCGGCCACTGCGGAACCGGCGAGCCGTCGAAGCTCAGCCCCGCCCCCTGCAGCTGCCGCGTGGCGTAAAACGCCAGCCAGCCGTTGGCGCCCGCGGTCAGGAGCGCGAAGACGTGGCCGTTCAGGGCGAGAAAACCGACGTCCCTCAGCCAGCCGTCACGGAACAGGGCCTGTCCCTTTCGCCAGGGGAACAGACGCTCCAGGACGACGAACAGGAGCGAGATGGCGATCAGCCAGTGCAGGTAGGACATGGGGGGCTCAGTGTAGCAACGGCGTGGCAACGAGATGCGAGGGTGAAGGAGGGAGGAATGATTTCACCAATACGATTGTCCGCAGAAGCAACGGAGGACATCGCAATGTGGGCCCCTCACCATTGCGATGTCGTCCGAGGACCGCGGAATGATTGTCGTTCGGCATTCCGCGGTCGTCATCGTCAGGCATGCCGCAGTCGTAGGGCGTTCGATATGACCGTCACCGAGCTCAGGCTCATGGCGGCCGCCGCGACCATCGGCGACAACAGCCATCCCAGCCACGGGTAGAGGACTCCGGCCGCGATCGGGATCCCGAGGGCGTTGTAGAAGAAGGCCCAGAAGAGGTTCTGTCGGATGTTCCGCACGGTGGCGCGAGACAGTCGCCGGGCGCGCACGATCCCGCCGAGGTCGCCCTTCACGAGGGTGACACCCGCGCTCTGCATGGCCACGTCCGTGCCCGTACCCATGGCGATGCCGACGTTCGCGGCGGCGAGGGCGGGGGCGTCGTTGATGCCGTCGCCGGCCATCGCCACAATCCGGTCCTCGGACTGGAGCTGGCGGACGGCCTCGGCTTTGCGATCGGGCAGGACCTCGGCCTCGACCTTCGAGATTCCCAGCGCGCGCGCCACCGCCTCCGCCGCGACCCGACTGTCACCGGTCAGGAGGACGACCTCGAGCCCTTCCTCGCCCAACGCGCGGATCGCGTCGGTCGCCGACTCCTTGATGGGGTCGGCCACCGAGAGGATCGCCCGGGGGCGCCCCTCGACGGCGAGGAACACGACGGTCCGTCCCAGCCGGCGCTCCTCCTCGGCCCGCTCCTC
>JAJDNV010000317.1 GCA_022340545.1 Acidobacteriota bacterium | reverse complement strand
CGGGGCTCGAACCGGGCCCCGCCGCGTCGCCGGCGTTTCCGGTTCCAGGGACACACGTCCTGGCAGATGTCGCACCCGAACACGTGGCGACCGAGCCCCTCGCGCTGCGGCCCGGGGATCGAGCCCTTGAGCTCGATCGTCAGATAGCTGATGCACCGCGTGGCGTCGAGGACGTAGGGCGCGGGGAGGGCCCCGGTGGGGCAGGCCTCGAGACAGGCGGTGCAGCTTCCGCACATGTCGGTCCGAGGGGAGTCCGCTCGCAGCTCGAGGTCGGTGACGATCTCGGCGAGGAAGAACCACGACCCGTGCTCGGGGTGGAGAAGGCACGTGTTCTTGCCCCAGGCCCCGAGGCCGGCCGCCGCCGCCCACGCCCGCTCCACGAGGGGGCCGGTGTCCACGTAGGTCCAGGCCTCGAAGGGGGGGATCTCGTCTCGCAACCGCTCGACGACGCGGTTGGCCATCGCCTTCATGACGTCGTGGTAGTCGTCCCCCCACGCATAGCGTGAGATCCAGCCCCGCCCGGCCGGGGCCTCGGTCGAGTAGGGTTGGGGGGTGTCGTACTGCAGGCCCAGGCAGATCACCGAGCGGGCCCAGGGGAACGCCGCCTGGAGGTCGCTTCGTTTCGCCACCTGCCGGGTGAGGTAGCCCATCTCGCCCGCGTGCCCGCGTCCCACCCACTCGGCGAAGAACGCGAGCTCGGGCGGGGCCGAGGGTCCGGCGATCCCGACCACGTCGAAGCCGACCTCCCGGGCGACCTCCCGCACGCGCCCGGCGAGGTCCGCGCCGCTCACTTCAGGTCCGGACCAGGATCCGGCGAGACCCCACCCGCAGGACGAAGCCGCCGTCCTCCTCCTCGACGTGCTCCAGCAGGGCCTGGTGGGCCCCGCGGGAGAGAACGGCGCGGGCTCGACCCTCCCGCACGAGGCATTCGAAGCGGCCGGTCTCTTCGCTCAGCGAAAGGGCGTCGGACGCCAGGGGCTCCTCGCTCCCGTCGTCGAGCGCCACCCACGCCTCGCCCGCCTCCGGGTCGAGCCGGAGGGCCGTCACCTCGAAGGCGGGACCCTGCACCTCGACCCGAACGCGCTGCCTGCCCTCCACCAGGTAGGCCCCGCTCTCCTCGAAGACGAGCCGCGCCTTGAGGTAGCGGAGCGAGGGTTCGTGGGCGATGGCGAACCCACCCACGCGCCAGGCGCCGTCCGGGAGGACGTGCACACCTTCGGGAGAGGTCCACCAGTCCGCCATGGTTCAGTATAAAGCGTGCGGTCGGGTCGATCAGCCGGTCGGGGACGGCCCCCCGCAGACCGTGCAGGGCGCGCCCTCCTGCTCGAGCGGGGACTGGCAGCGCGGGCACGTCGGCACCGCCGGGGCGAGGGTGAGGCCGCACTCGGCGCACTCGGCGAGGCCCGATCCCTGCTCGGCACCGCAGGCCGGGCAGCGCACGTATCGACCGGACACGTAGTTCGACTCCAGGGCGTGGACGCTGTCGCTCTCCACGTGCGGGGCGAGCAGGTCGGCGAGCGTCTCGAGCGCGGCCTTCGCGTCCCCGTCGGCGACCACCAGGCTGAACCGTGCGGCGCCCTCGCCGACCGCCTCCTCCACGAGGCGGAACGCGATGGCCGCCTCCTTCAGACGCTCGGCCAGGGGGATGAGGTCGGGGGCGCGGGGGGTCTGGAAGAGGACGCGGTGATCGCTGAGGTCGATCGGCTCGGGCTCGGCCGGGACCTCGCGCCGCGGCGACGGGGCCCCCTCGTCCTCGTAGACGTCCTCCAGCTCTCCGCCGCAGTCGGCACAGCGGTCGACCACCGGACGGTATTCCTCGCCGCATTCGCGGCACACTCGGACGTGGAACCCCATGGGCCCCAGATTCTAACGTCTCCGTGGCCCCGGCCGGGGCGGACGTGCCTCCGAAGGGCTGGTGGTCCCTCAGCGGACCAGGTAGAAGCGCTCCTGGCGGGGCCGAAAGAACCGGTAGCCCTCGTCGGTCAGGTACGCGGGGTCCTCCTCCATGAAGAAGACCTTCTGCCCGTCCCACTCCGGCACGGCCAGTGCGGTGTTCAGCTCGATGGAGATCCAGGAGTTCGGCCGCAGCGGCCGGGGCCGGCCGCCGTCATCGTGCACCGATCGGCCGTCGATCGAGGGCCCGAGGGCGTGGCCGTGGTTTCCGAGGGGATGCGAGTAGACCATGGCCTCGATGCCCCTCTCCTTCATCTCGGCCATGGCCGCCGCGTAGACCTCGGCCGCGGGACGACCCGGGCCCGCTGCTCGCATCAGGGCATCCTGGAGGGCGTTCGTGTTCGCGAGCCCGCGCTTCAACCCGGCGGGGGTGTCGGTCTCGTCCGGCTTCAGGACGTAGGCCATCCTCTGCCAGTCGCTGTCGAGCCCCATGTAGGAGATGCCGAAGTCGAGGTGCACGAGATCGCCGCGTCGGATCACGGTCTTCTCCGGAGACACCGCCAGAAAGCCACGCGAGGTCGGGCCGCTCGTTCCCGCCCGCTGCACGCGCAGGTCGGGCTGGAACCACGTCGTGACGCCCTCCGCCCACAAGGCGTCGAAGAGGAAGCGCCGCACGTCGCCCACGGTGGTCTCTCCCGGCGTGATGGCCTCGTTCGACAGGGCCCGCCGCGCGAGCACCTCCGTGAGGTGGACGAGCTTCTCGAAGTGGGGGAGCTCCTCCGGGATGCGGGTGTCGCAGTACTCCTCGATGAGCCCCTCGGCGCTGACGAATCGGCGGGCGCCTTCTGCTCCGAGGGCGCGGCGCAGCATCTGGTGGGTGGAGAGGGTGAGGCTGCGCGTCATCCCGCGATCCCCGTCGATGGCCAGGCCGATGCGCTCCGGGCGGTGGGCCGCAAAGAGGGCGCGGAGCGCCTCGGCCGGCGGTCGCGGCTCGTCCGGGCTCTCGAAGAAGCGCTGCACGCTCTCCTCGGCATAGCCGGTCAGGGCCGCCTTGCGGAGCCCCGCCTCGTCGGCGTCGATGAACACGAAGATGTCGCGGTTCCCGGCGTAGGGACGGGCGGGGGCCACGAGGGCGGTGAGAGGGTCGTCGTGAAACTCCTCGTTCACGACGATCCACCAGTCCAGCCGGTGCCGGCGCATCATGCCGAGAAGCATCCGGTGCCGCTTGGCGAGCCACTCGTCGCGCTCCTTCATCTGCTGCGACCAGGTGAGGAGAGTGGGTGCCGCGTCCGGCCCAGACTGGGCGGCTCCCGGTGGGGGGGACGCGTGGGCGGTGACGGCCAGCGAGCAGGCGGCCACGGCGAGGAGGGCCTCTCTCATGCTTCTCACCTCGAGGTGTTGGGGGGCGATTCCGCGCGGCCGGGTCGCCCCCGGGTCGCCCTCGGCGCTTATGATAGGGGGCGGTCCGGGATGGGGCCAGGGCCACTGTGCGAGGAGGCAACAGCCGATGGGAGAGATGATCACCTTCGCCGCTGGCGACGGGACCGCGAAGGGCTACCTCGCGGTCCCGGCTCCGGACAAGGCCCGCGGGCGGGGGGTGGTCGTGATCCAGGAGTGGTGGGGGCTCGTGGATCACATCAAACGGGTTGCCGACCGGTTCGCCACCGAGGGTTTTCACGCCCTGGCCCCGGACCTCTATCACGGGGTGACGGCGGGCTCGCCGGACGACGCGGGCCGGCTCCTGATGGCCCTCAACATCGGAGAGGCCGACAACGACCTGAAGGGCGCGATCGAGCGGCTGCGCTTCGTCACTGGCCGTCCCGTCGCCACCGTCGGCTTCTGCATGGGGGGCGCGCTCAGCCTCTATGCCGCCTGCTCGAACCCCAAGGACGTCGCCGCCTGCGTCGTCTTCTACGGCGGCCATCCGAAGGTCGACTTCGACTTCGACCGCCTGCGGGCCCCGGTCCTGGGACACTGGGCAGAGGACGACGAGGTCGCCAACCCGAACGTCTCCCGTTTCGAGGCCGAGCTCGGCCGACGGGGCAAGACGTGGGAATTCCATTCCTACCCCGGGACCCGGCACGCCTTCTTCAACGACAACCGTCCCGAGGCGTACGACCGCGACGCTGCAGAGAGGGCCTGGGAGCGGACGATCGACTTCCTGACGAGGCAGCTCTGAAGGTCGAGGCCGTCATCCTCGATTTCGACGGTCTCATCGTCGACACCGAAACACCGATCTTCGAGGCCTGGTGCGGCGCCTACGAGCGCCGGGGGCAGGTCCTGGGCCTCGACCAGTGGCAGCACGCCCTGGGGACCCACGGGGGCTTCGACGCCCACGAGCACCTCGAGTCGCTGGTGGGCGAGACGCTTTCGCGCGAGGAGCTGCAGCGCGAGGTCCGGGAGGCGTCCAGGCGGACGAGCGAGTCTCGCCCGCTCCTCCCGGGTGTCGAGGCGCTTCTGCACGATGCGAAAGACCTCGGCCTCGCCCGGGCGGTCGCGTCGAGCAGCTCGTGCGGCTGGGTCGAGGGCTGGCTGAGCCGCCACGGCATCCGGGAGATGCTGGACGTCATCGTGGCCCGCGACGACGTCACACGCGTAAAGCCCGATCCGGAGCTCTTCCTCCTCGCCGCCCGTCGCCTTGGCGTCGCCCCCAGGGGCTGCCTGGTGTTCGAGGACTCCCCGAACGGCATGCGAGCGGCCCGGGCCGCCGGAATGCGCTGCGTCGCCGTGCCCAACGCCATCACCCGGTCGCTTCCGCGACCCGACGTGGACCTGGTGCTGGGATCCCTCGACCAGCGTCCCCTGGCCTCCGTCCTGGAGGCGCTCGCCGGGAACGTGCGCGCCTGAGTCCGATTCCGAAGCGGTTCGGGGCACTCGTGTAGACTGAAGTATTCGAGAAGGGTGCAGGCGGAAGACATGTCCGAGTTCGTCCGGGCCATTGCCGTGACCGACCTGGCCCCGGGACAGGCGGCCGAGGTCGAGGTCGGAGGCCAGGCCGTGGCCCTCTTCAACGTGGGTGGGACCTTTCACGCCCTGTCCAACCGTTGTCCTCACCGCGGCGGCCCGCTTGGCCAGGGCTTTCTGGACGGCGCCGAGGTGAGCTGTCCCTGGCACAACTGGACCTTCGACGTCACGACCGGGGAGAACGTGGCCGACACGAATCTGTGCGTCCCGCGCCACGCGGTCAAGGTCGAGGACGCCCACGTCTACGTCAAGATCGGTTGACCGCGTGGTACGCCGCGACATCGCCCCCCACCAGAGCCGTGTCGCGCAGCTACCGGCCGACGCCGCTCGGGGTACTGACGACGGATGGCGCGAGCGGGCCGGGCGCGTCGCCGTCGCAGGCCCGGGCGCTACTCCGCCGGCGCCGGCGTGGCGGCCGGACCCTCGGCGGGGGTCCCACTCTCCGAGTCCCCGGCCGGCGCCTCGGGTGCGGGAGCCGGGGTGGCGGCGGGGGCCGCCGGGATCGCGGTGTCCTGGACCTGGTCGAGCACGGAGCTGCGGCCGCTCTTCATGACCGAGAGGCTCAGGCTCGTGATCATGAACAGCGCCGCCAGGATGGTCGTGGCGCGCGAGAGCACCGTCGCCGATCCGCGGGGACCGAAGGCGGTCTGGGAGCCGCCGCCGCCGAACGCGCTGGCGAGGTCCTGTCCCTTGCCCTGCTGCAGAAGCACGATCGCGATCAGAAACAAGCACGCGATGACGTGGACGGAAATCACGAGATAGTACACAAAAGCCATGGCCGCCGCCGATCCTCGATTCCGTATGCCCGTCTGGTCCCGAACGGACCGGACGAAACACGAAGTATATCACCCTGCCGCCGCAACGGAAGGGTCCAGATACATCCGGACGGCGTGAATCCTGCTTTCGCGGGGTATGACTGTAAACCATCGCCGCCCCAGACTCGTCTCATGACTGAAACGATGTCGAGGAGGCACGATGTCGGGTCTGGGCCACGAGCTGCGCTACGTCCTACGGGTGCTGCGTCGCAGCCCCGGCTTCACGCTGATTGCGGTGCTCTCCCTCGCGATCGGCATCGGCGCGAACACGGCGATGCTTGGTGTCGTGCGCACGCTCTTGCTCAACCCGCTCTCGGTCGAGCGCCCGCAGGAGCTGAAGCTCCTCGCATGGAGCCGTGAAGGTGACTACCGCGTCAACGCGGTCGGTGAGACCTCGTACCCCGACTCTGACACTGGTGCCCCCCTGCGCAGCAACTTCAGCTATCCGATCTACCAGGCCCTACGCGACGCCGCTCCCTCGGACGTTGACCTCTGCGCTTTCGCCTTCCTCCGCAGTGTCAGCGTGGCCTTGGAGAACCAGCCCGCCTTCGCTGCCGGGGGCGCGCTGGTCGACGGACACTACTTCTCGACACTGAAGATCCCGATGGCGCTCGGGCGCCCCATCGTCCCGGACGACGACGCACCCAGGGCACCCCTGGTTGCCGTGCTCAGCCACACCTTCTGGATGCGTGCCTTCGGTGGCGACCGTTCCGTCGTGGGCCGCACGGTTCGCGTGAACGGCGTCACAGCAGAGGTCATCGGCGTGAGCGCCGATGGCTTCAAGGGCCTCTCCATGGGTGGGTTCTTCCCGCAGACGGAGATCACCCTCCCGGTTGCCGCGCAGCCGAGTGTCTACCGCCAGCTCTCGGCCCACGGATCCCGCTTCAGGTCGGACGATCTGTTCTGGCTGCGTGTGATGGCTCGCGTCTCTTCGAGGACGTCTGAGGCGATCGTCCAGCAGCGCTTGGCCGCGGCGATGCGGACGGTGCCGTCGCCCCTGGTCGGGGGCGACGGCCATCTCCCCGAGCTGCGTCTGGTCGACGGGTCCGAAGGCGCTCAGCCCGTGCGCCCGCAGACGGCGCGTCTCCTGTATCTCCTGCTCGGCGTCGTCGGGATCGTTCTCTTGATCGCGTGTGTGAATCTGGCGAGCCTCATGCTCGCCCGTGGCGTAGGCCGGCAACGGGAGATGGCGGTCCGGAGTGCACTCGGAAGTAGTCGTGCCCAGCTCATGCGCTTGGCGCTTCTCGAGGCTGTCGTGCTCTCGGTAGCCGGCACCGCGGCTGGCCTCGCCCTGGCGTCGCTCAGCCGGAACGCCCTGAGGGGTCTCCTTACCGGGAGCCTGGGCTCGGGCGCGTTCGGCGACCTCGACATCCAGGTGAGCCTGGACCCGCTGGTGCTCGCCTTCGGCGTGACGCTCGCGGCCGCGGCAACGATCGCATCTGGGCTCCTTCCTGCGCTCCGCCTCTCCGGCATCGACCCGATCGGATGGCTCAGGCAACAGGGCAGCGGTGGCTCGACGCCACGCCTGAGGGCCGGAGGCATCCTCGTCGCCGTGCAGATCGCCGTGTCCGTGCCCCTCGTGGTCGGCGCCATTCTCTTCGTGCGCACTCTGGCAAACCTGGGAAGTGTGCAGCTCGGCTTCGATCCGCGGGGGATCGTGTCTTTCCAGGTGGATCCCGCCTACACGCGTCTTTCGGAAGAGCGGTATCCTTGGCTCTACCAGCAGCTGCTCGCGCGGGTCCTGCAGGTCCCGGGCGTCCGCTCGGTGACGCTCGTCGAGAACGCGCCCATGAGCGGGATCGTCTCGAACTCCTTTCTCGACGTGAGCGGCAGGCGCGTCGTGCTGTACAAGAACGCGATCGGCCCCGCCTTCCTCGAGACCATGGGCGCCAGCCTTCTGGCGGGACGCATGCCCGGACTCCAGGACGATCGGGAGGCCCCAGCGGTCGGCGTCGTGAACCAGGCCGCGGTCCGGGAGCTCTACGGCGGCGCATCCCCGGTTGGGCGCACCCTGCGCACGGACGGACTCGACGTCCAGATCGTGGGCGTCGTCAACGATATGCCGTACCGCAACGCGCGCGACCCCGTCCCCCCCACGCTCTACCAGTCGGCATTCCAGCGGAAGGCCTGGGGCGGCTACCACGTCTTCGTGCGCACCGGCACCCCGCTCTCCCGCCTGGAGGGCCCACTGCGCGCGGCGGTGGCGGAGATCGACCCAGACATCCCGGTGCCCCGGATCCGGACACAGAGCGAGATCATCGCCCAGGCCAGCGCCAAGGAGCGGGCGTTCACGCAGCTCCTGACGATCTTCGCCGGCTTCGCCCTCCTTCTCGCGAGCATCGGCCTGCACGGGGTGACGTCGTACGCCGTGACGCGGCGTACCGGCGAGATCGGGGTGCGCGTCGCCCTGGGCGCGGCGCCGGGCCAGATTCTGTGGACGGTGCTGCGCGAGGCGGTCGTCCTCGCCGTCGCCGGACTCTTGGTCGGCGTTCCCGCCGCCATTGCGGGGGCCCCGTTGGTCAGGAGCCTTCTGTACGGTGTGGCGCCCACCAGCCCCGCCACCATCACGGCCGCCGCGACCGTGATGCTGGCGATAGCGGTCGCTGCGGGGCTGCTCCCCGCGCTGCGGGCGGCCCGGCTGGACCCCCTCGTGGCGCTGCGGCACGAGTGAGTTATAGGGCCGGCAAGGGGAGGCGGGGCCGTGGGCCCGGGCGACGGACCGGTCCTACTGCTTCTCGAAGTGGACGAGCTTGAGGAACGAGTCGGCCTTGAGCGAGGCGCCGCCGACCAGCGCCCCGTCGACGTCGGGCAGCGCCATCAGGCCCTTCACGTTGTCGGGCTTCACGCTGCCGCCGTAGAGGATCCGCAGGCCGTCGGCCACCGCCGGGCCGTGGACCCCGGCAACCCGCTTGCGGATGAAGGCGTGGACCTCTTGCGCCTGCTCCGGTGTCGCCACCTTGCCGGTGCCGATGGCCCAGACCGGCTCATAGGCGATCACGACCTTCGTCGCCTCGTCGGCGGAGACGGCCTTCAGGATCGCGTCGACCTGGCGCCCGACCACGTCCATGGTCTTGCCGCCCTCGCGCTCCTCCAGGGTCTCTCCCACGCAGGAGATGGGCAGGAGGCCGTTGTCCAGCGCCACCTTGGTCTTCTTCGCCACCCCCTCGTCGGTCTCGCCGAAGTACTGCCGGCGCTCGGAGTGGCCGAGGATCACGTGGGTGCAGCCCGCGTCCTTGAGCATGGGCGCGGCGATCTCGCCGGTATAGGCTCCACCCAGCTCCGAGTGCATGTTCTGGCCGGCCAGGAAGACCTTCGAGCCCTCCAGGGCCTTCGCCACCGGGACGAGGGCGGTGAAGACGGGGGACACGAGGACATCCACGCTCGACGTGGCGGCCTGAGCCCCACTGGCGATCTCGGTGGCGAGCGCGACCGCCTCGGTGGTGGTCTTGTTCATCTTCCAGTTGCCAGCAATCAACGGAATACGATGTGTCATGGGGCCCTCGCTCAAGTCAAAGAATGCGATTCGCGCCAGGCCGGACTACACACGCGTGTCCTGACCCTTGAGGACACGCGGGTGGCTGGGCCTGACTCAGAGAGTTTCCCTCCCCCTACGTGGGGAGGGATAGGTGGGGGGTCTTTAGAATAAGCCGGTTTGCCATGTGCTTGGTTCCTTACACGTGTGTTACAGGATGCGGCCAGTTCCCTCGAGGCACGCCCGCGTGTGCCGACTCCTTCTTGTCCCTACTTGTCGCTCAGGTTCTCCACGCCGGGAAGGGCCTTGCCCTCGAGGAACTCGAGAGAGGCGCCGCCGCCGGTGGAGACGTGGCTCACCTTGTCGGCCAGGCCGTTCTTCTCGATCGCGGCCACGGAGTCGCCGCCGCCAACGATCGTGGTGGCCCCGCCGGCGGTGGCCTCGACCAGGGCCTGGGCGATGGCGAGAGTGCCCTTCGCGGTCTCCGGGATCTCGAAGACGCCCATCGGGCCGTTCCAGACCACCGTCTTCGCACCCCTCACGATCTCCGCGAACTTCTCGCGCGTCTTCTCCCCGATGTCCACGCCGATGTCCCTAGGGCCGATGCCGTCCCAGGGGACGGTCTTGAGGGTCCCGACCTTGCGAGCGCCGAAGTCGAAGGTGTCGGTCACCACGGTGTCGAGGGGAAGGACCAGCTTGCCCTTGCCTTTCTCGAGGAGGGCCTTCGCCATCTCGAGCCGGTCGTTCTCGACCAGGGAGCCGCCGATCTCCTTGCCCTGGGCCTTGTAGAACGTGTACGCCATGCCCCCCCCGATGATCAGGGTGTCCACCTTCGGCAGGAGCGACTCGATCACGTCGATCTTCCCCGAGACCTTGGCCCCGCCGATGATGGCGACGAAGGGCCGGGTCGGGGTCTCGACGGCATCGCCGAGGTAGTCGAGCTCCTTCTTCATCAGGTACCCGGCCGCCCGCTGGGGCAGGTCCACGCCCACCACTGAGCTGTGGGCGCGGTGGGCGGTCCCGAAGGCGTCGTTCACGTAGACCTCGCCCAGCTTCGAGAGCGACGCCCGGAATGCCTTCACCGCTTCGGGGTCGGCCTTGACCTTGGTCCCGTCGGGGCCCTTGGACGAGCCCTCCTCCTCGACGTGGAAGCGGAGGTTCTGGAGGAGCACCACCTGGCCAGGTTTCAAGGCCGAGCAGGCGGCTTCGACGTCGGGTCCCGCGCAGTCGTCGAGCTGCTTCACCGGGCGCCCGAGCAGCTCGGAGAGCCGCACCGCCACCGGGGCCAGGCTGAGCGCGTCGTCGCGCCGGCCGTTGGGGCGCCCGAGATGGCTCATCAGAACCAGGCTCGCGCCCTGATCCAGCACGTACTTGATGGAGGGCAGAGTCGCGCGCAGCCGCTTGTCGTTCTCGACTGACCCGTCCTTGAGGGGAACGTTGAAGTCGACGCGCATGATGACGCGCTTGCCGCCGAGGTCGAGGTCTTCGATGAAGAGCTTGGCCATGGTCCTTGTCCTTGTGTTGAGGGTCCGAAACGGAAATCGGGGGCGACCCGAATGGGGCCGCCCCCGAGGGATCCCGGGATCTTCCCGGAGGTCGGCGAGGTCGGCTGACCTAGGCCGCGCCGTCCTTCTTCGCCATGTAACGTAGAAGGTCCACGCAGCGGTTGGAGTAGCCCCACTCGTTGTCGTACCAGCTCACGACCTTGAAGAAGCGCTTCTCGCCCTTGAGGTTGTTCTGGAGGGTGGCCAGCGAGTCGTAGATCGACGAGCGGTCGTCGTGAATGAAGTCAGTGGAGACCAGCTCCTCGTTGCAGTAGCCGAGGATCCCCTTGAG
>JAJDNV010000301.1 GCA_022340545.1 Acidobacteriota bacterium | reverse complement strand
TGGGGATCGCCTGACGACCTCCCTTACTCCGCCTAGTCTCCTGTCACCGAAGTCGTGTGCATTCTCTGGAGCGTTCGGCGCTCGGCGGCCACCCCGACTGTGGGCGCGTCAGCTTCGAAGTACAGCTGCGTCCTCGTCGGGGGCCCCGGCCGCCTGCGCGCCACCACGCCCAACTTGTGAACACGACTTCGGCGACGTACCACTATCCGCTCGCGGCACCTCGGCGCGCGATCAGGCCGATCGCGGCGGCCAGGCCGAGACCGGAGACGAGAAGCCCCGCGAGCACAGACGTCGGACGATACACCCACTCGACCTCGTGCCGGCCCGCCGACACCTCGACTCCGCGGAAGGCCAGGTTGACGCGCCGGGCGGGCGCCGGCTCGCCGTCGATCGTGACCCTCCACCCCGGATCGTACGTGTCGACCAGGACCACGAGGGCCGGGCCGCTCGCCTCGGCGCAGATTCGCACGTGGTCGGGGCGCCAGGCCGTGATCTCGCTGAATCCGGTGAACGACGCCCGAGCCCGGATCGGCGGACCTGTGGCGACGAGCGCCTCCCGGTGCAGATCCCACGACGCGTCCCCGAGAAGCGCGAGGGCCTTCGCCCCGTCGGCGACGCGGGTGGTGCCCACGGCGTAGGTGCGCGGCAGGGCGTCGGGCACCCGGAAGACGCGCATGGGCTCATCGAAGAAGCTCGGGCGGGTTGCGACCGGGACCAGATCCTCGAAGCCCCGCTCGTGGAGAGCGACGACGTGGCTCACCGCTCCCGCCTGCAGCAGGCGCAGCTCGGCCGGAGTCTCTTCCGCGTTGAAGGCGGCCTGGGTGAGGGCCTCGAGATAGGGCGGGTAGAGCATGATGGTGTCCGCGACGTAGCTCCCCTCGAGGCCGAACGACCCGAGGGTGAAGGGGTGAAGGTAGGCGCGCGCCGCGGCCGCCACGCGCCAGGAAACGTGCGGTCCCGCGGCCAGGCGGAAGCCCTCGTCATGGCCGAGGTAGCGCTGGCTGCGGCCGGGCAGCGTGTAGTCGAAGACGTACAGCCGGGAATGGTCCTCGACCTGGAGGACGTCCATCGCCGGCGAGCGCAGGGCATACAGCTCCCGGGGCGCCGTCGGGTTGAGCCCCCGGTGCGCAACGAAGAGGTCGAGGATCACCACGACGGCCATGAGCATCGCACCCCGGAGCCCGGTCCCCGCCCGCGAGGACCGCAGCTCGAGGACCAGCATGACGGCACCGAGGACCGCAGCGACCGTCAGCCTTGCCGCGGCCGGGGCCAGGACCGCCTGACGTAGTCCTCCGTCCATGCCGATCGCGAGCCGGGACGGGACCAGGCCGAACGCGAGCAGGGCGGCTCCCGTGCAGACGAGCACCGCCACCGTCGAGGGCACGATCACGAGGAGCAGGTGCCATCGGCGGGACGGGGCCGCCTGTCGCGACGCGTCGAGACCCAGGCCCACCAAGAGTGCCAGGGCGAAGCTGCTCACGACCATGGCCTTGGCTGGGTAGCGGAAGGCACCCAGCACGGGCAGCAGCGTCGCCGCGACGCCGTAGAGCGGCGTGTGACGGCCGAGGGCCAGGAGCGTGGAGCCGATGGCCACCCCGAGGAGGAGCCAGGACCGGCGCCGTCCGCTCGCGACCGCGGCCCCCACGAGGACGAGCGCGGGGAGCCCGGTGTAGAGGGACGCGAGGAAGGCCTCGCGCGACTCGAAGAGCACCTCCCGTGCCTCCGCCGGTAGGGCGAGACGGTCGAGCTCGAGAGGCAGGGCGACCTCGATGATCTGGTAGGGATGGATCGACCAGAAGGTGCGCACGTCCTCGGGGATGGCCAGGCGGGCGGTCTGGCGAGCCGTGGCCAGGGTCGGCATCCACTGGGCTGCCGAAACCGCAAGGCCGAGCGCCCCGGCGAGGGCGGCGATGGCGAGCAGTCGCGGGATCGACGCGCGCCCAGACCGCCGGTTCACGTGCCGCAGCCCCAGGCCCAGAGCCAGGATCCCTCCCGCCACGAGGCTCTCCGGTGCCCCGGCGAACACCTGGGCGGCCATCGCCAGCCCCCAAAGAGCGATGTCCCGGCGCCGGCCGGTGGCGAAGGCCCGGTCCGCGGCGAGAAGGACCCAGGGGAGCCAGGCCGCGCCCGCGAGGTGGGTCCAGAGCTGAACGATGGAGAGCAGCGGCCCCGACAGGACCCACGCCGCTGCTCCGACGAAGGAGCCGAGCGGGGAGAGGCCGAGGCGCCGGGCCAGGAGGTGGAAGCCCGCCCCGGTGAGCACGAGGTGGCTCACCACGAACAACGTGTAGTAGGTCTCGGGACGCATGAGGAGGTTGAGCCACGTGATGGGATACAGAATCTGGTTGTTGGGGTTGGCGAGGAGCGGCTGACCGAACGACACGTAGGGGTTCCACACCGGCCACGCGCCGGCGGCCACGATCCGCACGAAGGCGTCGGCCTGTGCGGCCCAGATCAGGTGGATGTCGCGCTCGTAGAGGACACGGCCGCCGAAGACCACCTCGTGAAAGAGAAGAAGAACGAGGCCGACGAGGGCGAGCAGGGGGAGCCGTCGTCCGGTGGGGTCCCAGCCTGGACCCGGAGCACGGTCGCGCAGCCAGCGATCGATCATTCAAGGGCCTACGGGTGCGTGGGCGAAGCGATTGTAGGACATCGCGAACCGGAACCACGGCCCGGCCCCAACGCTTCAACAGAGGCGTGGCCGCGCCGGCTTGAATTCCACGCCGTGCGGGCTCAAGATCCGCCCAGTCGGTCTCCTGACGAATACAATCGGACCGCCCACATGCCCAGAGGCGAGCAAACCCGAGATGCGGTCGATGTCTGACAAATCCGGCGGCTCACGGCTGCGGGCCCTGCTGGATCGGCTGCGGGGCGGAGCGCGGGCCCCGGCGCGGCCGGGCGAGGACCTGACGCTCGACTTGGCGCCGTCCCGCATCGGACCCTATCGAGTGCTCGAGAAGCTGGGCGAGGGCGGCATGGGCATCGTCTTCTCCGCCCGCGACGAGCGTCTGGACCGGTCGCTCGCCATCAAGGTCATCGGGTCCGGCGGCACTGACGGCTCCGCGGTGAAACGCTTCTGGCGGGAGGCCCGGGCTGCGGCCGCGGTGAACCACCCCAACATCTGCCAGATCTACGAGGTCGGAGAGCACGAGGGCGCGCTGTTCATCGCGATGGAGCGACTCGAGGGGGAGCCGCTGGGGGCGCGTCTCGAGAGGGGCTCGATGCCGGCGCAGGAGGCGGTGCCGGTCGCTCTCGGGGTCCTCTCCGCGCTCGAGGCGCTGCACGGCCGCGGGCTCGTCCACCGCGATCTCAAGCCCACCAACGTGTTCCTCACCGAGCACGGGGTCAAGCTCCTCGACTTCGGCCTGGCGCGGCCGCTCGTGGCGCTCGCGGATGGCGAGGACGTCGGCGAAGAGCTCACGCAGCCGGGGATGATCGTCGGCACGCCCCGCTATATGGCGCCAGAGCAGATCCGCGGCGAGGAGGTCGGGCCGGCGGTGGACCTCTTCGCCACCGGGGCTCTCCTCTTCGAGATGCTGGCGGGGCGGCCCGCCTTCGAGGGGAAGGGTCTGGCGGAGATCCTGCACGCGGCGCTGCACGAGCAGCCGCCGGCCCTGGCCGGCTCGCCTCAGGCCGCCACCATCGACCGGGTGATCCGGCGTGCCCTCGAGAAAGCACCGGGCCGACGCTATGCGACCGCGAAGGCGATGGCCGCCGACCTGCGTGCCATCTCCCTGTCTGGTGACGCCTCGACCCGGGTCCAGGCCCTCAGGCGGGTCGTGGTCCTGCCCTTCCGGGCCCTGCGCCCGGATCCCGACACGGACTTCCTGAGCTACGGCCTGGCCGACGGTGTGTCCACAGCCCTCGCCGGGATCCGCTCGCTCGTCGTCCGCTCCACCGCCGCCGCTGCGCGCCTGGCCACGGAACCGCTCGATCTCGGGAGGATCGCGACGGAGGTCGACGTCGACCTGGTGGTGACCGGCACCCTGCTCCGGGCCGCCGACCAGCTTCGGGTGACCGTGCAGCTGGTGGAGGCGCAGTCCGGCACGCTCGTCGGCTCCCACACCGTGCAGCCGAAGGTCGGTGACATCATCCGCTTGCAGGACGACGTCACGAAGAGCATCGTCGATTCCCTCTCCCCCACCCTCTCCGGCGACGCGAAGCCGACACGTCGACAGGTGGCGGCGACGCCGCGGGCCCACGAGCTCTATCTCCGCGCGTTGCAGGCGACTCGCGACTACCGGGGGCTCGAGGAGGCCCGCGATCTCTTCGGCCGCTGCGTCGAGGACGACCCGGCGTTCGCCCCCGCCTGGGCCCACCTCGGGCGTTGCCACCGCGTGATCGGGAAGTATCTCGAGGACCGCGAGGGCAACACGAGGAGGGCGGAGGAGGCCTTTGCCCGGGCCCTCGAGGTCGATCCCGAGCTGTCCCTCGCCCACAAGTACCTGGCCCACCTCGAGGCCGAGACGGGGCGTGCCACGGAGGCCATGGTCCGCCTCATCCGCGCCTCCGAGACGAATCGGAATGACGCGGAGATCTTCGCGGGGCTCGTCCACAGCTGCCGCTACGCCGGCCTCCTGGACGCGTCGATGGCGGCCCACGAGGAGTCCCGGCGCCTCGACCCGAAGCTTTCCACCAGCGTGCCCTGGACCCTGCTGGCCCGCGCGGAGTACGAGCGGCTCGCCTTTCTCGACCGGGAGGAGGGCACCCCGTTCGACCTGGAGCCCCAGATCCTGGCGCTGTCCGTCGTCGGGCACGAGGACGAGGCGCACCGGCTCCTCGAACGCCAGGAAGGGAAACAGGTGCCCGACGTGGTGAAGGTCGTGGTGGGCTGGGTGCGCCCATTTCTGGAGCGGGACCGCCCGGGCCTCCTCGCCGGGGTCGAGCGGGCCCTGGCCACCTTCTACGATCCGGAGGCCACCTACATCGACGCGCTCGTCCTCGTTCGGATGGGCCTGGTCGAGCGCGGGCTCGAGCTGCTGGAGAGCGCCGTCGCGGGTGGGTACAACCCGGCCACCGCCCTCGCCGACGACCCCGCGTTCGACCCGCTGCGCGGCCAGGCACGCTTCGAGACACTCCGTGCGCAGGCCGACGAGGAAACCGAGAAGGCGTTGGCCGCCTACCGCGCTGCCGGCGGCGAGCGTCTGCTCGGGATCTAGGATGAGACCTCCCTCGCGCCGTCGCCTGGAGTTGCTCGCCTGGCTGTCGCTCGTGCCCCTCGGTGGGCTCTCGTGGGCGATGGCGAGAGCCCAGCGCGGGCGTTCTCGGACGCCCGGACGTCACGTCGTCCGGGGACCGCTGCCCGAGGGCCTCACGGTCGATGGCCCCGTGGCGCTGTGGCGCGCGGGCGGCTCCGTCGGCGCGGTCTCGCGTCGGTGCCCGCACCTCGGCTGCACCGTTCGGCCGGCGGCGGACGGCACGCTCGCCTGTCCCTGTCACGGGTCCCGATTCGACGCGCACGGGCGGGTCACGCGGGGGCCGGCAAAGGCCGATCTCGCCCCGCTGCGGGTCACGCCCGAAATCGATGGAGATGGCTACGTCGTCGACCTCCGCTCCTGACGGCCGCGCCGCCGGGCTCTTCGACGGCTGGAACGCGCGTCTTCCGAGCATCGGCGATCTGGCCTTCGCCGCCTTCTGGCTGGCCCTATGCTCCGGGGCGCTCGTCGCCATTCCCTACGACGCGGCCGCCGCCGCCGACTCGCTGCAGCTCCTCCTCCTCACCAATCCCGCCGGCGCGTTCCTGCGCGGACTCCACTACTGGTCGGCGCAGCTCTTCCTCGTCTTCACCGCCCTTCACCTGGTCGAACATCTCGCGCGCCGCACCGAGGCCCGCGTGCGTCTCGGCGTCTGGCTGCGGCTCGTCCTCTCGACCGTGGTCGTCGTCTACCTCATGGTCTCCGGCTACGTCCTCAAGGGCGACGCCGAGGGGCAGCTCGCCCGTCAGGTCCTCGCGGGACTGCTCGAACGGCTCCCCCTCCTCGGCGGCGCGCTGCACACGCTGCTCGTGGGGCCCGAGGATTCACTTCAGCTTCTCTATGTTCAGCACGCGGCGACCGCCACGCTCCTGACGCTCGCCTTCATCGTCGAGCACTTCCGTCGCGCCTGGCCGGGGGCGGCGGCCTGGCTGAGCGCCCTCGGCTCGAGCGCGGCGTTGAGCCTGGCCTTCGTTCCCGTCGTCCACGGGCCGGCCGAGCCGGTGGTCAAGGGCCCGTGGTACATGCTGGGGCTCCAGGAGCTGCTGCACTGGCTGGGATCCCCCGGGCTCGCCTGGATCCCGCTCCTCGGGGGCCTGGTGCTGCTCGCCGGTCTGCCCCTCCTGTCCCCTCAATGGTCACGACGGGTGAAGGTCGCGCTCGCCGTCGCCCTCACCGCCTACGCCGGCCTGACCGTCATCGGCTACGCCCTCCGCGGCGCCAACTGGGAGTGGCGTCCGCCGGGGGCGCGCAACGCCCCCACGTTCGCCGATCTCCGGCTCTACCTCCCGAGCGCGAAGGTCGTGGAAGCAGAGATTCCGATCGTGCTCGGGCGCCGGGAGGGCTGCCTGCCCTGTCACTCCGACGAGCGGGGCTTTGCGCCGGCTCACGCAGCGGAGGCGGTGGGCTGCGCCGCGTGTCACCTCGGGCAGCCGTGGAGTGGCAACGCGGACCAGGCCCACGCCGGGATGGTGCTCGTCCCGGGCAACCTCTCCACGGCGCGCGCGACCTGTGGCACCACCGGCTGCCACGGGGCGATCGTGGAGCGGGTGGATCGCTCCCTGATGGCCACGGGGGCGGGCTTCGTGGGCGTGAACCGCTTCGTCTTCGGCGAGGCGGAGACACCCGACGGCGGGGGCAGCCTGCGCGAGCTCGGCCCGAGCGCGGCCGACCGACACCTGGCCGACCTGTGCGCAAGCTGCCATCTTGCGGTCGAGAAGAATGGGCCCGATCCCATCGACGAGCTGTCGCGCGGAGGCGGCTGCACCGCCTGCCACCTGAATCATCATGCCGACAAGACGCTCCACCCCGCCCTCGACCTGAGCACGTCGGACGAGCACTGCTTCGGCTGCCACAGCCGCTCCGGACGAATCAGCACGAGCTACGCGGGCTGGCACGAAACGATGGAACCAGCCCCACCGGGCGGAGAGCGCGACGAGTGGCGCGTCCTCCAGGACGGGCGCGTGTTCGCCCGTCGTCCGGCCGACGTCCACCACGAGGCCGGCCTCGCCTGCGTCGACTGTCACACGTCCCGCGAGGTGATGGGCGACGGCCGGACCCACCTTCATGAGGAAGACGCGGTCGAGGTGGCCTGCGAGGACTGCCACGTCGACGGCCCGCCGAATACGCTCGGGTGGGAGGAGATCGACGAGGAGTCCCGAAGAATCGTGCGCCTCCGGACGGACGACGACCCCGAGGGTCGCCGCTTCCTGGTGGCCGCGCGGTCGGGCCTCGCCCTCGTCAACGTCTTCCTCAATGAGGATGGCCAGCCAATTCTCGAGGGCAAGCTCGACGGGAAACGGCACGAGCTGAAGCCGCCGTCCCCCCACTGCACCGGCCTGGGCCACCAGCGCGTCTCCTGCTCCGCCTGCCACTCGGCCTGGGCCCCCCAGTGCCTGCGGTGCCACACGCAGCTGGGCGCGGACGGCCTGTGGCACGAGATCGGGGGGGACTTCCGCGCGGAGCCGCCCTCGCTGGGCGTGCGCGGCGACGAGCCGGGACGCATCGCGCCCTTCGCGCCGGGGATGATCCTCACCCTCGGCACCGATCCCGTGGACATGGCCCGGGCGTTCCCGCCGACCCTCATGCGGCAGGGACGGTTCGAGCGCTTCTTCTCACCCGTCGAACCGCACACCACGGCGAAAGGGAGCCGGAGCTGTCGGTCCTGTCACAACGACCCCCTTGCCCTGGGCCTCGGGCGGGGCACGCTGCGACTCGACCGCGAAGGCGAGGCGCGGTGGGTCTTCGAGCCGGAGGCGGACCTCGCGCGCGACGGCCTCCCCGCCGACGCCTGGACGGGGTTCCTCGAGCCCCCCCGACCGCGGAGCACCACGCGGACGAACGCGCGCCCGTTCACCCCGGAGGAGCAGCGGCGCATCCTGCGCGTGGGTGTCTGCCTGGGCTGCCACGAGCCGACCGGCA
>JAJDNV010000289.1 GCA_022340545.1 Acidobacteriota bacterium | reverse complement strand
GGAGAGCTCCGGGCTCTCCGACTGGACCGCCTCCCGGGATCTCGAGGAGACCGAGAGGGCCGACTCCGGCCAGGGGTTCACTCCCGGGACCATGCTGGCCGGGCGCTATCGCATCGTCGCCCTGCTCGGCCAGGGGGGGATGGGCCAGGTCTACCGGGCCGAAGACACCAAGCTCGGACAGGCGGTGGCCCTCAAGTTCGTGCGCGGCACGCTCTCGCCCGAGCGGCGCCAGCGCCTCTACTCCGAGGTGCGGATCGGCCGCGAGGTCTCCCACCCGAGCGTGTGCCGCCTGTACGACGTGGTGGAGTACGAGGGGCACACCTTCATCACCATGGAGTACGTCGACGGCGAAGACCTCGCCTCGCTCCTGTCGCGCATCGGGCACCTGCCCCCGGACAAGGCCCTCGACGTCGCCCGGGATCTTGCCGCGGGCCTGGCCGCGGTTCACGAGAAGGGTGTGGTTCACCGGGATCTCAAGCCGGCGAACGTGATGATCGACGGTCGCGGCCGCGCTCGCCTGACCGACTTCGGTCTCGCGGTCGCCGCCGAGGGCTCCGGCGCGGAGGCCTTTGCCGGCACCCCCGCCTACATGTCGCCCGAGCAGCTCTCCGGTGGTGAGATCACCCCGCGGAGCGACCTCTACGGACTGGGTCTCGTCATCTACGAGATGTTCACCGGCCGCCCCTTCTTCGAGGCCCGGAGCATCAACGCCCTGCTCGCCCAGCATCGAGAGCCCAAGCGGCCGCGCCTGGCGAGCGCGTCGGGTCGCCTCGATCCCGTCGTGGAGCGTGCGGTCCTGCAGTGTCTCGAGGAGGCCCCCGAGGCGCGCCCCGTCTCAGCCCGCGTCGTCGCGGCCAGCCTGCCCGGCGGAGATCCTCTCGAGATGGCCGTTCTCGCCGGTGAGACGCCGTCCCCGGATCTCGTGGCGGCCGCGCGTACGGTGGGTGATCTCACGCCCCTGGTGGCGTGGGCCGGCCTCGCCGTGACGATCGTCGCCCTCGTCCTCGCCGCCTTCTTCGCGCACCGCCAGTCCCTGCTCGGCACCCTCCAGCGGCCTCCCGCCGCTCTCGTCGAGCGGGCCCGGGATCTCCTGGCGAGCCTCGATCAGGACGCGGGCGTGGACTCGGCCTGGTCCTTCGTCCGGGATCGCTCCTATCTCGACGAGGTCAGGCGGGACGACTCACCCGACCGCTGGCTCCGAATCCGGGAGGGTCCGTTCTCCCCGTACTTGTTCGTCTACAGGGAGAGCCCCAGCCGCCTCGTGGCGGCCAACAACGACGCGATGGTGCAACCAGAGGACCCTCCCCTCCAGCTCTCGGGGATGACCGAGGTCGTCCTGAGCCCGGGCGGGCGTCTCGTCCGGTTCGTCGCGGTCCCGCCCCAGCTCGAGACCGGCACCGGGCCGTGGGAGACACCGTCCTGGGCTCCCCTCTTCGAGGAGGCGGGGCTGGATTCAAGCCGGCTGCGGCGGGTGACGCCCCGCTGGGCCGCCCCCGTCGACTCGGACCACAAGGCGGCCTGGGAGGGGTCTCACCCGGATGCGCCGGGACTGCCGATCCGCGTCGAGGCTGCCGCGTACCATGGCCGTCCCGTGTGGTTCGCCGTCCTGCAGTCGTGGACCGAGCCCCGTCGCATGGTGGCGTCCACCAGGCTGCGGGAGACCGCGCCCGTGGGGGAGGCGGCTGTCCTCCTCCTGGTGTTGGCCCTGCCCCTCGGAGCGGCCTTCCTCGCCCGGCGGAACCTCCGCCTGGGCCGAAGCGACAGGAGTGGCGCGGTCCGTGTCGCCCTCTTCGTGTTCGCCACATACAGCGTCGCTCGGCTCTTTCGTGCCAGCCATGTCTCCACGTTTGCCGACGAGATCTGGATCCTCATCCGGGTCTTCTCCCCGCCCGCCCTCTGGGCGATGGCGGTCTGGCTCGTCTACATCGCCCTGGAGCCCTACGCTCGCCGCCGGTGGCCCCACATGCTGATCTCCTGGAAGCGACTCCTGGGAGGGAGCTTCCGGGATCCGCTGGTGGGACGCGACTTTCTTCTCGGCGCGGCGGTCGGGTCGATCCTCGGACTGCTCTCGCACGTTGTCCTGCGCGTGCCCGCCTGGTTCGGCCAGCCGGCCCTCTACCCCCACCCGTGGTTGAAGGGGTCGACCCTGGCCTCGATCACCGACGTCGGCTTCCGCCTGTTCGTCGATGGATTCAGCTCGGTGCTCTGGGCCATGATCTACCTCTTCACCCTGGTGCTGCTCCGCCTGCTGCTTCGCCGCAACCTGTTGGCGGCCGGGGTCTGGTGCGTCCTGTGGGCCTTCCCTGGAATGACCGAGGGCTTCGTCTTCCTCTGGATCGGGGGCCTGGTGCGGACCGTCCTCATGTTTCTCGTGCTCACGCGGGGAGGGCTGCTCGCCCTGGTGGTGACCGTGTACTTCTGGTTCATCCTGCTGGAGGCCCCGCTCACCCTCGACACCTCCGCGTGGTTCGCAACGCGGCTGATCCTCCTCGCCGTCGTCCTCCTCGGGCTGACGGTCTACGCCTTCTATACGTCCCTGGGTGGGAAGCCGCTGCTTGGGCGGTCACTGCTGGAAGAGGACTGAGCGCTCATCGGCTCCGTTGCCGGTCCGTCCCATCGAACAACTGGGCGATCGAGTTGGCGTAGTACCGGAGGAGCGGATCCTGCTCCCGGTCCACGTGGAACCCGCCGGCATCGGGGAACACGACCCGGCGCAGCGTGAACATGACAAGGGCGCGGTCGAGGATCTCTGCGCTCGCCCTCTCCTCGCCCACCACGTGTGCGCCTGCCGCTCGTAGCGCCTCCCGCAGGGAGTCCAGCTGCTTTTCCCACTCCACCCGGGTGATGTGCTCCCCCGGATGGCGCAGGAGGGCGGTCGCGGCCAGGGGGACCGGCGTCACCGGCATGATGGCGCCGATGCGGTGCATCACCTCAGCGGCCAGCTCCTTGAGCTGGGGCAGGCGCTCCTCCCGCCGGAGGTGCAGGACACCGGGGCGCCGGGCCAGCCAGTCGTCCACGCTCAAAGGCGCCCCGAAATTCACGCAGGCTCGGCCGTAGCGGCGGGCACGCCGCAGAAGGAAACGAAACGAGACCTTGACGACGTAGGAGATCACCTCCCCGACCTGCTGGCGCCGGGGCAGACGCTCGTCCTCCGACTGCTGCTCCCGCAGCAGCGAGCGGTCCTCGAGCACGCGGTCGTAGTTGATGGCCACGGGGATGATGTGGAGGGGGCTGTCGAATCCGGGCTCGGTCTTGACCCGGATGAGGTAGTCGAGCAACCCGAGCTTGGGCTCCCGGAAGCGGCCGTCGCGGGTGAGACCGCCTTCGAGGAAGATGCCCTGGGTGACGCCGTTGCGGGTGATGAGCTGGACGTAGCGCTCGAGCACACGGTGGTACAGCGGCTCGCGGTAGCGACGGCGGACGAAGTAGGACCCGAAGCTCTTGAACACCGCCTCCAGCGGCCACACCCGCGCCCACTCCCCGACGGCGTAGGAGAGGGCTACCCGGCCCGACAGCACGTAGGCGACGACGACGTAGTCCGCGTTCGAGCGGTGGTTCATGAGGTAGATGACCGTGGCGTCGCGGGGGATGGCGTCGAGAGCAGCCCGTGCCTCGTAGCCGACGCTCACCTTGTAGAAGAGCGGGATCAGGAGCCGCGCCACCCCGTAGCCCAATCGGTAGTACGAGATCAGGTTGAAGTTGGGGACGATCTCCTCGACGTAGCCGCGCACCCGGTTCCAGGTCGTCGACGCGCTCTCACCCGTCTCCTGGGCGTGGCGGGCCACCGCCCTCGCGATCTCGTGATCCGCCAGGAGGGCGGCGCGGACGTGGCCCTTGCTCCGGCGTTTGAACCGGTCGATGCGAGCGTGGAACTCGCGACGGATCGAGCGCACCGAGCGCCAGCGGCGCCTCCGCAGCCACGAGATCATGGCCCGGCCCGCTCACCGCGGCATCCGGGGGGATCGGCTCGAGAGGTTCCGCCACCGGCGGTGACGCCGCCCCTCACCACTGCTCCTTGATCCGGGACTCGTCCTCGACGGAGTCCTCGTACCGGTAGTGCTCGCAGGGGATGAGCGTTCTCCTCTCGAGCTCCTCACCCTCGAGGTACCTCACGAGAAGATTCACCGTTCCTGCCGCCATCTTCCGTGGGAACTGCTGGGGGCTGTCGTACAGCTTCTTCTCGAAGACGGCCTGCTTGCCTGCGGGGGAGGCGTCGAACCCGATCACCGTGATGTCCTGCTCGCGACCCGCCTTGACGACCGCCGCATAGGCGCCCAGCGCCGAGGGGTCGTTGACCGCGAACAGGCCCACGATGTCGGGATGGGCCTGGAGGATGTCGGTGGCGGTGGCGTAGCCGTCGTTGCGGTTGCCCCGGCCGCTCAGCTCGGTGACGATCTCGAGCCGGCTCGCGTTCTCGGCTAGGTAGTCACGAAAGCCCTCGACCCGGAGCCGGGCCGAGTTGATCTCGGGGTAGGCCACGATGGCGATCTGTCCCCGGTCCCCGGTCACCTCCATCATGCTCTTCGCCGCGAGTCGCCCCCCCTGGTAGTTGTCGCTTCCAATGTGGGCGACGACCAGCTCCTGGACCTCCTCGTCCGTCATCTGGACGTCGAAGGTGAAGAGGGGGATGCCGGCGGCGTGGGCCCGCTTGACGCCCTCGGCCGCCGCTCGCGAGTCGGCGGCGTTGAGGAAGATCGCGTCGTACCCCTGGGCGACGAAATCGGAGAGCTGGTTGTTCTGCGTCGCGGGGTCGTTGTTCCCGTCGAGGCAGACCACCTCGTACCCCTGGGCCGAGGCCTCCTCCTTCATGACGTTGCAGATCAGCTTGAAGAACGGGTTCGTGAGGTCCATGCACGTCATCCCGATACGCAGGCCCCGCGGCTGCTCCTCCATCGTCCCCCCGCAGCCCGCCGCCACAAATGCGATGACGAGCCCGAGGGCCGTTCGCGCGAGTCGATTCCTCTGCTCCACGGTTCGTTGTCCTCCCTAGCTTTCGGCCGGCCCGCCGGTGAGCCGAGACGTCCGGCGCACCCGGTCCAGGAGCACCGCTCCCAGGATGACGAGACCGAGCACGACGTTCTGGGTGTAGCTCTCGATGCCGAGCAGGTTCATGCCGTTCTGGATCACCGAGATGATGAAGGCGCCGATCAAGGTGCCCAGGATGCGGCCCGACCCGCCCGAGAGGCTCGTGCCTCCCACGACGACCGCGGCGATCACGTACATTTCGTACATGAGACCGACGTTCGGCGTGCCGGTGTTGAGCTGCGATGCCTGGATGCAGCCCCCAACCCCCGCGGCCAGGCCGCTCAACGCGTAGACGAAGATGAGCACGAACGGGACGGGGACGCCGGAAAGCCGCGCGGCCTCCTCGTTGCCGCCCACCGCGTAGATGTAGCGCCCCAGCCGGGTCCTCGACATGAAGACGTGCGCGACGGCGTAAAGCCCGACGAGGAGGATGACGGTGTGGGGAACGCCCAGGGTGCGGCCCTGGCCCAGCCACGGGAGGGCCTTGGGCACCTGGTAGATCGAGAAGCCGCCGGTGATCAGGAAGGCGAGGCCCCGGGCCACCATCATGAGGGCGAGGGTGGTGATGAAGGGCGCCACCCTGAAGCGGGCCACGAGGACTCCCGCGAAGGCGCCGAGCGCCCCGCAAGCCAGGGTCCCGGCGAGAAAGCCGACGGCCACCGTCCAGGCCGGCGCACTCAGACCCCCGAGCTGCTTCATGATCAGCGTGCCGATCACCCCCGACAGGGCGATCAGGCTGCCCACCGACAGATCGATCCCCGCGGTCACGATAACCATCGTCATGCCGATGGCGATGATCGCGATGACCACGATGCGGTCCACCACCGCCAGCAGGTTCGACGGCTTGAGGAAGTCGGGCCGGTATTCGGCTTCGGCCACCACCCTCGGGGTCTCGGCGAGGTCCGGATACTTCTCGGGCAGGATCTCCCACACGCGCCAGTCCACCACATCGCTCGCGAGGGCAAAGGCCACGGGACGTTCTCCTTCGCGACGAGCCTGGTCGAGGGCGAGACGGAGGTCCCGCGGTGTCCCCGTCACCGTCCGCACACGGCTGAACCCCTTCTCCCGCAGGATCCGCGCCACCGTCTCTACGGTCTCGCGCGACGGGGGCCGCTCGGTCGCCACCGCCACCACGAGGGCCGAGGGGTCGAAGCGGCGATCGACTTCCCGGGCGATCTCGGCCCCCGCCTCTTCGCCCTGCGGCTGGCGCCTCTTCAGGGTCAGCACGCTGAACAGCGCGCACAGGAGTGCAAGGACCAGCAGCATCCCATAGTCGGCGAGAAGCCGCCTCATGACGCTTCGCCGACCACCATCCCGAGGATCTGCGCCTGGGTGGCGGCTCGCGCGTCCTCGATCTCGCCCCGGACCTCTCCGGCATGCATCACGACGATGCGGTCGCACATCCCGATGAGCTCCGGCAGCTCGCTGCTCACCACGATCACCGCCTTGCCCTGGGCGGCGAGGCGATTGATGAGCTGGTAGATCTCGAACTTGACCGCCACGTCGATGCCCCGGGTCGGCTCGTCGAAGATCACGATCCGGCTGTCGCGCTCCAGCCACTTCGCAAGGACGACCTTCTGCTGGTTCCCCCCGGAGAGCGTGCTCACGGGCGCGTCGGGACCGCCTCCCCGGATGCTCAGGGCGTCGGCGTGCCGAGCGTACCGCTCCCGCTCGCGGGTCCGGTCGACGAAGGGTCCGCGGGAAAGCCGGTCCAGGTTGGGGAGGGCGAAGTTCTCGATGGCCGAATGGCCCAGGACCAGTCCCTGGGCCTTGCGGTCCTCGGTCAGGAGGCCGATACCCTCGCGGATGGCCGCGCGGGGGCTGGAGATCCGGCAGGGTCGTCCGTCGACGTACACGTTGCCGCTGTCGGGCCGGTCGGCGCCAAAGACGAGCCTCATCGTCTCGGTCCGGCCCGCGCCCACCAGCCCGGCGAACCCCAGCACCTCGCCGGCGTGGACGCGGAAGCTCACGCCCCGCACCGCGTCGCCCCGCCTCAGCCCCTCGACGCGGAGCCGCTCGGCCCGGCGGCTCGCCTGGCGAGACGGAAACTCCGTCGCGAGGGGACGGCCCACCATCAGCTCGATCAGCGCCTGCCGGGAGACCCTCGAGGTCGGCTCGGTGGTCACGTGTCGCCCGTCGCGCAGGACCTGCACCCGTGCCGCGATCGCGAAGATCTCTTCGATCCGATGGGAGATGTAGATGACAC
The DNA here is from genome assembly GCA_022340545.1 of Acidobacteriota bacterium. Taxonomy (GTDB): domain Bacteria; phylum Acidobacteriota; class Vicinamibacteria; order Fen-336; family Fen-336; genus JAJDNS01. The sequence continues at coordinate 8,309 of JAJDNV010000289.1, read as the reverse complement.
CGAGGCCGGAGGCGGTCAGCTCCCGGACGATCTCGAACAGCCGCCGGGTCTCGGGCCCGCTGAGCGTCGCCGACGGCTCGTCCATGACGATCACCCGGGCCTCCACCGCCAGCGCCCGGGCGATCTCCACCCCCTGCTGCTGGGCCACGCTGAGCTCGCGGCAGGGGCTCTCGGGGTCGATGTCGAGCCCGAGTCGCTCGAAGAGCCGGGCCGCGTCCCTCGCCTCCCGCCGGTGATCGGGGAAACCGAAGCGGGTCCGCTCTCGTCCGAGGGAGATGTTCTCCCGGGCCGAGAGACCCGGGACGAGGTTCAGCTCCTGATGGATCACCGCGATCCCGAGCTCCTGGGCCTCGTGTGGCGTCGTGATGTAGACACGCTGACCGTCGATGAGGATCTCGCCGGCGTCGGCGCGGTGGGCGCCGGCCAGGAGCTTGATCAGCGTGCTCTTGCCGGCACCGTTCTCGCCGCAGAGGGCAAGGCACTCGCCGGCGTCGAGCCGCAAGCCGACGTCGCGTAGGGCTACCACCCCGGGGAAGACCTTTCCCATGCCCCTCATCTCCAGGAGGGGCGGGGCCTCGGCGGTCGGGTGGTCCGCCATGGCGGAGGAGTTTAGCAGGCCCCCCTCAGTGCGGAGCGATAGGGTGAGGGGGCAATGAAGGATCAGGGCCCACGCGGATCTGATACCCTCGCCCGCCGTGGGCACGCTGATCTCGCCGGAAAACCACTGGGCTCTCTGGGCTGTCCTCCTGAGCGCCGGCGCCTTCGGGCTGTGGGCGGAGAGGACCCGTTGGGGCGAGAAGCTGTCCGGGGCGGTGATCGCCATCGCCGTGGCCTTCGCCCTGTCGAACATGCGCGTGATCCCGGCGAGCGCGCCTGCCTACGACGTCGTGTGGTCCTTTCTGGTTCCGCTCGCCATCCCGCTTCTTCTGTTCAACGCCGACCTCAGGCGCATCCTGCGCGAGGCGGGGCCCACGCTCATTGCCTTCGCGGCCGGGGCGGGGGGAACGATTCTGGGGGTCGGCGTCATGTTCACCCTCCTCCCGCTCGGTGAGGAGGGCTGGAAGCTGGCCGGCATCTTCTGCGCCACCTACGTCGGCGGATCCCTCAACTACATGGCCACGGCCGAGGCCCTCAGGCTGCGCTCGGGGGACCTGCTCGCGGCGGGGGTGGCCGCCGACAACCTCGCCATGGCCCTGTACTTCCTCGTGCTGTTCGCCCTGCCGTCGATGCCGCGGCTGCGCCGTCGGTTCGTCCGTCGGGTGCTCGAGGGAGAGACCCGGCTCGCGCCCGAGCCGAGCGGGCCGCCTATCGGTGTCCGCGGAATGGCCGCCGCCCTCGCCGTCGCGGCCACGGTGTGCGCCTCGGGATACGGCCTCGCGGACGCACTGGGGATGAAGTCCAGCGGCATCCTCTTCGTCACGGTTCTCATCGTCACCCTGGCGACGCTCTTCCCGAGCTGGCTGGGCGCGCTGGCCGGCGCGCACGAGCTGGGGGTCCTGCTGATGCAGGTGTTCTTCGCCGTCATCGGCGCGTCGGCGAGCATCGCACTCGTGCTCGCGCACGGGACGATCCTGTTCGTGTTCGCGATGGGAATCCTCGCCGTGCACCTGGTCGCGATCCTCGTTGCGGGTCGGCTACTGCGCCTCGATCTCGCCGAGATCGTCATCGCGTCGAATGCCAACATGGGCGGGCCGACCTCGGCCGCGGCGATGGCGGTGGCCCGGCGCTGGGAGACGCTGGTGATCCCCGCGATCCTCTGCGGCACTCTTGGCTACGCCATCGCCACCTTCATTGGCGTCGCGGTGGGCCACTCGCTTCGCTGAGCGCGCCCGAGCGCCGGCGACCGCGAAGCCCCTGATTTGACCGCCCGGCGCCCAGGGTCTAGGGTGCAGAGGATTCCCCAAGATTCAGGTTCGGAGGAGAGAGTCCCGGGTGGCGGGTCTCAGGCCGGGAGGAGCGATGCACGCGCGAACCGCCAGCCTGACGCTGGCCGCGATGGTGGCCTTCGCCGCGAACTCGCTTCTTTGTCGGGCCGCGCTGGGCGGAGGCCTCGCCGACGCGGCCAGCTTCACCAGCATGCGCCTCGTGGGCGGCGCCCTCGTGCTCGTGCCCCTCACCCGTCTCCGCGGCGGCTCCGAGGTCGGGGGCGGCAGCTGGACCTCGGCCGCCGCGCTCTTCGCCTATGCGCTCGGCTTCTCCCTGGCCTACTTGAGCATCCCCGCCGGAACCGGGGCGCTGCTGTTGTTCGGGGCGGTGCAGCTCACGATGCTGGCCTCGGCGCTTGTCGCCGGGGAGCGTCCCGCCGCGCGCGAGTGGCTCGGCCTCGTCCTCTCCCTGGTCGGGCTCGTCGCGCTCACGAGACCGGGACTCGCCCAGCCCAACCCCGTGGGCGCCGGGTTGATGCTCGTGGCCGGTATGGCCTGGGGCGTCTACTCCCTGCGCGGCCGCGGCGCGGCGAACCCTCTTGCCGCCAACGCCTCCAACTTCGCCCGCAGCGTGCCGCTGGCGCTTCTCGCGAGCGGGGCCGGGCTCGCGATGGTCTCCCCGAAGCTCACGACCGCGGGGGTGCTGCTCGCCCTCGTCTCCGGGGCTCTCGCCTCCGGGCTGGGCTATGCGATCTGGTACGCCGCGCTGCGCGGGCTGTCGGCCACGCAGGCCGCGATCGTCCAGCTCAGCGTCCCGCCGCTGACCGCGGTGGGCGGAGTGGTGGCCCTGGGCGAGCACGTGACGGCGCGGCTGATCCTGGCCGGCGCGATGATCCTGGGCGGGATCGCCCTCGCCATCTCGGCGCGGGGGCGGTGAAAGAGGCTCGGGGGCCGGGGCCGCCCAGGTTCAGAAGACGCACACCGTTCTGGATCCCGACCAGGAGGCCGAAGCGTCGGCCCTTCCGGTCATCCACGTGCCTGGGACCGCTGCTCGGCGAACTCGCGCAGGACGTCCCAGACGTGCGGGTGCGTCTTCGTGATGCCGTCCAACGTCGGCCGGTCCAGCTCGAGCAGCTCACAGGAGTTGAGGGCGACGACGCTGGCCGCGCGCGGCTGGCCGGTGAGGATCGACATCTCCCCGAAGAACGCCCCCTCCTCGAGGTCGCCGATCGGGACCTGCTTGCCGGTCTCCCGGTTCTTGCGGAAGGCCCGCACCCGCCCGGAGGCGAGCATGTACAGGCTGCCCCCGGGCTTCCCCTCGCGCAGGATCACCTCGCCGCGCTCGAACGTCAGGAGGTTGAGGCCCTGGATAACCGCGACCATCTCGTCCACCGAGAAGTCGCGGAAGAGCGGGCTCACGACGATCTGGCTGCCGCCCTGCTGGGCCTCCTCCGGTGTCGCCTCCGGCTCGGCCGTGGTCGCCGGCTCGAGGGCGGTCCCGGGGGACTCCTGGAAAACCGAGTCCACGAGGGACATGAGCTCGTCTGCGAAGCCCCCTTCGGACAGGGCCTCGTGGGTGGAGGGCTCGGGAAGGACGAGCTCCTCATCGGCACCCTCCTCCTCCGCCTCCTCACCGTCGGGCACGTAGAGGAGGTCGTAGTCCTCGATCTCGGACTCGCCCTGGTCGGGTACCGCAGACGGTCCCTCCAGATCGAGCCACTCTCCCACCCCCGGGGGGGGCTCCGGCGTCGGCAACGGCAGCGTGGCGTCGGGCCCCGTGTCCGCGAGGCCGGGCTTCGGGGTCGGGGTGATCTCCAACGGCGCCGGCTCCGGTGGGGGGGCGAGAACCGGCTCCGCCGTCTCGGGCGCTGGAGACTCCATGACCGCTCCGGGCGCAGGCGTCGAGATCGGCTCCGCCGCCGGGGGCTCCACGACCGGCTCGAGCGCGGGCGTCGAGCTCGGCCCCGCCCCGCCGAAACCGAACTCGGGGCCTGCTCCATCGGACGGGGCGGGCTCGGGCTCCGCGGCCGGGGGGGCGAGTGGGATGTCGACCGGGGAGGAGGGAGGCGGCTCCATCCCGATCTCCTCGATGCCGATCTCGAGGCCCGGGCGGCTGGTCGGCAGCGCGACCGCTGCCTGGCGCTGCTTCTCCTCGATGAGCCGGGCGAGGCGCTCCTCGACGTCGCGGCGACCGGGGTCGATCTTCTGGATCTTCTTGAGGACGGAGACGGCCTTGGCCGCGAATCCCTCCCGGGCGAACTTGTCCGCGAGCGGGAGCAGCAGCGAAACCGCCTCGACGGTCTTGCCGGCGAGGACGAGCACGTCCGCGAGCTGCTTCCGGACCGTGGTGCTCGCGCCCCGCTTCTTGAGCTCCTCCCGCAGGATCTCGATGGCGGGGCCGTACTTCTTGGCCGCGATCAGCGAGACGACGTCGTCACTCTTCGACCGTCCGAAACTCAGTGCCACCGGGTGGCTCCCTCCGGTGACCAAGACTAAAGGTCGGGCCCGGCCCGGTCAATCGGCCGGGGCGGCGGGCTCAGCGGTCTCGGGTGCGCTCGGCGGCCGCGAGCGCCTCCCGCGCCTGGCGCACCGTCTCGCGGAGCAGCGGGTCGGGGTCGTGGCTCCACTTCTCGAGGCATTCCTTGAGCTCGCGGAGGCCGAGGGCCCCGATGGCGTAGGCCGCGCACGCCTTGAGCCAGGGGTCCCCGGTACCGGCGAGCTCCTTCACCGCCTCCACCGGGCTGTCGACCGGGGTGCCCGCCAGCTTCTCCGCAAGGCGCATGCGCTCCGCACCGTGCACCACCGGGTCGACCAGCGGTACCAGGAGGTTGCGCATCTCCGGCTTGAGCTCGCTCTCGAGAAGGTCGAGGGCCTGATCGTGGAGCACGGGGTTGCCCGAGCGCAGGCCCTCCCAGGCGGCGCGGAAGTCGATGCCCTGGTAGAGAAGGCCCAGCAGGAGGAACACCCGCTCCAGCTCCTCCAGCATGGCGACGCGGAGGTTGCGGGTGGTGGGCTCCTGCTCGAGGGTCGAGAGCTCCAGGGCCCCCAGGATCTGATACGACCGATAGTGCCCGAGAATCTCCGCCGCGACGACCGCCTCGAGAACCTGGGGATCGACCACGAGCCCGGGACGCCGGTCCCGCATTCGTCCCAGCACCTTGATGACATGGAGCCGGAACTCGGCGTTGCCCTGGAGCAGACAGCTGGACAAGACCTCGGCTGCCTCGTCGGTCCCGATCTGCTCGAGGATCTCCGGTGCCGCGCGCAGGAGATCGGGGGCCGGGTGCGGCTCCTCCAGGGCGGTGGCCAGGGCTCGGCAGGCCGCCGAGCCGGCGCCGGCCAGGGCCGCCCATGCCTCTTCGCGGCAGGCACGCTCGCCGAGTCGGGTGACGAGGTCCTTCGCGAAGGGCCCGCCCCCGTGTCGTCGGGCGGCCCGGATCGCCGCGCCGGCGATCTCGGGGTCGTCGTCCTGGATGAGTCGCCTCAACGGGTCCTCGAAGACCAGGGGCAGCCGCTCAGCCAGACGGGCCGCCTGGAGCCGTGACTCCTCCGCCTCCGGTCGCTCGTCCTCGACCATGGCCTCGAAGGCGAGCCGCGCGGTCTCGAGACGATCGCCTCCCAGCCGGGCGAGGACGGAGATGACCGCGCCGCGGAGGGCCGCATCGCTGAAACCCCCGAGGTCCTGGGCGCGGGTCACGGGGTCCACGTCCGCGTGGCGAGCGAGGTAGAGGAGGGCCTCCGTGCGCACCTCGAGGTCGGGGTCGCCGAGAAGGGAATCGACCTTCTGGAGAATGGTCCGGTCCCCGACCGCGCCCAGGATCTCCAGGGCGCGCCGGCGCACCTCGGCCGCCGGGTTGTCGAGCAGTCCCCGGACCGCCGGATGGGCGGCCTGGAGCGGACCTTCGGCCATCAGGTCCAGAGCGTACAGGATCTCCTCGGGGTCGACGGCCTCCAGTCGGCTGGCCAGCATCTCGCTGGTGGCGCGGTCCAGCGGCGGCGTCGACGCCTGCTCGAGGTCCAGGCGGTGCTGCTGCAGGCTGTCCCTCAGCGTCTTCAGGTAGAGGCGGTAGGCCACGGCGGCCACGGCGACCCATACCCCGATCAAGGGCAGTGTCACCCACGTGAGCTGCACCGCGCCCAGGCCTCCCAGGGTCACGAAGGCCAGCACGGCGAGCCCCCCGAGGCCGTCCCCCGCCCTCCACACGACGGTGTCGATGAAGGACTTGGCCGGGAGCTTGACGGCGAGGGGAACCGGCAGATAGAGCAGCTCCACCGCAGGGCGGTCGACGGAGTAGCGGACCACCCTGTCGATCGCTCGGGGGATGGAAACGGCCAACAAGGTGCCGCCGGAGACGAGGAGACCAAGCGAGCCCGCGAAGAGACCGAGCGGGAGCGTGAACAGAACCGCTCGCAGCCCGAACCTCTGGAGGAGGCCGGCGGTCAGGAGGATCTGGATCAGGAGGCAGGGGACGCCGGCCGCGAACTCGAAGGTGCTGAAGAAGGTGGCCAGGGCGTCCTTCATCGCATCCGGGCCCACCTCGGCCAGGAAGTACTGGCGCGCGATCGCCTTGAACTGCCACCCGATGAGGACGGTGACGAGGGAGGCGAGACCGATGACGCCGGCGATCGCCTGCAGATAGGGTGAGCCCCGGACGACGCGCAGGCTGTGCCCGAGGCCCTTCGCGGGCTCCTCTCGCCCCACATCCGGCTCGAGGTCGGCGAGCCCGGCGGGCCGGCGGCGCCAGAGGACCTCGACGATCGCGGCGGCAATGAAGACCAGAACGGCCATCAGCACGGGGAGGCTGTTCGCGCCCAGGCGTTCGCTCAACTCCCTTGCGACCAAGGCCCCGAACGTGCCACCGAACGAGGCCCCGAACGCGACCAGCCCGAACAAGCGCTTCGCCTCCCGGGGCGTCACCACGTAGTTGGCCAGGGTCCACCCCTGGGCCGGGGCCAGGACTCCGAAGATGCCGACCCAGATGTAGAAGAAAGGCGACAGCCACGTCGGGTTCGTCCGGTCGGCGAGGGCCGCGAACCCGAGCCCGCTGAGGCCAAACACGAGCAGGCTCCCGATGAGCGTTGGGCGGAACCCCGCCCGCGCGCCGATCCGGATGTAGGTCGCCACCACGACCCCCACCAGGGCGAATACCGTGATGTCCGCGTACGGCAGCAGCTCGGCCGGAAACTGCCCGAGGAAGAGGGCGTCGCGGGTCACACGGGCGACCGTGTAGGCGCTGATGATGAAGAAGAGGTAGGCGACGAGGAGGCCCCCTCGTGAGAGATCCCCGCGCTGCAGCGGAAAGGCTCGCCGGACGAAGTTGAACATGAAGGGTTCCTGAGCGCGCCATTAAACCAGAGGAGGCGGGCCGTGTACACTCAGACGACGGATTTCTGGGAGGAGGCCCCGGACGAGTCGGCGAGCGACTGCGAGGCCCTCGGGCAGACGAGCTAGCGCGCCAACGTCGCGCCGACGAGGGCGAGCGCGAGGACGGTGTTGGTCGCCAGGTTCCAGACGACGTTGGCGCCCAGGGCGGGGAGGGGGACCGTCTCGCGGGGGCGGGTGATGGCCCAGGCCAGGGGCCGGGACAGCAGGAGAGAAGGAAGGACCGCGGCCAGCGCCAGCCCGGGCAGGGCGCCCCGCCCCACCGCCGCCGCGAGGCTGACGGGGACCAGCAGGGCCGCCGTCGAGTAGATCGCCGCGGCCGGCCTTCGTCCGAAGAGCACGACGAGGTTTCGGCGTCCGCCTCCCCTATCCGCCTCCTCGTCCGGGAATTCGTTGAGCAGAAGAAGGTTGAACGTCATGAGGAACGCCGGGACCCCGGCCCAGAGAGCCGCCGCTCCGGGCGGCCGACCCTGGACCCAGGCCGTGCCCCAGACGGGCAAGGCGCCCAGGCCGAGGCCGGCGAAGAACTCGCCCAGCCCCGAGCGGGCGAAGACCTCCGAGTAGAGCAGCACCCCGGCGGCTCCGAAGGCCATGAGGGCCACGAACCCCCACCCGTACTCGAGGGCGAAGCCCACGCCGATGGCCCCGCCCACGGCGGCGCAGGTCAGGGCAAAGATCCGCGTGGCCCGCACCGACAGCTGACCGGAGGGCAGCGTCCCGCTCCCGCCAGAGAATGGAGTCCGCTGCGTGTGCAGGTCGATGCCCGTAACCATGTCGCTCGCCTCGTTGAGGGCGTTGACCGCAATGTGCAGGGCGACGAGCCCGACGAGGGCGAGGAGGGTCGGACCACCGGCGAAGGCGCCGTCCCAGGCCGCGGCGGCCGCTCCCACCGCGACGAGGGTCACGGGGAGGACCAGAAACGGGGCTCGGGCGACCCCGAGCCAGGGCTTGAGGTCCGGCATGACCCGCCCATCATGACACGGACTCCGCGCAGCGGCCGCCATCCCTTCGTTCAGGGCCAGGCAGGGCCAGGATCGGGTCCGACCAAAATGTCGGATTCT
>JAJDNV010000052.1 GCA_022340545.1 Acidobacteriota bacterium | reverse complement strand
ACGAGGACCGCCAGGGCGGCCGCACCGGAGCGCGGGCGGCGGGGGAAGAGGAGGAAGTCCAGCCCGACGGCCAGGAGAGCCACCGCGGCCCCGGACAGGACGACCGAGGAGAGGGCCAGCGCGCGCAGGGCGTCCAGCGGGATCGAGTGCCGGTAGCTCAGCAGGTTGTGCCAGTAGAGGAGAGCGGCGCCGGAGAGGGCCAGGAAGATGAGGGCCGTGAGGTAGGGCCAGCCGACGATCACGGAGCGGAGGGGGCGCGGCCACCACCGCAGCGCCCTCGCGACGACGGCGGTGAGCCCGAGGGCGAGCGTCCCACCGAGCGCCCACGGAAGGAACAGGCACAGGGCGAGGGGCAGCACCTCGCGATGCAGCTCGAGCGACGGATTGAGATAGAGGGCCAGGACGCAGAGGCTCGCGGCCCCGATCGAGGCCGCCAGGGCTGCGCTCGCCAGCAACCGACGCATCATCAACCGAAGCCTAGCCCATCCCCGCGGGTTGGTCGACGCGTGCCCGTCGGCACGGGTATGATCGCTCGAATGCCCGCCAACCGGATCGTCCCGCTCGTGGCCCGCGAGGGGCTCCGGGGTCCGTACTGGTTGTTGACGTTCCGCCATCCCGAAATCGCCCGCGACGCCCGCGCCGGCCAGTTCGTGATGATCAAGGCGGGCACCTCGGCCGAGCCGCCGCTGCGGCGTCCCTTCTCGATCATGGCCACGGACCCGGGAGCCGAGACCTTCACGCTCTTCGTCAAGGAGGTGGGTCCGGGCTCACGCGCGCTCGGCAGACTCGCCCCCGGCGAGGTGGCCCAGTGTCTCGGCCCCCTCGGCCGTCCGTTCTCAACACCCCCCGCCGGCACCGAGGCCCTGCTCGTGGCCGGAGGTTACGGCGTCGCCCCGTTTCGTCTCTTCGCGGAGGAGCTGAAGCGATCGGGCGGGCGCGGACGCCTGTTCTACGGGGGGCGGACCTCGGACGACCTGCCGCTCCTCGAGCACCTGGGGGGCACATCCACGCCGCTCGTGCCCGCCACCGAAGACGGCAGCGTCGGGCACCACGGACAGGTGACGGCGCCCCTCGAGGAGTGGCTCGACTCGGGGGCCGGCCCCGCGCGTCTCTACGCCTGCGGCCCGGAGGCGATGCTGCACGCGGTGGCGCGAGTGGCGGAGGCCCGCGGCCTCGCGGCCGAGGTGAGCCTCGACCCATGGATGGGCTGCGGGATCGGCACCTGCCTCGGCTGTGTAGTCAAGGTCCAGAACACGGACGAGACCCGAGCAAGCTACCGGTGCGCGTGCACCGAAGGCCCCGTCTTCGACGCGGCCCGGGTGCGCTGGCCCGGCGAAGAGGTCTCGCGGGCCCGTCGGGAGCGCGCGGGTTTCATGGCATGAACCTCGCCGTCGAGATCGCGGGCCTCCGCTTCAAGAACCCGCTGATCGCCGCCTCGGGCACCTTCGGCTACGGGGTCGAGTACGAGGACGTGCTGGACCTCTCCCGCCTCGGCGGCATCGTCTCGAAGGGCCTCTACATGGAGCCGCGCGACGGCAACCCCACCCCGCGAATCACGGAGACGCCGTCCGGGCTCCTCAACGCGATCGGGCTGCAGGGCATCGGCATCCGCGCCTTCGTCCGCGACGTCCTGCCGCGGATCGCGCGCTACGACACCGTCCACCTCGTCAACATCTGCGGCGACACCGTGGAGGAATACGCCGAGGTGGCCCGCGTCTGCGACGGGGCGGAGGGCATCGCCGGAATCGAGGTCAACATCTCCTGCCCGAACGTGAAGAAGGGCGGCCTGGCCTTCGGGGGTGACCCCCGGATGACCCACGAAGTGGTGGCGGCGGTGCGGAAGGTCACGCGCCGGCCCGTCATCCCCAAGCTCTCGCCCAACGTGGCGGACATCGCGGTGCTCGCCCGTGCGGCGGAGGAGGCGGGCGCGGACGCCCTCTCCTGCATCAACACGCTTCTCGGCCTTGCGGTCGACGTCGAGACCCGGAGGCCGAAGCTGGCCTTCGGCACCGGCGGGCTCTCGGGTCCGGCCATCCGCCCGGTTGCGGTGCGGATGGCCTGGCAGGCGGCGCGCGCGGTGAAGATCCCGGTGATCGGGATCGGCGGCATCTCCTCGGCGAGCGATGCGCTCGAGTTTCTCATCGCGGGCTGCCCCGCGGTTCAGATCGGGACCGCGAACTTCGTCGACCCGGGTGTGCACGAGCGGATCCTCGCCGATCTCGCGACGTGGCTCGAGCAGCACGGCCTCGACGACATTGGCGCGGTGGTCGGCACCCTGGAGTACCCGGGCCTCCCCGGCCCCTGCGGCACGGAGGTGTGCCCATGAACGTGCGCGACCGGCTGATCGTGGCCCTGGACGTCCCCAAGGCCGACCCGGCCCGGGATCTCGTGGATCGCCTGGCCGGCAAGGTGGGTCTCTTCAAGGTCGGGAGCCAGCTGTTCACGGCCGCCGGCCCCGGCTTCGTGCAGGAGGTCGTGGGTCGAGGCGAGAAGGTGTTCCTCGACCTCAAGTTCCACGACATCCCGAACACGGTAGCGGGGGCGGTGAGCAGCGCCTCGCGTCTGGGCGTGTCTCTCATCGACGTCCACGGCCTCGGGGGCCGGGCGATGCTCGAGGCGGCGGTCGGGGCGCTGCCGGCCATGAAGACGCGTCTCCTCGGCGTCACCATCCTCACGAGCCACGACGAGGACTCCCTCGGGCAGATCGGCGTCAACGGCTCTCTGCATGATTCCGTCCGCCGCCTCGCCCTGCTGGCGATGGAGGCCGGTCTGGACGGGGTGGTCGCGTCACCTCGCGAGGTGGAGATCATCCGCGAGGCGTGCGGAGTCGACTTCCTGATCGTGACCCCCGGCATCCGACCCGCGGGGTTCGCAGCCGGGGACCAGGTCCGAGCGGCCACGCCGGCCGCCGCCCTCGCGGCGGGGGCCGACTACCTGGTGGTGGGACGCCCCATCACCGCGGCCGAGGACCCGGGCAAGGCCGCCGACGCGATCGTCCGGGAGATGGAGTCCGCGCTCGGCACGACCTAGTACCCCGTCAGTCGTGTGAATTCTCTGGAGCGTTGGGCGCTCGGCGGCCACCCCGCCTACCCCACTCACACGACTTCGGTGACGTACCACTAGTCGGGCGAGGACCCGAGGCGCTCTGTCCACGGGTTGTCCGGGAACTGCTCGCGGAGCAGGCGGCGCCAGAGCCCGGCCCCCGAGGCGTCGCCCGCGGCCTCCTTCGCGAGCGCCCCGGAGAACAGCGCCTGGGGACGATGGGGGTCATCCGGGGCCCGCCTCACGACCTCGCCGAAGGCCTCCGCCGCTTCTCGCGGATGGCCGGAGCGCAGGAGGGCCTCGCCGCGGACGCACAGCAGCTCGGCACGCCGGGGCTCGTCCTCCGCGAATCGTGCCGCCCCGTGGCGCGCATACTCGGCGGCATCGTCCCAACGGCCCTCGGCGTAGGTGCGGGAGGCCTGCTCGTAGAGCCACTCCTCGTCACCCGGGGGCGGCGCCACGGGCCAGAGTCTCGTCGCCACGAGCAGGGTGACGACGGCGAGAGGAAGCGAGCGGATCGCCCGGGAGCCGACGGCGCGCTTCTCACCGGCCCCTCCAGGAGGGGGGTCCCCCGCCGACCACCGCTGGCGACCGCGGACGGACGAGGCGAGACCGAGCAGCAGCGTCCCGATCCCGAGCCCCCACCCCACGACGTCCGGCCAGGCCCGGGCTGCATAGCGCAGCGTCACCTCGCTTCGCCGGGGGACGATGAGCATGAGCCCGGGCGAGGCCAGGTAGGGACCGTCCGCGCCCTCGGCGCGCCACCGCGGGTGGTACGACACCTTCACGAGCAACGGGTGGCCGGGCCGGCTCGTCCGGATGTGCACCTCTTCGGCCTCGAGACTGGCCTCGACATCGACGCCCGTGGCCAGCGGGACCTCCGGGGGAGGCGCCCAGGGATCGCGCAGCACTTCCGAGAAGCGAGTGTCGTCGGTGAAGACGAGGAGTGCCCGGTTCGGCGGCTTCCGGCTCATCCACCGGTAGGCGGTGTCCGACCAGCCCATCCGCGGGGCCCGCACCGGCGCGAACGCCAACGGCTCCACGTAGCCCGGGCCCGGATCCCGAAGGCGGTACAGGGTGTAGGGAGGGAACCGGGCCTCACGCACGACGTCGCCCCGGGCGTCCAGAGCTGATTCGAGCTCCGGGCTGACCGCGACGATCTGCCCAACGTTGAACAGCCGCAGCCGCGGGATCGCCGAATCGGGATCGAACTGCGAGTACGTGCGGCTCCGGAAGGGATTCGGGGAGGAGGCGAAGAGCTCCGAGGCGAGGTAGTAGACGGGGTGTGTCATCACGCTCGCCTGGTTGTACACACCCTCGAGCGTCGACCGGCCCGAGAAGAACGGGAGCGTCTCGTACATCCGGATCGAGCCCGCGCGCTCGTGGACCGCCCCGTACTCGACGGCGACCCGGGGCTCCCCCACTCCCCCGCGCAGGGCCGCGGTGAGCTCCTGCCACGCCGGCCACAGCTCCTTCGCTTCGAGTCCCGAGTAGTTCCAGTCGACCCAGTGGCGAAGGACCCTCGAGCTCGCGTCGCTGTGGACCACCGCCAGCAGCACGAGGCCGAGAGCGGCAGCGTCGGCGCGGACCAGACGCGAGAGCGCGAGACCCAGGGCGGCGGCGCCGGCCAGGGCCGCGGAGAGCTGGGCGAATGGCACGAAGCGGACATCGATCACCCCGAGGGCGGGCCCGGCGGCGGCCAGGCCCGTTCCGACCAGGGCCCCGAAACCCAGAAGGAGCAGGCGGGGGTCCGGCGGCCGCCGGCGCCCTCTCGCCGCCATCACGGCGAACGCGACCACGGCAGCGGCAAAGAGGGGCCACAGCAGCGGCGGGAGGAGCCCGGTCGTGGAGACGGTGATCCAGGCGTCGTCGTAGGGGGTCGTCCAGCGCCAGTCGACGAGGAGGGGGACGAGGAGCGGGGCGGCGAACCCGAAGGCGAGCGAGGCCACTGCAAGGAGCCAGGCCAGCGCGCGCCACGGCCGCGGGGAGAGCACGAGGATGGCGGTGGCGGTGAGACCCGCCCAGAGCACCGCATAGCCGTGGGCGTAGGCAATGAGGCCCAGACAGGCCGCTGGCAGCCACGGCCCGGCGCCCCTGTCCCGAGCGCGGACGAGGACACCCAGGAAGAGCACCGCCAGGGCAACGCCGTACGTGTAGGAGAACTCGCCGGTGAGCGTGCTCGCGATCGTGCCACCCCAGATCGGGTTGTCCTCCACGAAGAGGAACACGAGGGCGGTCGCGGCCCCGAGAAGAGGGGCCGGAAACGGCAACCTCATCAGGCGGAAGGCCGCGTAGACGAGCAGCGGCAGCAGGAAGACACCGAGTACCGTCCCCAGCTTGAAGGCGACGGGCAGGCCCACGGCCGGCGTCAGGGCGGAGATCACCAGGAACGGCATCGGGAAGTAGTAGAGGAGTAGCGGGTGTCCGAGGTACGCCCCGGGGTACCAGCCGTGCAGCCGCAGGTCGGGAAGCAGATGCTCGTAGAACCAGGCGGCGGCCGGATAGTGACAGGGCGTGTCGCCACCGGCGGCGATCGTCGGCAGGAGGAGGAGCGAAGGGCGGAGCAAGTCGACGAGGGCGAGAACGATCACGGCGAGGCCGGCAGCGTCGACGAGCCGCTGGCGGGGCGCCATGCGAGCCATCGCGCGAGTGTAGTCGATCCGACGCTGAGCGGGGTACGGGTGCGGGCGGCCCTTTGAAGACCCGTGCCGCCAGTGTATCGTGACGTCACGTCTTCGGGGCTCAGTCCTCGACCGCCGGGAGGAACCAGCGATGGGCAGCAAGCGTGTCTTCGTCCTGCTGATCGGTAACAAGGAACGCGGCGACGTCAACCACTTCCAGCTCCTCCAGGAGGAGACGGCGCTCGCCGAGGGTCGCCAGCTGGGATTCGACGTCGAGGTGGCTTACGCTCCCGGATTCGACCAGCTGAGGGTGCTCAAGCGGCGTCTCATGGACACTGCCTCCCCCATCGACGCCGTGGTGACCGAGCCCGCCAGCATATCGACCATGGACCTCGTGCTGCGCGAGCTCAAGGGCAAGACCGGCCTGATGATCCTCAGCGCCTGGGGGCCCTCGGTCGAGCAGAGCGCTGCGGCCTGGGGCCAGGGGCTGCCCATCGGCACCGTGAGCACCGACCACACCGCAGTGGGTGAGATCCAGGGTCGGCAGGTGAAGGCGCTCCTGCCCAACGGCGGACGCATGCTCTACGTGGCCGGGCCGGCCCGATCCTCTGCCGCGGAGCAGCGCCTGGCGGGACTGAAATCGCAGCTGACGGATGACGTCGAGCTGCACGAGATCTCGGCGGGCCAATGGACGGAGGCCGACGGGATCGTGGCCTTCAACGACTGGTACCGCGTGGCCAAGGCGGGCGATCCGGTTCTCCCGGTCGTGGCCGGGGGCAACGACGAGCTGGCCCTGGGGGCGAGGCGCGCCTGCGAGGCGCTCGGCGACGCGGAGCACCGCCGGGCGTTGCTGGAGGCGAAGTTCCTCGGCGTGGACGGTTGCCCGACCTTCGGCGAGAAGCTGGTCGCCGAGGGCATCCTCAGCGCAAGCATCGTGACCCCGGCCAACACCGGCCTCGCCCTCAAGCACCTCGCCCGCTTCTGGACGGAAGGGACGCGGGTCCCGCTGCGCTCCTTCACCGAGGCCCGACCGCTGCCGGCGGGAAGCGCCTAGGTCGGCTCTTTGCCGGCCGGGCGCCCCCTTGATAGCATCGGCAGCACCTCGCATGGGAGAAGCGGCCCGCATCCTCGTCGTCGATGACGATCCCGGCATCGGACAGATGCTGACCCGAGCCCTGGGCCGGCACGGATACGAGGTGGACGCCACGACCTCGGCCGACGAGGCCCTCGAGATGGTGGAGAGCGCGAGCTACGACGCGGCCCTCGTGGACCTCGTGATGCCCGAGCGCGACGGGGCGGACCTCGCCGGCACTCTGAGGCGTCGCTTCCCGGGACTTCCTGTCGGCCTCATGACCGGCTACTCGAACTCGCCACTGATCCCGCAGTTCGAGAAGTCGGGCATGGCGGTCTTCAAGAAGCCCCTCCTGATCCAGGACCTCGTCGAGTTCCTCCAGCGCGAGATCCAGTAGCACGCGGGCTGGCCTTCATCGTTCAATGACCCCCCACCCTATCCCTCCCCACTAGGGGGAGGGGAATGCTTGAGATAGGCCTCGTGCGCCCGCGCGTCCCTAGGAAGGGGACGCGTGGGCGAACCTCGGCCTGGTGGCCAGCCGCACTTGTTCATTCTCGTCGGCGGGCTTGCTTGCGGCGCAGGCGCTCTCGACGGTGGCGCAAGCCTTCCCGTAAGTGCCAGGAGCGCGCGTCCCGGTCGTGCTCGACAACGCGTATTCCACGGTCGACCGCACGGAGCGCCGCCTCCAGGTCCCGCGTCCGATGCTCGTGGTGCATGGCCAGCTCACGCCACCCTTCGGGCTCCCCCGCCTTCCCGGCTTCTTCCCACAGATCGGCTGCGCGGGCGAAGTCCCCCGCCCGCTTCGCCCGCAGCCCCAGGCGAAGCAGCGCCGGCCCCTCGAGGTCACCGGCCCCGAGGGTGACGGCTCGGCGGTACTCTTCCTCGCTTCGCTCGAAGAGGTGCGCACGCTCGAGAACGCGTGCCAGGCTGTAGACGTCGCGGGGATCCTCGGCCTGGCTTTCTTCGACCCATTGGCAGGCGAGCACCGCGAGGGCGGCCAGCGAGACGATGTCCTGGCGGTTGTGCTCGAAGACGCGGGCCAGCATGCGCGCGTCGCGCCGCCGGACCCAGTCGAAGTAGACCTGCGGGATCTCGTCCCCCGGGATGTCGCCGTGACGCCGCAGCCCGAGCAGGGCCAGCTCCAGCGACTGCAGCCGGCAGGATTCCAGGCGAGCCTTCCAGAGACGACGGGCCGGGTGGAGCAGATCGAGGTGCGGGGCCTCGGCCAGGGGAAACAGGCTGCGGTTGAGGTGGAAACGCGCCTCGAGCAGGGGCACGTCGAATGCCTTCCCGTTGTAGGTCACGATGCGGGAGAAGCCGGCCAGGTCGTCGGCCAGGCCCTGCAGCAGCGCGGCCTCCTCGTGGTAGTCCCTCATGAAGTACTGGCGGACGACGAAGCGGTCGCCTTCCACCCACCCCGCCCCGATCAGGAAGGCGGCGGTGCCCGTGCCGCCGGCGAGGCCGGTGGTCTCGGTGTCGAGGAACACCGCGTCCCCGAGGTCGAAGTCCCCCAACTCCGCCTCCGCAGCCAGGACCGACACGGTTCCGGGGGCCACGGTGTGGAGGCGCGACAGCGGTACGTCCCCGTGGCGCACCTCGAGGTGGACCGAGGTGTCGACGACGAAGAACTCGCCCCGCTCGTTCTCCCGGCGCATGCCGGCGACCAGCTCCTCGAGCGGCACCGGCGGGGGTTCGGGCCGACCACCCGCGCGGCCGCGCCGGTCACGCTCGGCGGTGGCTGCGACCAGGGCCTCGAGCCGGGTCTTGAGGGAGGCGACCTCGTCACCGTCGGGCGACGCTTCACCCAGCAGCTCCCGCTCGAGCCGCTCGAGGTCGGGCGCCGGGTCGGGATCGCGCCTCAGGCGGCGCAGGCGGTCTTTAAGAGGGCGGCGAAGTGGATTCGCCGCCCCGTCTGAGCCATTCATCCGTCGAGGATCACGTCCAGGAGTACCAACGCCACCTGCTTTCCCCGGCTGCCGACCTCGCCGACCGGCCCAACGCAGGAGGGGCACCCGTCGCGACACCCGCAGGCCGCAATCAGGGCTCGGCTCTCGGCGAGGAGTCTGTCGTGGAGTCGGAAGAGTGGCTCGGAGAGCCCCATGCCGCCCGGGTACGCGTCATAGACGAAGACATTCGGCTCGAAATCGTCTTCACGGGGCGCCGGAGTGAATCCGGCGCCCCTATTGAGTCGGGGGGGCTCTCCGGCCCCCCCGGGCCCCCCTCGAGGCGACGGGAACCGAGGGTCGTGGACGGGTGGAACGTACCCGGCGCGCAGCAGGCCCCGCTCCACCCGGGCCTCACCCTGGCCGTTGTCGCCCAGCGCCACCCCGAGGTCGTGCCGGTCGCACATCAGGAACAGGGCGGCCAGCTGACCGAGGGTGTACGACAGCGCCACCACCCCGTCGCGCCGCTCCTCCAGGGTGAAGGGCAGCGCCCGCATGATCTCGCGGGGGATCGTGAGCCAGTACGAGGTGGTGTGCATCTCGTTCTCGGGCATGGTCAGGTCGCCCGCGCCCACGTTCTCGTTGGTGTGGAACTTGATCTTCTTGAAGCCCACCACCTGCTCGGTGACGTGGACCTCGCCGTGGTTGCGGCGGGCGTTGGCCCTTGGCTCCTCGGCGAAACGGCCGAGGATGCGCACCTTGGTGTAGGTGATGGCGTCGGTGTAGTAGTCGACCTCCGCCTCGCGCACCTCCACCCGCCGTTCCTTGTGGTCGTACCTCTCCACGTAGTATGTGCGGCCCTCGAGGATGTAGATGGCCTTCTCGTGGACCATCGAGGGGGCGGAGTCGTAGTCGACCTCGGCGATGATCCGGGGCTCGCCGGTCACGTCCTGCACCACGAAGTTGTCGGAGGAGACCGATCGCAGGCTGACCGCGTCGGCGGGGTAGCTGTCGCTCGTCCAGTGCCAGCGGTCCCCGGCCCGGTGGAGTAGCCGCTCGTCCTCGAGGAACTTCAGGATCTCGGGGAGGCTCTCGGCGCCGAAGGTCTCGTCGGACGTGAACGGAAGCTCGAAGGCCGCGCACTTGATGTGATTCACCAGGATCTGGAGGTTGTCGGGGTTGATCCGGCCCTGCTCGACCGGCGAGTCGAAGAAGTAGTCGGGGTTCTTGGCGATGAACTGGTTGAGGGGGGTCGAGTTTGCGACCAGGATCGCCACCGAAGTGCCGGTGCGGCGGCCGGCCCGGCCGGCCTGCTGCCAGGCCGAGGCCACGCTTCCCGGGTAGCCCACGAGCACCGCGGTGTCGAGGCTTCCGATGTCGATCCCCAGCTCAAGGGCGTTGGTGGAGACGACGCCGAGCACCGAGCCGTCGCGCAGCCCTCTTTCGATCTCCCGCCTCTTCAGCGGCAGGTACCCACCCCGGTAGCCTCGGATGATCCCCTCCGAACCGGGCTTCGTCTCGAGGGCCTCCTTGAGGTACGTGACGAGGACCTCGGTGGCGAGGCGGGAGGGGGCAAAGCAGATCGTCTGCAGGCCCTTCGACAGGAAGGACAGTGAGACGTCGCGTGCGGAGTTGAGGGCCGAGCGGCGGATCCCGAGCTGGCGATTCACCACCGGCGGGTTGTAGATGGCGAAGTACTTCTCGCCGCGGGGGGCGCCGCTTCGATCCACCAGCGTCATCTCGCGCTCGGTCAGCGCCTCCGCCAGCTCCTTCGGGTTGCCGATCGTGGCCGACGCGCAGATGAACTGGGGATTCGAGCCGTAGAACCGGCAGAGGCGAGCCAGGCGTCGGAAGATGTTGGCGACGTGGGAGCCGTAGATGCCGCGCAGGCTGTGCAGCTCGTCCACCACGACGTAGCGCAGGTTCTCGAACAGCTTCACCCATTTCGTGTGGTGGGGCAGGATCCCCTTGTGGAGCATGTCGGGGTTCGTGACCACGACGTGGGCGCGGGCACGAATCGACTTGCGCGCGTCCTGCGGGGTGTCCCCGTCGTAGGTGAAGGTGCCGATGTCGGCCCCGAGGGCCTCGATCGTCCCGTGCAGCTCAGCGAGCTGGTCCTGGGCGAGGGCCTTGGTCGGAAAGAGATAGAGGGCCCGTGTATCGGGGTCTTTGAGCACGCGGTCGAGAATCGGGAGGTTGTAGCAGAGAGTCTTGCCGGAGGCGGTGGGGGTGACGACGACGACGTCCCGCCCCCGCTGAACCAGGTCGTACGCCTCCCTCTGGTGGATGTAGAGCCCCTCGAGCCCCCGGGCGTTCAGCGCCTGGCGCACCGTCGGGTGCAGATCGTCCGGGAACGGCACGTTCTCTGCGGGCCGAGCCGGGAAATGACGCAGGGCCGTGAGAACGGGCTCGTTCCCGAGCGTCTTCTGGATCTCGAGACCCTTGAGGACGGAAAGCAGGGTCCCGTCGGTGTCCTGGCGGTGCAGGACGAGCTGCTGGCTCACGTCGTTCCTCCCGGGACCCCACCGATGGGGGTCTGCACGCTGACGCCCGCATGATGCAGCAGGGGGTGGACACAGGAGGTCCAGGAGCCGGGGGCGGGTTATGCTCTGGGTTCAGGGAGGTGGGCATGACGATGCAGGACGCGGTCCGGACGCTCCTGTCCGGGCTGGGCGAGAACCCGGACCGCGAGGGGCTTACGGACACTCCGGAGAGGGTCGAGAAGGCACTGAAGGACCTGACGAAGGGCTATCGGGAGGACCCCGACCGGCTGATTGGCGACGCCCTGTTCAGCGTGCAGTACGACGAGATGGTGATCATCCGGGACATCGAGGTCTACAGCCTCTGCGAGCACCACATGCTGCCTTTCTTCGGAAAGGCCCACGTCGCCTACATCCCGAACGGCAAGGTGGTCGGCCTCTCGAAGATCCCACGCCTCGTGGACATGTTCTC
>JAJDNV010000268.1 GCA_022340545.1 Acidobacteriota bacterium | reverse complement strand
TTAGACCAATCGACGGACGCGGGCCCAGCGGCGCCGGGCGAAGCGCCGAGTCGGCCGGCGTCGGGCAGACCGGAGCGGGATCGCGCGGGGGGTGGTGGATCCCTGGCGAGGGACGCTAGGTGCCGCCCTCGCCGGGGGTGTGCAGGATGGCCTGCTCGTAGTACTGCTGCAATCGGAGCCTCTGGTCCGGCGAGAGCTGCAGCTCGGCGGCCTTCATCAGCTCCGCCATCTCACGGTCGAGGTTCGGATCCGTCGTCTCACCCCGCCGAACGCGCTCGATGTAGTCCGCCAGGCGTCGGCGGTTCTTCCAGGGCACGGTAGCGTACGTGGCCCGGGTCAGCCGTGAGAGCTCGCGCGTCTGCGCCTTCGACAGCGACGGCAGCAGCTGGGCCAGGGCGACCACGGAGCGGCGGAACGCCTGGTCGGGTTCGAGGACGCGAGCCGCGCTCTGGGCCATGAGCTGCTCGGCGGCGGGGGTGTTCAGGTGGGGCACGCCCTCGACCGCGGCCCGCACCGCGGCGTCGAGGCGGGACGCCAGGAGGCCGCGGACATGGAGAGCGCCGGCCAGCGGCTCGAGCCCCCCCGGACGCGAGGCGGTGGCCTCCGGCATCCAGGCCACGAGGGCGAAGCTCATCCATCCGTCCTGGGCGGCAACCGTCAGATCGCGCTGCGGTGTGGTCCCGTCGCTCCAGGTCGCGTCGAGCCGACGGCCCGTGTGGCTCCCGAGGATGGTGGTGGCCCGTCCCTGCTCCACGAGCGTGGGCTGCTCCGCCCGGCGGCGGACCATCACCTGATCGAGGTACTGGTCGGGCGTCGCCACCCCGCGGGGGGCGGGCTCCGCGGTCAGGTAGCCAAAGCCGCCGAGGCGGGGCTGGGCGATCGTCACGAGAGCCCCCTCGGGTGCGGCCACGAGCGGGTTGCCCGGCTTGAGGACGACCCAGCCATCCGGCAGATCGAGCGAGAGGCCCACCGAGTCGTCGGTGAAGCGCGGCTCCTCGCTGCTCCAGGAACGCACCGCCCGCGCGGCCTCGCTCTCGGCGGCCCGGCCGAAGCGGACGACTCCGTACGCCCCGACCGCGACGGGCACCAGGGCCAGGACGAGACCCGCCCAGCCCAGGACCCGGGCCAGCATGGCCACCAGGCCCGAGATCAGGATCCAGGCGGAGGCGAGGGCGAGAAGCGCGACGCCGCGCTCCCCCTGAGCGATCAGGATGCCGGTCAGCGGGAAGAGCACGAAGGCAGCGAGGATCAACAGGACCCGGACGATCTTTCGTCCCAGGTCCCAGCCGGGCAGGACGGCGAGGGCCAGACCGAGCGTCCCGAGCGCCAGCTGCAGCCAGGGGGCCCCGTCGAAGGCCGGGCGGACGGCATCGGGTCGCCAGGCCACGAAGCCCAGCGCCGCGGCCACGACCAGGAGCAGGAGCCCGGTGGCGCGGACGCGCCAGTGGTCGACGGAGATCGGCTCCGTCCGCACCGCCTCAGCCGGGAGATCGGCGTCCTCGCCTCCCTTGCGCCCCTTCTTGCCCTTCTTCCGGGAGCGGGCGGCGTTCTTGAACTGGGGAAGGGTGCCGAGAGGAACCCAGCTGCGCGAGCGCGGGGGTCGGACCGGGCTGTCGCCGTCGATGAGGCCCTGGACGTGCCAGGTTTTCAGCGCCTCCAGGTCCATAGGGCCGATCTCGCTGCCGTCGCCGAGCCGCACCGTGTAGCCAGCCACTTGCGCCTCCCGCTCACACGCCTCGAGGGCTCTGCCCCCGGCTAGTCGCCTGCTCCGGCCCCGCCGGGGAGCCGGAGAGATCGGAGTATAGCCTCGATCGCGACGGAACTCCCGGGGCCGGCGCTCGTCCCTTATGATGAGTGCACGCGATGGCCCAGATCGACGCGGAGGCCCTTCGCCTGGGGCGCTTCCGCCGGCACCCGCAGAAAGGGACGTGGTCGGCCCGATTCGTCCTGCGGGCCGGACCCAGCGGCGAAGCTGCCCTCGACCACGTCGAGGAGCTGGCCGTCGCCATGGGACGAGCGGGAGGCCTCGACGGGGACGAGGCGACCTTCGTGGGCGTCGCCCTGCGCGAGGCGGTGGTCAACGCCTTCCGGCACGGGCGAAGCGCGGACGGCGCCCCCTGCCGCATCGGTCTGCACCTGACCTCGGACGCGCTGGTCATCAACGTGCGTGACCGCGGCCCCGGGTTCGACCCGGCATGTGTGCCCGACCCGCGGGCCGCGCAGAACCTCGAGCGTGGGACCGGGCGGGGGCTCTTCTACATGAAGTGCTTCACCGACCACCTGTCCTTCGTCTTCCCGCGCGCCGGAGGGTCGGTCATCCGGCTGTCCAAGAAGACGCGGATCTGACGACTCCGATCATTCAATGACCCCCCACCCTATCCCTCCCCACGTAGGGGGAGGGAAATGCTTGAGATAGGCCGTGAACACCCGCGTGTCCCCAGGGAGAGGACACGTGGGCGAAACTCGGCCTGGTGACAGTCGCACCTGTTCATCGATCCCCCCGCGCCGGCTCCTCTGGTTGGCTGGAGCAAGGGACCCGAGAACAGGATCGTCGCGGCGCAGGCCGCGGGCGCGCCTACCCGACGCTGCCTTCCAGGCTGACGCCGAGGAGCTTCTGGGCCTCCACCGCGAACTCCATCGGGAGCTCCTTGAAGACCTCCTTGCAGAAGCCGTTGACGATCATGCTGACCGCGTCCTCGGCGTCGATTCCCCGCGACTGGAAGTAGAAGAGCTGGTCCTCGCTGATCTTCGAGGTCGTGGCCTCGTGCTCCATGTGCCCGGTGGAGTTGAGGACGTCGATGTAGGGGAAGGTGTGGGCCCCGCACCGGTCCCCGATCAGGAGCGAGTCGCACTGGGAGTAGTTGCGGGCCCCCTCCGCGCCTCGACCGATCCGCACGAGCCCGCGGTACGCGTTCTGGGCCTGGCCGGCCGAGATGCCCTTGGAGATGATCGTGCTCTTCGTGTTCTTCCCGATGTGGATCATCTTGGTGCCGGTGTCGGCCTGCTGGTGGTTGTTGGTGACGGCCACCGAGTAGAACTCCCCCACCGAGCCGTCGCCCTGGAGGATGCACGAGGGGTACTTCCAGGTGATGGCGGAGCCCGTCTCCACCTGGGTCCAGGAGATCTTCGAGTTGACGCCCGCGCACTTGCCGCGCTTGGTGACGAAGTTGTAGATCCCGCCCTTGCCATCCTTGTCGCCCGGATACCAGTTCTGCACGGTGGAGTACTTGATCTGGGCGTCGTCGAGGGCCACCAGCTCCACCACCGCCGCGTGGAGCTGGTTCTCGTCGCGCATCGGGGCGGTGCAGCCCTCGAGGTAGCTGACGTACGCGCCCTCCTCGGCCACGATGAGCGTGCGCTCGAACTGACCAGTGTTGGAGGCGTTGATGCGGAAATACGTCGACAGCTCCATGGGACAGCGGACGCCTTTCGGCACGAAGACGAAAGACCCGTCGGAGAAGACCGCGGAGTTGAGGGCGGCAAAGAAGTTGTCCGTGTGAGGCACCACGCTGCCCAGGTACTTCTGCACGAGGTCCGGATGGTCCTTCACTGCCTCGGAGAACGAGCAGAAGATGACACCCGCCTCCTTGAGCTTCTCCTTGAACGTGGTGGCGACGGAGACGCTGTCGAAGACCGCGTCCACCGCCACGCCCGCGAGCTTGGCCCGCTCGTGCAGGGGCACCCCCAGCTTGTCGTAGGTCTCGAGCAGCTTCGGGTCCACCTCGTCGAGGCTCTTCGGGGCGTCCTTGTCCGACTTCGGCGCCGCGTAGTATGAGATCGCCTGATAGTCGATGGCGTCGTACTCGACATGTGCCCACCGCGGCTCCGTCATCGTGAGCCAGTGACGGTAGGCCTTGAGGCGCCACTCGGTCATCCACTCCGGCTCGCGCTTCTTGTCCGAGAGGCGGCGGATGACATCCTCGTCCAGGCCCGGGGACAGCGTCTCCTGCTCGATGTCCGTGACGAAACCGGCCTTGTACTCACGGTTGGTGATGTCGTCGAGGGGTTGCTGGGTGCTCATGAGACTCCGTGGCTGCGCGGCTGTCCCCCCGGGCGAGACTGCCCGGTCGCGAACTCTGCCGGTACTCCCAAGCTATGCAATCTTCACTAAAAAGTCAACATTAGGATTCTTCGGGGCAACCCGGCCCCCCCGGCTCCTCGACCCATTCTTGTTTCGAAGGGTTGTGGCGAAGGCCCGGAGTACAACCCGCCGCGGTGAGGGGGACACACACTCGGCTCGGCATCCTTCAGATCGGGGTGGTCAAGCCATCCGTGCGGGGCACCCTCGTCTGGAGATTCTAGGGTCGAGAGGCTCTGACGAGCCCGCTCAGAAGCGAACGCCGGCGGTCAGGAAGACCGGGGCCGACCAGCGGTTCCCGCCCTCGTTCAAGCCGGGGAGCCCGGGAAAGGAGTAGTCCGAGGAGAACAGCTTCGTCTGGTAGCGGAGCTCGGCCTCGAGGCCCACGAAGACGTGCGACCCGAGGTCGAGAATGAACCCGATGTCGGCACCGAAGACCGGAACCGTCGAGGCCTTGTAGAGCGGGACGTTTTCGATGTACGACCCGCGCTCGGCCGCCGACATCCGCTTGATGGTGATCCGGTCGGTGAAGCGGACCCCGACCACGGGGGCGACGAAGGACTTCAGCCGGGTGCGCCAGGCCAGAAAGATGCGGTACCCGCCCTCCACACCCCACTCCTCGTACGGGTCGACAATGGCGGCGAGATCGCTCACCTCTACGGTGCCGTCTACAGGGTACGCGACGGTGCCGGCGAGGAAGGCCAACGGAGTCTTCTTGAAGTACGTGCCCCGGACGAAGATCTCGCTCCCCGGCGTCACCCCGAAGCTCACCATCGCCGCGTAGTAGAAGTCGTTGAAGCCCGATTCGTAGATCTGCCGATACGAGTTCGAAAAGACCGTCGCTGACCGGTTGAAGAGGGTGCCCTCGGTGTGGACGAGGACGTTGCCCGAGATCTCCGTGACGATCCCGCCCTGGACGGCGAAACTCACCTTCCCCTCCAGACCGGGGTCCTGCGCTCGTGCCGCAGGGGCGAGGAGGACGGCCAGCGCGGCGATCATCAGAGAGCTTCGAGCCTTCATCGTTCTCACCCCTCCCGGGCCCCGCGGGGCACCATGCCTTCGCCCGAAGTGTAACGCAGACGGCCAGTTTCGGCTCGGCCCGCAGTCCCGAAAAAAGAGAACCTCATCTGCTACCCTCCCCGCCCATGGGTTCGACACCGCCCGCCGGTGGAGTCCTCTGGGACCTCGACGGCACCCTCATTGATTCCGGCGAGCAGCACTACGCGGCCTGGCGTGACGCCCTCGCCGCCCGCGGCCGCGAGCACCCGCGAGAGGAGTTCGCGCGCCTCTTCGGCCGACGGAACGATGTGATCCTCCGCAAGATATTCGGCGACGATCTCTCCGCTCGCGAGGCCGCTCGCGTCGCGGACGACAAGGAGGAGCGCTACCGCCGTCTCGTGCGCAGGAACGGCCTCGAGCCCCTGCCGGGCGTCATGGACTGGCTCCACCGGTTGAAGGAGCGGCGCTTCCGGCAGGCCCTCGCCACCATGGCGCCAGCGGCGAACGTTGCGGTGGTGATCGAGGTCCTCGATCTCGTCTCCCTGATCGACGCGACCGCCGCCGCCGAAGACGTCGTCCACGGCAAGCCTGATCCCGCGATCTTCCTCGAGGCGGCGCGGCGCATCGGCGTCCCGGCCGAGCGGTGTGTCGTGATGGAGGACGCCCCGGCCGGGCTCGAGGGAGCACGCCGCGCCGGCATGAGGTCGGTGGGCATCGTCTCGAACCACCACCGTGAGCTCCAGGCCGACATCGTCGTCCCATCTCTCACCGCCCTGCCGGCCGGGGCGATCGAGGAGTTGCTCGGGCCGTAGCCCCGCCACCTGGCACGCCCTTCGCAACACGCCGTCCGCGAAGGAGTCGCCCATGAGCAGCCCGGGGACCATTTCGTCGTCTCCCCAGACCATCCCTCCCGAGGAGAGCGAGGCCCTGAAGGCGGCGCTGGCCGGGGTCAGTTCCGCGTTCGCCTCGCTGGGCCGGGTCTTCTTCTGCCTGGACTCGGCCTTCAACGTGCTCCACGCCTCGTCGCAGCTCGACCGCATGCTCGGGACGGGCGCCGCGGCGCGGGTTGAGGGCCGTCCGCTCGAGTCCGTGCTGGGCGCCGACCTCTTCGGCCCCGCGGGGGTGCTTCGCCGGCTCCTGCTCGCGGGGGAGCGGCGCGAGGGCTGGCTCTCGACCCTGGCGGTCCCCGGCTCGACGGCGAGGCCGGTCTCGGTCACCGCGGCCCCCTTCTGCCCGGAGCCCGGGGCGGTGTGCGATCCACGCGTGGCCTTTGTCGTCGTCCTCCGCCCCGTGGAGGAGGATCAGTATGCGGGGAGCCCCCGCTTTCCCGGGCTCATCGGTCGGTCCTCGGCCATGGAGCGGATCTTCAACCTCATCGAGAACCTGGAGCATAGCGAGGCGACGGTGCTCCTGACCGGAGGCAGCGGCACTGGCAAGGAGGTGGTGGCCCGGGCCATCCACACGCACTCGCCCCGGCGCGACGGACCTCTCGTCGCCGTCAACTGCGGGGCTCTTCCCGGGGAGCTGCTCGAGAGCGAGCTCTTCGGACACGTGCGCGGGGCCTTCACCGGCGCCGTGCGTGACCGCGCGGGCCGCTTCGAGGCGGCCGCAGGCGGGACCCTCTTCCTCGACGAGGTCGCGGATCTGCCCCTGCAGCTGCAGGTCAAGCTGCTGCGCGTGCTGCAGGAGCGGACGTTCGAGCGGGTGGGCGAGACCCGTACCCGGAAGGCCAACGCGCGGATCGTCGCTGCCACCAACGTCGACCTGCGGCGCGCGGTGCAGGAAGGGCGTTTTCGCGAAGACCTCTACTACCGTCTGCGGGTCGTGCCGATCGAGATCCCGCCCCTATGTGAGCGGCGCGAGGACATCGAGCCGCTCGCGACGTTCCTCCTCGCCCGTGTGGGTGCCCGCCAGGGGCGGGCCCTGCGCTTCTCGCCCGACGTGCTCCGGATGCTCCTCGAGCACGACTGGCCCGGCAACGTGCGCGAGCTGGAGAACGTGCTGGAGTTCGCGGTGGCGGTCTGCAAGGGCCAGACGATCGCACCGGAGGATCTGCCGAGCGAGATCGGTGCCGGCCCCCCAGACGGGCGAATGATCGAGACCGCCGTACCGGCGCCCCCCCCCGTGACCCGAGGCAACGGCACCCACCACGACGATGCCCCGGCGATCGATGCGGCGCGGATTCGGGGTGCGCTCGAGGCCTGCCACTGGCGCCGCCATCAGGCCGCGGCGGTCCTCGGCATCAGCCGCACGACGCTGTGGCGGCGGATGCGCGATCTGGGTCTCTCCTAGGGCCGGGCGGCGTTGTTTCTCGTTTCGCAAACATTTCGTTTCACGCATCGGTTTGTTGCAGACTTTTCGTTTCAAGATGGCAGTGCCTCAGCCGATGCCATCCACTCGATGGCTCCATTGATGGAGAAAAGAGGAGGCGCCCACGGAGTCGGGCGTGAATCGATCCGTTCCTCTCATTGGCACGCGGTTCGCCATAAGGTTTCATTCGATGCACCGTTTCAGCCATCGGGGTGACGCATGAACAGAGTCTCACGGCGCCGGTTCCTGAAGATTGCCGGGGTCGGCGCGGGGGCGGCGGCCGCCGGGTCCTCCTTCACCGCTCTTCCCGGTCTCCGGGCCGCCGCCGGGCCGTCGGAGAAGGGGATCCGTCGGGTCCCCACCTTCTGCGACATCTGCTTCTGGAAGTGCAACGCCATCGCGACCGTTCGCGACGGGGTTCTCTGGAAGGTCGAAGGCCATCCGGACGATCCGCTCTCGCAGGGCCGGCTCTGCCCGCGGGGCACGGGCGGCGTGGGCGCCTACTTCGACTCCGACCGGCTCCGGGCACCGCTTCTGCGGGCCAGCGTCCGCGGCGAGGAGCGCTGGACCGAGGTCACCTGGGACGAGGCCCTCGGCCACGTCGCCGAGAAGATGCAGAAGATCAAGGCCGAGTACGGCCCCGAGGCGGTGGCGCTGTTCAGCCACGGCGTGGGCGGGACCTTCCTGAAGCACACGCTCAAGGCCTACGGCTCGCCCAACATCTCGGCCCCGTCCTTCGCCCAGTGCCGCGGACCTCGTGACGTCGGGTTCGAGCTCACCTTCGGCGACCCCGTCGGCTCGCCCGAGCCCACCGACATCCGCAACGCCCGCTGCCTCGTCCTCGTCGGATCCCACATCGGCGAGAACATGCACAACACGCAGGTGCAGGAGTTCGCCGACGCGGTGGGGAGCGGGGCCTCGATCATCGTCGTCGATCCGCGCTTCTCGGTGGCGGCGAGCAAGGCGAAGCACTTCCTGCCCATCAAGCCCGGCACCGACATCGCCCTTCTCCTCGCGTGGATGAACGTCATCGTCGACGAGGAGCTCTACGACAAGGAGTACGTGGAGTCCTACGGGTTTGGGTTCGACGCCTTCAAGGCGGAGGTGGCGCCGTTTACCCCCGAGTGGGCCTACCCGGAGACCGGGATCGAGCCGGCGCTCATCCGCGAGACGGCGCGGGAGATGGCGCGCCACCGGCCCGCCACCCTGATCCACCCCGGGCGCCACGGCACCTGGTACGGGAACGACACCCAGCGCATACGGGCCATCGCCCTCCTGAACGCGCTGATGGGCAGCTGGGGCCGCAAGGGCGGCATCTACCGGCCCGGGCATCCGTCAGTGCCGGCGTACCCCTACCCGCCCTACCCAAAGTCAGAGAAGGGGACGGTGGACAACCCGGACCACCGCTACCCCTTCGCCTCCGAAGCGCTCACCACCGGCGTTCGGGAGGCCACGATCACCGGCGAGCCCTACCCGGTGAAGGGGTGGCTGGTCTACGCCACCAACCTCATCAAGACCCTGCCCGGCCAGGACGAGACCATC
>JAJDNV010000243.1 GCA_022340545.1 Acidobacteriota bacterium | reverse complement strand
GCGCGCCACACTGGACGTCTATTCAATGAATAGTCTTGCTCTGAAGTAGTGCCCCCCACTCCCTGAGCCGCGCCCCCAAGGCTCGACCCCCCGCATCGAGGTCCCGCCGCCCTGCCGTCCCCGTAACACCCCCCCCGACCTCCTTCTCCAGCCGTTGAAGGGTGCCCCGGGTAGGGCACCCGAGGGAGGAGGACAAGGGCGATGCTCCGGGCTACAGACGCTTCCGTCCCACAGTGGGCGGACACACCGACGATCCCCCGGACGCGGCCCCAGCACGACGTCTTCCTCGGCATCGACGTCGGGTCGACGACGGTCAAGCTGGTCGCGGTGGACCCCGCCGGGCGGGTGCTCTTCCATCGCTACGTCCGTGCGAACGGGCAGCCCCGCGAGACGCTGCTGAGGGCGAGTGGCCTCTTCGAGGAAACGCTCCCCGGGGCGAGCACCCTCGGTGTCGGCCTGACCGGCTCCGGAGGGGAGCCGGTGGCCCACATCGTCGGCGGCGTCCACGCCAACGAGCTCGTGACGCAGTGCCGGGCGGTGGGGGCACGCCACCGGGAGGCGCGGACCGTCATCGAGATCGGAGGGCAGGACAGCAAGTTCCTGTCGGTCCGCTGGGATGAAGCCCGGGGGCAGATGACGCTACTGGACTTCGCCATGAACACGCTGTGCGCGGCGGGCACCGGCTCGTTCCTCGACCAGCAGGCCGGGCGCCTGGGAATCGAGATCGACGGCGAGTTCGCCCGCCTTGCCCTGGCCTCTCGGAGCCCGGCCCGGATCGCCGGCCGCTGCACGGTGTTTGCGAAGTCCGACATGATCCACTGGCAGCAGCAAGGCGTCCCACTCGAGGACATCCTCGCGGGTCTGTGCCTGGCCCTCGCGCGCAACTTCCGGAGCGTGATCGGCAAAGGCAAGAGCTTCACGCCGCCTGTGCTCTTCCAGGGCGGGGTGGCCCGCAACGCCGCCGTGGTCCGGGCGTTCGAGGAGGTCCTGGACCTCGAGCCGGGTGGGCTCGTCGTTCCCGAGCACCCGGACCTGATGCCGGCCATCGGTGCAGCGCTGCTGGCCATGGACGAGGCGCGGGAGGGTCGCGAGCACCCGTTCCGCGGGTTCGGGGCCCTCGAGGCCTCCCTCCGGGACGGGGCCGACGGGGAGCGAAGCCTGGCTCCCCTCGCCCCTCGCCCCACGACGGTCGCCGTCGGATCCCGCGAGCCCCGACCGGCCGGAGCCACCGCCACCTCCGTCTGTCTCGGGATCGACGTCGGGTCGATCAGCACCAACGTCGTCCTCCTGGACGAGGACGACCAGGTGGTCGCCCGGCGATACCTGCCCACCGCCGGCGACCCCATCGAGGCCGTCCGCCGCGGGCTCAGCGAGGTGGGAGAGGAGACGGACACGCGCGTGCGGGTGGTGGGGGTGGGGGTGACCGGGTCGGGACGGCACCTCACCGGCCACTACGTCGGCGCGGACGTGGTCCGGAACGAGATCACGGCCCAGGCGCGGGCGGCCGTGGCCGCCGTCCCCGGGGCGGACACCGTCATCGAGATCGGAGGCCAGGACAGCAAGTACATCCGGCTGTGCGGGGGCGTCGTGGTCGACTTCGCCATGAACAACGCCTGTGCGGCGGGGACCGGCTCCTTCCTCGAGGAGCAGGCGGACCGACTCGGCATCTCCGTCGAGAGGGACTTCGCGCGACGGGCCCTGGCCGCGCCCGCGCCCGCGTGTCTCGGCGAGCGCTGCACCGTCTTCATGGAATCGGATCTGGTTCATCACCAGCAGCGAGGAGCGTCGCTGGAGAACCTGACCGCCGGGCTCGCCTACTCGATCGCCCGCAACTACCTCAACCGGGTCGTGGCCGGCCGACCGATCGGGGAGCGGGTTCTCTTCCAGGGTGGGGTGGCCCACAACGCCGCCGTCGTGAGCGCCTTCGAAGGACTGCTCGGTCGCCGCCTGACGGTGCCTCCCCACCACGACGTGACGGGGGCCATCGGCGCGGCGATCCTCGCCCGCGAGGCGCGGGCGGCCCGTCCGGGCGAGCCGACGAGGTTCCGCGGCTTCGACGTCGCCGACCGACCCCACGCCACCCGCAGCTTCGTGTGCCGGGCCTGCCCCAACCTTTGCGAGGTCCAGAAGGTGACCGTCTCCGCCGACCGTCCCCTCTTCTTCGGCGCGCGCTGCGAGCGCTTCGAGAGGAAGGAGCCCGGGGGCGCTCGGCAAGGACGTCGGGAGACGATCCCCGACCTGTTCGCCGAGCGCCGGGCGCTCCTCTACGGAGACTACGAGGCCCCGGGCCCCCGCTCACCCCGACGCCGGCGCATCGGCATCCCCCGTGTGCTGACCTTTCACGACCTCTTTCCCTTCTGGCGGGCGTTCTTCCGGCACCTCGACATGGACGTGGTGCTGTCCGACGAGACCAACCCACACATCGTCCGCCGGACCGCGCACGCGGCCACCTCCGAGACGTGCTTTCCGGTCAAGCTGGTCAGCGGACACGTCCTCGACCTCCTGGAGAAAGACGTCGATGACGTCTTTCTCCCCGCCGTCCTCGATCGGGAGGATCCGGCTCCCGGGCAGCCCCACAGCCACTACTGCCCCCTCATCCCCGCGGCTGGCTACATGGTCGGGGCACGGCTCGAGATCGAGAGACGAGGGGCGAGGATCCTGGCGTTTCCGCTCTCCCTGGCCGAGCGCCGGACGCGTCCTCACGAGCTGAGGGTCGTGGCCCGACGTCTGGGGGTCTCGCTGCGGAAGGTCCTGGCCGCCGCCGCTCGTGGGGACGAGGCCCAGCGGGCCTTCTCCGAGGCGTTGCGCACGCGCGGGGAGCAGGTGCTGAGAGAGCTGACCGAAGACGGCCCCCCCGCGGTGGTCGTGGTGGGCCGTCCGTACAACACGTGCGACCCCGGCGTGTGCCAGGACCTGCCCGGGAAGCTCCGGAAGCTGGGTGCGCTGCCGATCCCCGTCGATCTCCTGGCCGGCGGTCGGGTCGACCTGGGGTCGGCGCACCCGGACATGTACTGGCGGAGCGGCCAGGAGATCCTCGGGACCGCCCGCATCGCGGCCGCCGAGCCGCGCCTTCACTGCATCTACCTGACGAGCTTCCACTGCGGTCCCGACTCGTTCCTGCTCACTTACTTCCGGCGCGTCATGAACGGCAAGCCCTTCCTCGAGCTCGAGCTGGACGACCACACCGCCGAAGCCGGGATCGTCACACGCTGCGAGGCCTTCCTGGACAGCCTGACCTCGGCCCGGGAGGCACGGCGATGAGCGGCCCCGGCACGACGTCCCGTACGGTCTACCTGCCCCGCCTCTCCGACCACGCGCTGGCGATCGCGGCGGCGATGCGGAGCCTGGGGGTGCCGGCCGAGGCCCTGCCCCCGCCGGACCGCGAGTCCATGACCCTCGGGCTGAGCCTCTGCCGCGGGCGAGAGTGCCTTCCCTGCTTCTTCTGCGTCGGCGACATCCTCCGCAAGTGCCGTGAGCCCGGCTTCGACCGGTCCGCGGCCGCTTTCTTCATGCCTACCGGGCCCGGGCCCTGCCGCTTCGGACAGTACCGCGTCCTTCTCCAGATGGTCCTGGCGGGCCAGGGCGTGGGCCCCGTGGAGATCGTCTCTCCCACGACCGATGACTCCTATGCACTCTTCGGGGAGGATCCCCGCCGGCTCCGGCAGCGGTCGTGGCAGGCGATCGTTGCCGTCGACCTTCTCGCGAAGCTGCTGCACGAGACCCGGCCCTACGAGGTGACACACGGCGACTGCGACCGTGCGTACCACACAAGCCTGGAGGGCGTCGTCGACGCCTTCGAGGAGCGAGGCGTCCGTGCCCTCGCGCGGGCGCTCCGGGACGCCGCCGACCGCTTCAGCTCGGTGAAGCTGGAGGGTCGGGGGACCCGGCCGCGCGTGGCGATCCTCGGCGAGCTGTACGTCATGCTCAACGCGGAGAGCAACCTCCAGCTCGTCCGGACCGTGGAGAAGGCCGGAGGAGAGGTCCTCCTGGGGACGTTCGCGGACTGGCTCTACTACGTGAACTGGCGACGCCGGCAGCAGGCGTCCCGCCTCGGTCACTACCACGACTCCCTCGGCGCCCTCCTGACCGATCTCTATCAGCACCGGATCGAGGCGCGCCTGACCCGGGCCCTGAAGGGCGCGCTCCGCCACCCGCCTGAAGCCCCGGTCGGCGAGGCGATGAAGATGCTCCGCCCCTGGTACGAGCCGGACCTGGGTACCGAGGCGGTGCTCACGATGGGCCGCGCCCTGGACGTCGCCCGCCACGGCCTGGCCGGGATCATCAACGTGCTGCCCTTCTCGTGCATGCCCGGCACCGTCGTGGCCTCCATGGCCCCGGTGCTTCGCGAGGCGCGGGACCGCATCCCGTGGCTCGACGTCGTGTTCGACGGTCAGGAAGAAACGAACCTCCGCACGCGCCTCGGGGCGTTCATGCACCAGGCCCTCCAGCACCACCGGCGGACGGCACCCGTCGAGAGAGCGGGTGCGTCGTGATCGGGGACCCGTCCCGCGGGCACCGCGAGCCCCCGCGCGTAGGGGCGGTCGCGAAGGGCCTGGCGGCCTTCGTCGCCCTGACCGGCGCCGGACTCCTGGTGCTGTTCACCTTCAGCACCCGTGACGCCGGCGGCTGGGTCCCGCCGAGCCTGCACGGGGGGTTCCTGCTCCTCGCCGTGGCCAGCGCGGTTCTGGACATCGTCATCGGTGCGCTGCGCTACCACGTGTTCATCCGGAAGATCCGTCCCGGCACCTCGCTCTGGCTTCCGATTCGCGCCGACCTCGCGAACCGCTTCGTCGGCGCGGTCACCCCGTCCCAGACGGGAGGAGGCCCGGCCCAGGTGTTCGTCCTCCACCGGGGCGGGGTCGCGGTGCCGGACGCCCTGGCCTTTCTCGCCGTCAACCTCCTCTGCACCCTCGTCGTCTTCCTGATGGCGGGGGGGACCGCCGCCTGGGCCCTCGGCGACCGCGTTCCCGCGGGGATGGCGACCCACCTCGTGCGCTGGGGCGGAGCGGTGCTTCTCGCCGGCCTTGGGCTCATCCTGCTGGCCCTCGGTCGGCCCGACACCTGCGCCCGGATCCTGGGGCGAGGGGCGACGCGCCTGGAGAAGGTCCCCGTCGCCTGGGCCCGCGCGTTGGCCCGGGCCGGGCAGCTCCTGGCCGGGAGCGCGGACCGCTACCGCGCCACCTGCGCGCGATTCGTTCGCGAGGATCCGTTGCTGCCTCTGAGCGCGCTCCTCCTCACCCTCCTGCTGTACCTGAACAAGTTCACCCTGGCCTGGCTGGTGATGCGCGGGCTGGGTGCGGACGGCGCCTATGGCACCACCCTCGCGGTGCAGGCGCTCCTGCATCTCGTTCTCTACGTGGCCCCCACTCCGGGGGGCAGCGGGATCGCCGAGCTGGCCACCGGGACGCTCATGGCGGTGGTCCTGCCCGGCGGGCTCCTGGGTCCGTTCACGCTCGTGTACCGCGTTCTCCTCGTCCACGCCCCGGCGACGGTGGGGGCCTGCGTCCTCGTCGCCGAGCTCAGGCCCAGGTGGGCAGAGGCCATGGGGGCCGGGTCTCGCCTCGGGCGGGTTCGAGACCGTCGACCCGGCGAGCATGGCGACGGTCCCCGCGCTCTCGAACCGACGACGCGACGGCTCGGAAGAGCCTTCGGAATCTGAGGAGCGGGCCATGAGAAACCCAGGCCGTGTTGCTGAAGCTGGAGCGATGATCCTTCTTCTCCTGGCGAGCCGGCCGCCCGAGGCCGCCGCGGAGGGGACTTGCCCCCTGTGCCGACTGCCGGCCGACACGGACGTCGTCACGCTGTCGGAGGGCGATCTGCTCGCCGCGGCGACCACCCTCGCCCAGGAGAACACGGCCAAGATCGCCGCCATCGATGCCCGTCTTCATCAGGGCGCTTTCGGGGATCCCGACAGCCGCCAGGCCCGCGACACGGCCCATCGACTGGCCCGGGTGTCGCTTCCCAACCTCTACCACTACCTGTTTCGCTTCGCCGACGATCGGGATCATGTCTACGAGACGGGACCGGGACCGCTGGCGCGCGTCGCCGCGGAGTTCGTAGAGCCCCTCCTGTTCCCCGTCGCGAGGCTGCAGCGCGTGAGGATGGGACGCGGCCGAGTCTGCGTGCGGTACGACCTGCAGCAGAGGGTCAGCGGGAAGACACGCACGGGGGCCAAGAGCCGAAAGTTCCGCGTGACCGACGTCGAGATCGACGGCCGCCTCCGGCGCGTGCTCGCCGTCCGCTACCAGTCGGCCTCCGCGAAGGGTGTCGAGATCCTCGTGGCCGAGCACTACTCCTTCGAGGTGGCCCACCTGCACGTCCCCGGACCGCCCGCGCCCTACGAGCTCTTCCTCGTGCACTCCCTCGACGGCGTCTGGGTGCGCCACCATGGCATTCACCGACCCGAGGCGTTCGCCTACTGGGTCTCGTCTCCGGGCCCGGTCTCGGGACGTGATGCCGGCCGGTCGCTGGCCGGGGTGCGCATCTACTTTCCGGGCCTGCGCTTCGAGCTTCCCTCGATCCTTCCGGACATCGATCTCGAGGACCTGCGCCCGCTCGGTCTGCCCATGCCGTTCCTTCCCGCGAGTTATGTCCGCGGTCGGGCTCGGCCGCGCTGGCTCGAGGTGGAGGACGACGTCGACTTCGAAAACTGGGAGGGGGTGGGGTCCCTCCCCGCGGGGGTGCGCGACCGCCTGCCGAACGAAGGCCGGCCCGCCTACCGGGTCTCGAGGGACCCCTCGGACGCGCCCCAGTCGTAGGGCCCAGGCAGGCCCACGCCTCCCATCCGCGCCGCGACTGGTCGATGCAGATCGCATCCTGCTATGATCTGCATGAGGGGGTTGGGGTGAGGACGACACTCAACATCGACGACATGGCGCTCGACGGCGCCATGAAGGCCGCCCCGGGGAAGACCAAGACGGCGGTCATCAACGAAGCGCTCCGGGAGTATGCCCGGCGCCGCCGGATCCGTCGGCTCTTGAAGTTCCGGGGACGGGTTCGCTGGGAGGGCGACCTCGGGGAGCTGCGGGAACGGAAGAGCTCCGTTCGGTGAGGGTCCTCGTCGACACGTCGGCCTGGGTGGATTTCCTGAACGGCTTTCCGTCGCCCGCCGCGGATGCCCTCGCCGACTTGCTCGAGGGCGACGAGGAGGTCTGCACCTGCGGCATCGTGGTCGCCGAGGTCTTCCAGGGCTTGCGTCGTGCCCGGGAGCGAGCGGCGATCCAGCGGTCCTTCGAGGATCTGTCTTTCCTGGAGGCTTCGGGCATTGACGTGTACCTGCGCGCCGCGAAGCTCTACCGCTCGCTTCGCCAAAAGGGCGTGACCGTCCGCTCGACCGTGGACTGCATCATTGCCATGATCGCCGAGGACGCGGACTGCGCGCTGCTCGCCCGCGACAGCGACATGGACGCAATCCTCGAGAGCGGTCTGATCAAGACCGCGCCCTGGCCGTTCTGAGGCGGGTGATGCCCCGGCGCCCCCCCACGCGCTCGTCCCTCCGCGAGGCCGAGGTGTGGCTGGAGGATCTTCCCCTCTCCGGCTCCTTCCGGGTCGCCCTCGTGTACCCCAACCTCTACTACGTCGGGATGTCGAACCTCGGGTTCCAGAGCGTGTACCGGATGCTCAACCTCCTCCCCGACGTCCGGTGCGAGCGTGCCTTCCTTCCCGAGGATGGCGACACCGCCAAGCTCGAGCGGACCGGCCGGCCACTCACGAGCTTCGAGACGGACACCCCGCTCCGGGACTTCGACGCCGTGGCCTTCTCGGTCTCCTT
Source organism: Acidobacteriota bacterium (assembly GCA_022340545.1). Classification (GTDB taxonomy): domain Bacteria; phylum Acidobacteriota; class Vicinamibacteria; order Fen-336; family Fen-336; genus JAJDNS01. The sequence continues at coordinate 10,998 of JAJDNV010000243.1, read as the reverse complement.
CGAGAACGACTACCTGCACGTCCTGAAGGTCCTGCGCCTCGCCGGCATCCCGCTGCGGGCGCGGGACCGCGGCCCCCGCGATCCGCTGGTCATCCTCGGGGGCTCGGCGCTCTTCCTGAACCCCGAGCCGCTCGCGGCGTTCGCCGACCTCGTCGCGGTCGGCGAGGGCGAGGCCCTGGTGCCGCGGATGATGGACGCCCTCCTCGGGGCGTCCGACCCTCGCCAGGGGATCGAGTCTCTGGGTCACCGTGAAGGCTTCTACGTGCCCTCGAGGTACGAGGTGCGCTACCACGCGGACGGGACGGTCGCCGCGTACGACGGCCCCGGCCCCGTGGTCCGGCAACGCGGGTGGCCGGGGACGATGGGCTTCCCGCAGTCGGTGATCCTCACCCCCCACACCGAGATGTCCCTCAAGTACATGGTGGAGATCTCCCGCGGCTGTCCCTGCATGTGCCGCTTCTGCTGGGCCGGATACAACTACCTTCCCGTTCGCGGCTTCACCCGCGCCGAGCTCGTGGGCCGGGCCCGCGAGGTGAGGCGCTTCACCGGCAAGATCGGTCTCGTCTCGACCGCGGTGTGCGACCACCCCGAGATCGAGGGGATCGTGGACGATCTCGCGGGGATGGACTACGAGGTCTCGGTGGCCTCGCTGCGGCTCGATGACCTGACCCCCGACTTCGTCTTCAAGCTTGCCGACACCGGGGTCCAGGGTCTCACCCTCGCCCCGGAGTGCGGCTCCGACCGCATGCGGCGGATCCTCAACAAGCAGTTCACCAACGCCGACATCCTCGACAAGGCCACCTGGATCTTCGAGAACGGGATCCAGAACCTGAAGCTCTACTACATGGTCGGTCTGCCCTTCGAGGAGCACGCCGACGTCGAGGCCATCGTCGACCTCACCGAGGGGATCCGCGAGCGGATGCTGACGGTCGCGCGGGGTCGGGGCCGGATCGGGCGCCTCCACCCCTCGATCAACCCCTTTGTTCCCAAGCCCGGGACGCCCTACCAGTGGCTCCCCATGGAGAACCCCAAGGAGACCGACCGCAAGCTCCAGTACCTGCGCAAGGCCTTCGCCCGGATGCCCAACGTGAACGCGATCTGCAAGAGCGCGCGGACTGGGGTGGCGCAGTCGATCCTCGCTCTCGCCGACCGGAGAGTGGCCGGCGCGCTCGAGATCGCGGTCGGGGAACGCATGGACTTCAAGCGCGCGGTGCGCGAGGCGGGGCTCGACCCGTCCTTCTATCTCTTCCGCGAGCGCGCGCGGGACGAGGTGCTGCCCTGGGACGTCGTCGACAACGGCGTCGCCCGGGACTACTTCTGGAAGGAGCTCGTGCGCAGCCGTGAGGAAAAGCTCTCGCCCCACTGCCCGGAGATCCAGGGCTGCATCCGCTGCGGGGTCTGCGTCGAGACCCCCAACCCCTTCTACCGCCTGCCCGACAAGTGGAAGGGCCGCGACCAGCTGCCGCTCTACGAGAAGCTCGGCTCGGCTCAGTCCGGATCGGCCTGATTGCGCCAGACCCGTTCGTAGACCTCCCAGTCCGCCGGGTCGGTCGTCCACTCCGCGTAGAGCGCGACGCCCTCGAACGTGCCGCCCGCGCCCAGACCGCGCAGGCCGGCCACGACCCCGAGCAGCGCGTTGTCGAGCGTCTCCACGCCGGAGCGGTGCATGAAACCGTAGTCCTCGTAGGTGGGCACCCCCATCAACACGCGGGCGTCCGAGCCGGACGCCACGAGCGCGCCCGCCACCGAGGCGGTGGCCCAGGCGACATACCTCCGGTAGAGGGGCGGGGTGGGGATCGCGGTGTCGTAGGCCATGATGACGATCTGGTCGGCCACCGCCGCCACCCGGGCGTAGTACTCGGGGCTCCACACGAAGTTCGGAGCGAGGGGGATGTGCACCGGGCTCGGCCGGGTCGCGGCGAGGGAGAGGACGTGTCCGGGTCCCACCGCGGTCCGCAGGGCGCGCAGGAGGGCCAGGTACTCCACGTTCCCGTCGTTGATCGGCTCGATGTTCAGGTGGATGCCGTCGAAGCCCTCGTCGATGAGCCCTCGGACCTCGGCCACGATCCGCTGCCGCTGGGTCAGGTCGGGGAGGCTCACGGTTCCCGGCCTCTGGCGTTTGTATCCCACGCGCAGGCCGCCGACCCAGGGCAGGACCTTCACGTCGGGGGCCACTCGGCGGGCCACGGCGAGGAAGACCCGCATCTGCTCGCGATCGTGCGGCGACAGCGTGCCCTCCCCATCGAAGGGGATCAGGTGGGGGTAGACGTAGGCGATCCCGCGCCGGTGCAGCTTCTCGAGCAGGGCCTCCATCTCCGGCTCCGGGTGCGGGCGCTCGAGCCAGCGGTGCTCGAGCCAGACCGCATTGCGATCGTGGTTGAACGGGTGCGGGTCGGCGTCGCCAGCCGGGACGTAGGCGAAGTAGACGAGCCCGGCCCCGGCCGCGACGACGGCGAGGCCGCCGAGACGAAGGGCGAGACCCCGCCGGCTCAACTGCCCTCGCGCACGAGGAGAACCACGGCCGCGGCGTGCCGACGCTCGTGGGTGAGGCTCACGAGGGCCTGGGCCGCCCCGAGCGCGGACATCCGGGCCCGGGCGCGCTCGGACAGCCGCAGGGCCGGCGGCCCGTAGCGGCCGCGGACGACCTCGACCTCGCCGAGGAGGGTGTCGTCGCCCAGGAGGCGGCACGCGGCCCGCTTGGCGGCGAGGCGGGCGGCCAGACGTCGTTCCGGGTCACGGCGCGCCCCCGCGTAGGCCTCCTCCTCCGCGGTGAACGCGGGCGGGCCGCCCGCCGCCCGGAGACGCTCCACCTCGGCGATCTCCACCAGGGCGAACGCGCTGGCGACGACTCCGTTCTCTCCGGCGCGGGTCTCAATCACGGGACAGGACGGCAGCCACCGAGCGCTGATGCGAGGAGCCCCGGCGGCGCGGGCAGCAGTGGCCCCGCCGGTCTCCGTTGCGGGAAACAGGACTAGTGTAGCCCGCCGCGGACCGCAAGTAAGATCGGAGGATGGGTGTCCTCTTCGCTACGGTCCCCGCGCTCTCCGCCCTCCCCGGGCTCGTTCACGGCTTCGAGCAGCGAGGGCGATCGGAGCCGGGCGAGAGCCGGGAGGAGGGGCGGGCCCGGGTCCGCGCCGCCCTCGACCGGAGCGGCCGGCTCTTCCTGATGCGGCAGGTGCACGGCGCGACGGTGCTCGACGCTCCCTGGGAAGGGACGCCGGAGGCGGACGCCGCCGTCTCGGGCGAACGCGGCGTCCTCGTCGGCGTCGCGACCGCGGACTGCCTGCCCGTCCTCCTCGTGGACCCGGTCCGCCGTGTCGCCGCCGCGGTCCACGCCGGCTGGCGCGGGACCGTGGCCTTCGTGGTGACGCGGGCGGTGGAGGCGCTGCTCGCCCGGGGCTCCCGTCCCGACGACCTCGTAGCGGCCCTCGGGCCGGGCATCGGGCCCTGCTGCTACGAGGTCGGCGAGGAGCTGCGTGACGCCTTCGGCCCCGAGGGGGAGGACTTCTTCCGAGCCGGTCCCCGGGGTCGGCCCCACCTCGACGTTCGGGCCGCCAACACCCGCCAGCTCCGTCGTGCCGGCGTTGCCGCCGAGCGGATCCACCACGTCGACGAGTGCACCGCCTGCCACCCCGACCTCTACTATTCCTACCGCCGCGACGGCCCCGGCACCGGACGGATGATCAGCTTCGTGGGCTACCGCGCGTAGCCCCTGGTCCCCCGGGGGCTGGCGAGATTCGGTCTTGCGGGTCTCCGGTGTGTCACCGAAGTCGTGTCTCCCGTCGGCGCGCGGAGGCCAGCGGGGGTCTCGGCGTGCACCCCGTCTGCGGGCCCGGCAGCTTCGAAGTGGAGCAGGGTCCTCGTCGGGGCCCCGCCCGCCGAGCCCCTGACCACGCGCTCCCCTGATGGACACGACTTCGTCTGCGCGTCCGGGGCTGCGACGGCCTTCCTTTCGTGGCTCGCGTGCCGTCAGGAGATCAGTCGAGCTTCGACGCGCGCTCGTCCAGGGCGCGGTTGGCGAGGGCGTCGGCCTCCCGGTTCTCCTCGCGTCGGACGTGCTGGATGCGCACGTGTCCAAGACGGCCCACCAGCTCGCAGGCCTCCCGGTGGAGCGGCTGCAGCCTCGGGTTCTTGACCCGGTAGCGTCCGGCCATCTGCCGCACCAGCAGCTCGGAATCCGAGAAGATCTCCACGCTCCCGGTCCCGTGCGCCAGGGCCCAGCGCAGGGCGTGGAGCAAACCCTGGTACTCGGCGACGTTGTTGGTGGCGCGGCCAAGATGCCCGTAGAGCTCGGCCACCGTCCGGCCGTCTGGAGCGGCGACGTGCACGCCGAAGCCCGCTTCCCCCGGGTTTCCCCGGCTCGCCCCGTCGACGTGGATGTGGATGGTCTCCGCGGCGCTCACGGATCGATGACGACGGTCGGGGGCGGCGGCTCGTAGTAGAGGATGCGATTGCAGGCCGCGCACTGGAAGAGGGTCTCGTTCTGGCGGATCTCGACCCACATCTGCGGTCGCAGCTTCACATGGCAGGTCTGGCACATCCCGTCACGAGCCTCCGCCATCCCGCTGCCCCGCAGCTTCGCCACGCGTTGATACAGCCGCAGCTCCTCCTCCGGGATCGTGGCCGCAACACGGTCCCGCTCCGCGGCCACCTGCTCGTGCTCCTTCTCGAGGCGCGCCTTGCGGGCGTCGAGCTCCGCCGCCTCGCCCTTCGCCACCTTCTCCACCGAGCGAAAGGCCTCCTCCTCGCGTGCCACCTCCTGGGTGAGCGTCTCCGCCTTCTCCATCTCCTCGAGGATCCGGTCCTCGCGCGATCGGATCTCGCGCTCCACCGTCTCGATCTCGTGGAGCATGGCGGTGTACTCCTTGTTGGTCTTCACCTCCATGAGCTGCCCCTTGTACTTCGAGCGCTTCGTCTCGAGGTCCTGGACCTCCGCCTCGTGCTGACGGCGGCTCTTCTGCGACGTCTCGAGGTCCTTGCGGGCCGTCTCGAGGCGTCCACGATCGACGGCCACTCGCTCGTCCAGCTCGCCCCGGAGGCGGGGGACCTCGGCGAGCTCGGAGTCCAGGCGCTTCAGCTCGCTCTCGGCTCGGTGGAGATTGATGAGCTTCTCGAGGTCGGGATTCATGTTCGGGAAGACCGCAAAGTGCGACCGATTCTAGCACCGCCGGTGGCGGCGGCGGGGAGGCGGGCTGTCGTGGGCCTGGAAGGACTCGAACCTTCGACGAACCGGTTATGAGCCGGCCGTTCTAACCAACTGAACTACAGGCCCGCCGGATAGCGTAGCCCCGATCCGCCAAAAAGTCCCGCGGAGCACCCGTTTGCGGGGTCCGGCCGGCGCGGGCATGATACACGTTTGGGGACACCCGTATGAGCAGACTCCTCGCGCGCCGCATCAGCGTGCTCGCCCTCGCGGCCGGCGTCGGCGCCGCCGGGGCGTGTCGACGTGAGCCGCCACCCCGGTCGGATGGCCCGACGCTCATTCGGCTGGAGCCGCTCGTCGGCCGGTCCGAGCTCCTCGGGGACGGCTTCCTCACGAAGCGACGGGCCATCCCGGCCCCGGTGCCGTCGATCCTCTCGTGGCCGGTCCGGGTCCCCGCCGGTGGTCGGCTGGAGACCCACCTGTCCTTCACCCGCTCGATTCGGGACGAGCCGCCGGGTCTCGCCTGCGACGTGCGCGTCGGGGTCGGCGAGGCGGGCGCCTCCGAGCCGGTCGCGGTGGTCGAGCGCCATGTGGCACCCCGCGGGCCGTGGGAGCCCTACATCGTGGACCTCGACCCGTGGCGGGACCAGGACGTGCAGCTGAGTCTGAGCGTCGACTGCTCGTCCAGCGAGGGGAAGCGCACCTGGAGCGACGCGGTCCGTTGGAGCGTCCCCGTCATCTCCGGCCGGCGCCCGGAGGGGGTCCTGAACGTCCTCCTCCTCACCGTCGACACGCTGCGGGCCGACCACCTCGGCGCCTATGGCTACGCCCGCCCGACGAGCCCGAACATCGACCGGCTGGCCCGCCGGGGGCTCCTCTTTCGCGAGGCGGAGACCCCGCAGAGCGCGACCTGGCCGGCGCTGACGTCGCTGCACACCTCCCTCTACCCGAGCGCGCACGGTGTGGTCTGGAACGGGCACGACATGCCGCCGGGGATGGTGACCCTGGCCGAGCTCCTCCATTCTCGCAACTACAGCACCTCCGCCTTCCTGTCGAACATGAAGCGGGCACGACACCCCGGCTTCGCCCGTGTCTCCGGGGCGCGGGCGGGGGATCAGGCCGGCGACGACCTCGACGCGACCCGGACGGCGATCGAGCAGCTTCGCCTCGAGAAGGACCGGCCGTTCTTCCTCTGGCTTCACCTGATCGGTCCCCACGCGGGCTACAACCCGCCCGCGCCCTGGGACACCGCGTTCGTCCCGCCCGGTCCCTCGACCGTTCGCGGCGAGCTCGACGAGCTGGTCCGCATCCGGCAGGCCGGTCGGCCACTGGCCGAGGCGGACGTGGCCCACGTCGTGGGGCGCTACGACGGCGAGGTCGGCCGGGTGGACGAGCTCCTGGGCCAGGTCCTCGACACCCTCCGCGCCCTCGACCTCGAGACGTCGACCCTGGTCGTCTTCTCGGCCGACCACGGGGAAGACCTTTACGAGCACAACCAGTACTTCTTCCACTCCCCCTCGATGTATGACTCGTCTCTCGATGTCCCCCTGATCCTGTCGTTGCCGGGGATCCTGCCCGAGGGGGTCGAGACCGATCAGCCGGCGAGCCTGGTCGACCTCGCGCCGACGATCCTCTCTCTCGTGGGTCTGCCCGCATTCACGAGCTTCCAGGGTCGGGATCTCCTCCCCGGGGGTGCGCTCGCCTCGGCACCGGGGCCGCGCCCGCTCTTCTCGGAGACCAACGGGCGGATCTACGGCGTCCGGGCGGACGGCTGGCGTCTCATCTTCAACCCGGAAAACTACACCCCGGGAGCCCCGGGGGGTGCCTACCCCATCGCGCCGGTCGAGCTCTACGATCTCGCCGCGGACCCCCGCGAGCAGCGGAACGTGGCCGCCGACCACCCGGATCGCGTCGAGGCCCTGACCGCGCAGATCACGATATGGAGGGACCGGGACCTGCGGAAGGACCTCCCCTCGCAGGAGATCGCCCCGGAGACCCTCGAGGAGCTGAAGGCCCTCGGGTACGTGTTCGAGTAGGAGGGCCGATCATTCATTGACCCCCCACCCCCATACCCGACCAACATGAAACTGGAGTCCAGCTTCAGGTGACTGTGTCCGGACCGAGTCACCTGAAATCGAGTTTCATGTTTCCGCCGGCGAGAGACTGCCTCCAGCGGCACATCAGACCGTCGCCGAGGCTCACCTCGACGCGTGCGCGGCTGTCCACGGCGAAGCGGGTGAGGTCCAGTAGCTCGCGGCGGCGCCGGAAGAGCCGACGCCGCAGGCGCGGGATCTAGATCCGGCTGCCCTCCAGGAAGGCCTTGAGCTTCCGACTCCGCGAGGGGTGGCGAAGCTTCCGCAGCGCCTTGGCCTCGATCTGGCGAATGCGCTCGCGGGTGACCTGGAAGCTCTGGCCGACCTCCTCGAGCGTGTGCTCGGAGCCGTCGCCGATGCCGAACCGCATCTTGATGACCCTCTCCTCGCGAGGCGTCAGCGTCTTGAGCAGCGCCTCGGTCTGCTCCTTGAGGTTGAGGTTGATCACGTTCTCGGCGGGCGAGACCGCGGTGCGGTCCTCGATGAAGTCACCGAGATGCGAGTCCTCCTCTTCGCCGATCGGGGTCTCCAGCGAGATCGGCTCCTGGGCGATCTTGAGGACCTTCCGGACCTTGCTCACCGGGATGTCCATCCGCTTGGCGATCTCCTCGGATGTCGGCTCGCGCCCCAGCTCCTGCACCAGCGCCCGGCTCGTCCGGATGAGCTTGTTGATCGTCTCGATCATGTGCACCGGGATGCGGATGGTGCGCGCCTGGTCGGCGATGGCGCGGGTGATGGCCTGGCGGATCCACCACGTCGCGTAGGTCGAGAACTTGTAGCCGCGCTTGTACTCGAACTTGTCCACCGCCTTCATCAGCCCGATGTTGCCTTCCTGGATGAGGTCCAGGAACTGGAGCCCGCGGTTGGTGTACTTCTTGGCGATCGAGACCACGAGACGGAGGTTGGCCTCGACCAGCTCCTTCTTGGCCCGCTCAGCCTGGATCTCCCCGTGGACCACCCGATCCAGGGTCCGCAGGATGTCCTGAGGGCGCGCGTCGAACTCCTCCTGCACCGCGGCCAGGGCGTGCTTCTGCTCCCGGATCATGTGCCGGATCTGCTTCTTGTACTCGTCGCTGACGTCACGCTTCAGCTTCGGCTCCAGGCGGGCGATCTTCTCCTGGGCCCTTTCCACCCGGTCCACGCCCTCACGCAGCCGCTCGCTGAGCCGGCGCTTGAAGGCCTCGGAGAACTCGATCTTCCGGAGGGTCTTGGAGGCCTTGATGCGGAGGCGCCCCAGCCGCCACTTGCTCTTCACGTACCGCCGCGACTTCCTGTCCAGCTTCATGAAGTGGCGGCGGTAGGCGAGAAAGTCGTGGTGGGCGTCGGCCGCCTTCCCCATGAGCTTCAGGGTCTGGCGGATCTTGGCATCGAGCTTCTCCTGGGTGACCTCCTCCTCGTTGTAGATGACGGCGTCCCGCACGTTGATCTCACGCGCCCGCAGCCGCTCCCCGAGGGCCGCCACCTCGTGGGTGGCCATGCTCGTGCGGGCGATGGCCCGCAGCACGCCGTTCTTGCCCCGCTCGATCCGCATGGCGATCTCGACCTCGCCCTCGCGGGTCAGGAGGGGCACTGTGCCCATCTCCCGCAGGTACATGCGCACGGGGTCGTTGGTCTTGTCCAGCGTGCCCGGGGTGAGGTCGAGCTCCGCGCCCTCTTCGTCCTGCTTCTCCCGCATGCGGTGCTCGGAGTCCACCACCTCGATGCCCATCGAGCCGAACATAGAGAAGATGTCGTCGAGCTCGCTGGAGGAGCTGATGTCGCCCGGCAGCATGTCGTTGACCTCCTCGTAGAGGAGGTAACCCTTCTCCTTGCCCATCGTGATGAGCTGCCGGACCTCGTCGTATCTCTCTTCGATCGAAAGCGCCATTGCCCTTCGTCTGCTCCCTGCTTGAGTCCTCTACAAGCTCGTCATCTGCCGCACGAGGCGGGTCTTCTCGGTGAGAAGCGCCTCGAGCGTCTCTCCCTGCGCCCCCTGCAGGCTCTTCTGGATCTCCGCCATGCGCGCCCGCAGCGGCTGGCGTCGGATCTCCCTCACACAATCCTGGGCCGCGAGCCCCTCCTTCGGGGCCCCCTCGACCGCGATCTCGGACAGCAGGCGGCGCGCGTCCTCGTCGTCGGTCTCGCCGGCGAGCGCGGGCATCGTGACCGGCTCCCCGCGGCGCCAGAGCGCCTTGGCCGCCCGGAGGAGCGGGGCCGCCCGTAGCCCGTCCAGGTCCGCCTCTCCGAGCTCGGCCAGCGCCTCGTCGACGCCCTCCGCACCCAGCACGATGAGCGCGAGGAGCCACCGCTCCGCGGGCATGAGCGCCAGCGCCTGTCGTGCCGGCGCCCGGCGTGCCGCCTCGGCCACCGCCGTGGCCCCGGTCCCGCGCCCGCCGAGGGCCCGGCGAAGCTCCTCGCGCGCCGCCGCCTCGTCCAGCCCGCCCCGCTCCACCGCCCGTGCGAGCCAGGCCGAGCGCTCCACCGCGTTGTCGACCCGCACGAGCGCGGGCAGGAGCGCGGAGAAGAACCCGGCCTTGCCCTCCGGGGACCCGAGGTCGTGCGCCCGCTCCGCCTGGCGCATCAGCCACTCGAAGGCCTCCGGAGCCTCCTCGACCCGCCGACGGTACGCATCGCCGCCCTCGGCCTTGAGGAAGCTGTCGGGATCGTGCCCCTCCGGCAGCTCCACGACGCGAACGCGCAGGCCCTCCCCGAGGAGCACCTCGATGCTCTTGCTGGCCGCCCGCTGCCCCGCCTCGTCCTGGTCGAAGTTCACGCAGACGGTGTCGGCGAACCGGCGCAGCAGCCGGCCGTGGGAGGCGGTGAGGGCGGTGCCGCACGTCGCGACCGCCTCCTCGATCCCCTCCTCGAGCGCCCGGGCCACGTCGAGGTAGCCCTCCATCAGCACGACCCGGCGCTCGCGCCGGATGGCATCCCGTGCCCACGAGAGGCCGTAGAGCACCCGCCCCTTGTGGTAGACCGGGCTCTCGGGTGAGTTCAGGTACTTCGGCTCGGAGCCGTCGAGGCTCCGGGCCCCGAAGGCCACGACCTTCCCCGATTCGTCGAGGATCGGGAAGACCGCGCGGTTGCGGAAGCGGTCGTAGTGTCCGTCCCCCCCCTTGCGGGCGAGGACGAGGCCCGCCTTCTGAAGTGCGGCCACGGAGTGACGCCCGCGGAGTGCCCCGAGCAGATCGTCCCAGCTGTCGCGGGCGGCCCCGGCGCGGATGCGCTTCAGCGTCTCCTTCTGGAAGCCGCGCCCGAGCAGGTACTCGCGGGCGCTGGCGCCCGGGGCCGTCTCCAACGTCTTCTCGAAGTGTTGGGCCGCGGCCTCCATCAGGGCCAGCAGCGCCTCGCGCTCCTTGCGGTCGGGCCCGGGCTCGAAGCGTCGTCCCTCCGGGATCGGCACCCCGAAGCGCCGGGCGAGGGTCTCCAGAGTCTCCGGGAAGCTCATGCGCTCGCGCAGCATCAGGAACTTGAAGACGTCGCCCCCCTCGCCGCAGCCGAAGCAGTGGAAGACCGCGGGCTCCTGGCGGACGTTGAACGAAGGGGTCTTCTCTTCGTGGAAGGGGCACAAGCCCTTCCACGACGTCCCCATCTTCTTGAGCGCCACGTGGTCGGAGATCACCTTCACGATGTCGGCCGCCCGCCGCACCTCCTCGACGAAGCCCTCGGGGAACGCCATCGTCAGTCCTTCAGCTCCACGATCGTCGCCCCGCCGCCACCCTCGGTGGACTGGCCCTGCCGCCACGAGGCGACGTGGGGATGACCATCGAGCAGTCCCGCCAC